>NC_018513.1:2204144-2519021 GCF_000292915.1 Burkholderia cepacia GG4
GCGACGAGCAATGCGCCGCGCACTTTCGCGAGCGCGGCCGGGCGCGCATAGCGCGTCGCCCACCACGCAGTCGTCAGCGTGCCGAGACTGTGGCCGGCAATCAGCACCGGCCCGCGCGCGGCTTCGACCGCGCGGTCGAGCGCGAGACACCAGCCGTTGCGGAACGCGCGGTCCCAGTCGGGCATCGCGACCCGCGAGAAGCGCGCGTCGGCACGCTCCCAGCGGCTCTGCCAGTGAAGCGGGCCCGAATTGGCGTAGCCCGGCAGGATGAAAACGGGGGTGTCGCTCATGGAAGGATTCGTCGACGCAGCGCGTCATGATGTGGCGTCGACGAAGTGTCGCACACCCTCCTCTCCCTGATGCTGCCTGTCAAAAACCGGGGATGTGCGTGAAATTGCGTGATAGTCGAGAAGATCGTGACGCGTTCAGGCCGGCGTCACGACCGGCCGGCGTTCAGCGGCGCCTGCGGCGCAGGCGCCCGCCGGCTTCGATCAGCGCACGCCGGCGCCGACCAGGCCACCTGCTGCCGCACCGGCGACCGTGCCGACCGGGCCGCCCGTGATCAGGTAGCCGAGCGCGCCGCCTGCGGCCGCGCCGATACCGGCATTACGCTGCGTATGCGTCATCGCGCATGCGCCGAGTTGCGACAAGGCCGCGACGATTACCGCGGTACGAACGAGAAAAGTGGTCTTCTTCATCATGATTGTTGGCTTCCTCCCGCCAGGCAAAAATTGCGAATGGCGGCGTTGAATCGGTAAAGCCATCATAGAAAAACCCGAATGCGCCGGGCAATCCGATTTACGTCGTGTTACAGCCGACACACACTCGAGATATTGCGGTACGCATCGCGAATTGGCCGGCGCCGCGCCGCAACCCGCGCGGGACGGACCCCGGTCAGGTAGAATTACAGGATTAAACCGGCGCGACGCGCCGACACAACCTGACGCCAACCGCATGAGCACCGAACGCAACGACGCCCCCGCGGCTTCCAACTTCATCCGCAATATCATCGACGACGACAACCGCACCGGCAAATGGAGCGGCCGCGTCGAGACGCGCTTCCCGCCCGAGCCGAACGGTTATCTGCACATCGGCCATGCGAAGAGCATCTGCCTGAACTTCAGCGTCGCGCGCGACTACGGCGGCGTGTGCCACCTGCGCTTCGACGACACGAACCCGGAAAAGGAAAGCGTCGAGTACGTCGACTCGATCGTCGATGCGGTGCGCTGGCTCGGCTTCGACTGGCGCAAGGACGCGACCGATCACCAGTATTTCGCGAGCGACTACTACGACAAACTGTACGAATTCGCCGAGTTGCTGATCCAGCGCGGCAAGGCCTACGTCGACAGCCAGAGCGCCGATGAAATGCGCGCGAACCGAGGCTCGCTGACCGAAGGCGGCAAGCCGTCGCCGTTCCGCGATCGCTCGCCCGAGGAAAACCTCGACCTGTTCCGCCGGATGAAGGCCGGCGAGTTCAAGGAAGGCGAGCACGTGCTGCGCGCGAAGATCGACATGGCTTCGCCGAACATGAACATGCGCGACCCGGTGATCTACCGGATCCGCTACGCGCACCACTACCGCACCGGCGACGCGTGGTGCGTGTATCCGATGTACGACTACACGCACTGCATCTCGGATGCGCTCGAAGGCATCACGCATTCGCTGTGCACGCTCGAGTTCGAGGATCACCGCCCGCTGTACGACTGGGTGCTGAACGAACTCGCGGAAGCCGGCATGTTTGCGCGTCCGCTGCCGCAACAGATCGAATTCTCGCGCCTGAACCTCACGTACGCGATAACCAGCAAGCGCAAGCTGCTGCAGCTCGTCACCGAGGGGCACGTCGAAGGCTGGGACGACCCGCGCATGCCGACGATCGTCGGGATCCGCCGCCGCGGCTTCACGCCGGAGAGCATCCACCTGTTCTGCGAGCGGATCGGCGTGACGAAGGTCGATTCGTGGATCGACATGAGCGTGTTCGAAGGCGCGCTGCGCGACGACCTCGACGACAAGGCGCCGCGCTCGGTCGCCGTGCTCGATCCGCTGAAGCTCGTGATCGACAACTATCCGGAAGACCTCGAGGAAGCGTGCACGGCCCCCGTGCATCCGCATCACCCGGACCGCGGCGTGCGCACGTTCCCGATCTCGCGCGAGCTGTGGATCGAACGCGAGGACTTCGTCGAGAACCCCCCGAAGGGCTATTTCCGCCTGTTCCCGGGCAACAAGGTGCGCCTGCGCTACGGCTACGTGATCGAGTGCACGGGCTTCGACAAGGACGCCGACGGCAACGTGACGGCCGTGCACTGCAACTACTTCCCGGACAGCAAGTCGGGCACCGAAGGCGCAAACACCTACAAGGTCAAGGGCAACATCCACTGGGTCAGCGCGAAGCATGCGCAGGCGGCCGAAGTGCGAATCTATGACCGGTTGTTCAAGGAGCCGCACCCGGACGCGGGCGGCGCGAACTTCCTCGAGGCGCTCAACCCGGATTCGAAGAAGATCACGCAGGCCTATGTCGAACCGGGCGCTGGCGACGTTGCGCCGGAAACGCGCCTCCAGTTCGAGCGTCACGGCTACTTCGTCGCCGATCGCGTCGATTCGAAACCGGGCAAGCCCGTGTTCAACCGGATCGTCGGGCTGCGCGACAGCTGGGGCAAGCCGGCCTGACGGCCTGCTCCGCGCGCGGCGCGGCGGCCTTGCACCGCCCGTCGCGCGACGAAAAAAAACCGACCCCCTGGGTCGGTTTTTTATTGCGTGCGCGGGATCGAAGCGGCCGCGCAGGCCGCCGCGCTCACGCGCCGGCCAGCCGCCGATGCAGATCCGCGAGCGACAGCGTCGTGCGAAACAGCCGCGCGAGGCTGCGGCTCGCATACGCGTCGACGTCGCCGGGCGCGGTCCAGCGGTACGCATCCATCTCGGGAATCAGCGAGCCGTCGCGACGGCTCGGGAACAGCGACGTGCACGTGCAGTGCGCGGGATCGATCTCGTCGTCCGCCACCTGCACCGCGAACAGGTGCAGATCCTTGTCGTGACGGTACGCGAAGCGGCCGAGATCGAGCAGCCGAGCCGGCGCGAACTCGATGCCGGTTTCCTCGCGCAGCTCCCGCAGCGCCGCGTCGGCCGGCGTCTCACCGGGCTCTCCCTGCCCCTTCGGGATGTCCCAGTGGGTGGTGTCCGTCGCATGCGCGAGGAACACGCGACCGGCCCCGTCGAGAATCACGACGCCGCACGATACCGTGCGCGGCGCACCGCTGCGCCTCATTGCACGCGTGCTCAGCGCTTCTGCAGCTGCCACTTGCCCGCGGCCGTCTTGCAATAGACGGGCTTGAGCGTCATCGTCTGGCCCTTCGCGGCAATTTCGGTGGCGATCTCGCGGCAGGTCTTGCCGTCGCTGTCGGACGTGGACGGCGTGAGCTTCGCATCGATCTGCGTGCCGCGCCCGCTGCTCTGCCACGTCGTGGTCTCGCCGTCCTTGCCGTCATCGCGCACCTGCACGACGGCCTTGGTGAGCGACGCGCGGTCGGTCTTGCTGAAGTAGGCCAGCGGCGTGTCGTTCAGGAAGCCCAGGTTGCTTTGCGCATGCGCGGGCAGCATCGCGGCTGCGCATGCAGCGCCAGCCAGCACGCGCGTGACGACGGAAAGGGATGCACGCATCGACATGTGTTTGTTCTCCTTGGATGTTCGATCGAACGGCGCGGCGCTCGGCCGGCGAACCGGCACGCGCCACGCCTGTCAGCGAGCGAGCATAGCATGCGTGCTGCAACGCGCCGCTTTTAGCGGGCCGCCGACGTCGCCGCGGGCTGATATCCGTCAGTCAGCGTGTTCAGGAACGCGATCACGTCCTTGATCTCGGCCGCGTTCAGCGCGGGCGGTTCGCCGCGCTTGCGGTCGAACGGCGGCTCGCGGTTGATGTTCGGCCAGTAGCGCTTCGGCAGGTCGTCGTAGACCTGCACCTTGCCGTGCACGACCGGATAAAACTTCTCCGGATGGATGTCGCGCTCGACGTAGAAGCGCATCACGTCCTCGAGCGAGTGGTACACGCCGTTGTGGAAGAACGTCTTGCGCAGCGCGACGTTGCGCAGCGACGGCGTGCGGAACAGCCCGCAGAATTCGTCGCGGCCCTTCAGGTCGGTGCGCTCGGGGCCGCACGCGCCGAGGTCGTAAAAGTGCGGATCGCGATTGACCGGCAGCGCGCGGTTGCGCGGCACCGCGATCGCGATCAGGCCGAAATCGCTGAACTGCGGCGGGCCGCCTTCGAGCGTGCGCTGGCTCACGTGACAGCTCGCGCAGTTGCCCTTCTTCTCGTCGTTGAACAGCTGCAACCCGCGCAACTCCGCGGGCGTGAGCTGCGCGTGGCCGGCCAGATACGCGTCGTACTTGCTCGTGTACGGATCGAACAGCGCCGGCTGCTGCTGGAATGCGTCGAGCGCGCGCAGCACCGCGCCGAACGTGGCCTGGTCGTCGCCGAGGACCCGATCGCCGAACGCCTTACGGAACGCGTCGGCATAGGGTGCGGCGCGAACCGCCTTCGCGACCCGCGCCGGCGAGCTGCTCATCTCGAATGGCGACGTGAGGGGAATGCGCGCCTGTGCATCGCGCGTATCGACGCGACCATCCCAGGTCAGCCCGCCGGTCGGACCCGCGTCGATGCTTTCGTCACCTTCGTCCGGTGAATCGTGGAAGTGCTCGCTGAACGGCGGAATGCCGCGCAGGTACTTCAGCGACGGCACCGCGCGAAAACCCGTGCGGTGCATGTCGTCGCCGCCGAGCTGTACCGACAGCGCGTTCGGCGGCCCGAATGCATGCGCGGCGCTATGACACGACGCGCATGCCAGCTTGCCGGACCCCGACAGCGACGGATCGAAGAACAACTGCTTGCCGAGCGCCGTCATCTGCTTCACGCCCTCGAATACCTGCGCGCGCGTCTGCGGCTGGCTGGCCGGCGCGACTGCCGGAGCGGCCGGGGCGGCCTGTGCCGCCGGCACGATCGCGACGGCCGATGCATCGGCACCGGGGTGCGCATCGCAACCGGCGAGCGCCGCGAGTCCGCCGACCAGCGCGAGCGTCGCCGCGGCAGGGATCAACGATCGCGCGGACGCGAAGGATTTCAGAAGGCTGTGCATCGTCGTTCTTCTTGTAGCGGTGGGCAATCGGCCGGAGCTTATGTCAGTTCCGTGACCGTTACATGACGTTCAACCGACAGTCAATTGAAAGCGTCCCTACACCCGCCTGTCAAATCGGTTCCAGATAATGCGCGCAGCCGGTCGGTGCCCCGAGGTTCGTGCGCCGGCCCTACGCCACCCTGGTTCCCACACGCGACAAACAACGAAAGAGAGAACATCGCATGAAGAAGCACGCCTGGATTCGCTACACGCCGATCGCCCTCGCGGCCGCGCTCAGCCTGACCGCCTGCGGCGGCGACGATGTCACGCAGCAAGGCCTGTCGACCGTCAAGAACGTCGTCGTGATCTACGCGGAAAACCGCAGCTTCGACAACCTGTACGGCAACTTCCCGGGCGCGAACGGTCTGCAGAACGCGACGGCGGCGAACTCGGTGCAGAAGGATCGCGACGGCTCGACAATGGCGACGCTGCCGAAGATCTGGGGCGGACTGACCGCGACCGGCATCACGCCAGCGGTCACCGAGGCGATGACGGCGAACCTGCCGAACGCAGCGTTCGCGATCGACGATCCGAATGGTTTCAATCAGTCGATGAGCATCGCGACGCGCGACATCGTGCACCGCTTCTACCAGGACCAGATGCAGATCGACGGCGGCAAGAACGACATGTATGCCGCATGGACCGATGCAGGCGGCCTAACCATGGGCCACTACACGGCGGATCCGTCGAAGCTGCCGCTGTGGAAGATCGCGCAGCAGTACGTGCTGGCCGACAACTTCTTCATGGGTGCGTTCGGTGGCTCGTTCCTGAACCACCAGTACCTGATCTGCGCGTGTGCGCCGTTCTACGCGAACGCCGACAAGAGCCCGGCGGCCGGCAAGATCGCAGTCCTGAACGCCGACGGCAAGTCGCTGAAGGTCGCCACGAACTCGCCGGCCTCCGCGCTGAGCGGCGCGCCGAAGTTCGTCAACGACGGCGCGCTGACGCCTGACTTCTACGGCGTCAACACGATGCAGCCGGCGTACCAGCCGAGCGGCAACAAGGCGGCCACGGGCGGCGACCCGCTGCTCGCCGACCCGGCCAATGCGTCGACGATGCCGCCGCAGACGGCGACCAACATCGGCGACCTGATGACCAACGCGGGCGTGTCGTGGGCATGGTACGGCGGCGCATGGGGCCAGGCGCTGCAGGCGAGTCAGAGCGGTACGTCGAACGTGATCTACGGCGCCGATCTCTCGACGCCGAACTTCCAGCCGCACCACCAGCCGTTCAACTACTTCGCGAACCAGGCACCGGGCACCGCGAGCCGCGCGCAGCACCTGCTCGACGGCGGCGCGAACGGCGCCGAGTTCATCAAGGCGATCGACGCGGGCACGCTGCCGCAAGTCGCGTTCTACAAGCCGCAGGGCAACCTGAACGAGCACCCGGGCTACACGGACGTCACCTCCGGCGACCAGCACATCGCCGACGTGATCGCGCACCTGCAGGCAAGCCCGCAGTGGAAGAACATGGTCGTCGTCGTCACGTACGACGAAAACGGCGGTTTCTGGGATCATGCCGCGCCGCCGACCGCCGATCGCTGGGGCCCGGGCACCCGCATTCCGGCACTGATCGTGTCGCCGTATGCGAAGAAGGGCTTCGTGGACCACACGCAGTACGACACGGGTTCGATCCTGCGCTTCATCACGCGCCGCTTCTCGCTGCCGCGCCTCGCAGGCCTGCAGCAGCGCGACGACGCGCTGAAAGCGAACGGCGGCCAGGCGATGGGCGACCTGACGAACGCGCTCGCGCTGTCGCCGAACCTGTAATCGCATCATCATCGCGAACGGGCCGGCAACGCTGTCGGACTGACGCACGAAGGGCGGCCCCGCGGGGCCGCCCTTTTTCATGCGCGCGTTGCCGCGCGGCTGCGTCACCAGCCGTACTTCAGCTCGACGCCGGCGTAGTCCGCGTTGTGCCCGCCCGCCTGCCGGATCGCGTTGCCGACCTGGAAGTGCACGGCCTCGATCGCGCCGATCAGGTTCGCGGCGATCGTCCAGTCCGCGCGCAGCTGCACGTACATCCCCGTCCACAAGCCGCCCTTGCCGGCCGTGCCGGGCACCACGGCGTTGGCTTGCTGATAGACGGCGTCGCCGGTCGTCTCGCGCCACTGGAAGCCGAGCGCGCCGAGCAGCGACAGGTTCGGCGACGGCTTCAGCGTCACGGACGGCTTCACGTGGATCAGGTTCGAGTAGCCGGTGAAGCCCGCCAGCGTGAAGTAATAGCCGTTCGGAAACAGCGGATTGAAGGTACTGACGCGGCCGTCGTGCGGATGCCGGTCGCCCGATGCCGCGTCGACCTGCAGCGCGATGCGCGGCGACCACGGCGCATCGAGCCGGTAGCCCGCGATCGATCCGACGGCCCACGCGCCGATCGTGTTGTTGCCTACCGTTCCGGTCTGCAGCATCGTCTCGAGATCCCAGTCGAAGCGGCCCTGCGTGCCCGAGTAGCGCAGGTCCCACACGTCGCGACGCTCGCGGCCGCTCGCATCGAGGAAACGCGCGTTGCTGCGGTTGTAGCGCGACCAGTAGCCGGACAGGTCGCCCGGCCCGACCGACTGCCGCTCGAAGCGCACGCCGCTGAACGTGAGATCGCGATTCGACACGTCGTCGAAATCGGATGCATTGCGGTTCTGCACCGGTTGCGTCGCATAGCCGATGAAGCGCCACTTCCCGTATTCGTAATCGGCCCATACCGCATCGAACGCCTGCCGAACGTTCGGGCCGTCGCGTGCGGCGATGAAGCGCTGCAAGTCGAACGCCATCTCCTGCCGGCCGACACGGAACTTGAACGTGCCGCCGCCGAGCGCGCCCGTATAGGTCGCGAACGCCTGTTCGAGATCGAGCGGGTTCTTGTCGACCGGCGACACCGTGTTCTTGCCGAACGCGCGCGCGTCCTGCAACTGCGCGAAGAACTGCCAGTGCTGGCCGAGGTGCGCATCGGCATGCACTTCGACGCGCTGGATCAGGTACGTATCCGATTGCGCGGAGCCGATCCCGAACAGCGGCGCGTCGTTGGTCTCCAGACGCTCGCGCAGGTTCACACCCAGCGACAGATAGGATGCCGGATCGTTGCCGAGCGGAATGTATTTCAACCCGTCGAGCGGCGCGCGCGGCACGCACGGATTCGCGAGCACCGACCAGTCTTCCTGCCAGCGGTTGAACAATACGGTCGGCCGCTTGGCCGTGCACGTCGATGCGGTGGTGTCGGTGGCTGCCGATGCCGAAGTCGATGTCGCCATCGTTTCCGCGAACGCCGCGTCGGCGCCCGCGAACAGCAGCCCGGCAACGATCGACGTGCGGGCGGCCCGCTCGAAGCCACGGCCGCGGCGCCTCCCCTGCTCCAGTCTGGTCATGCGCGCTCCTGCGTCACGGTACCGGCCGCCTGCGCCGCACCCAGCGCCAGCATCGCGAGCGCGGCCACAGGCGCGAGCAGCGCCAGAAATCCGACGTAGCGGAACCCGAGCGCACCGCATGCCGCGCCGAGCGCGAACGCGACGATCGCCGGCAGCATCTTGCCGAAACGGGCCCGCGCCGCTGCGCGCACGCTGTCCGCCGTGCCGGCCGACAGCAAGTCGACGACGTCGAGGATCGCCTGCGTCACGTTGCCGGTCATCACCGTATTCGGCACGCCGCCGGCACGCGGAATCACGCGCGGGTGCGCGTTCTGCACGCCCATCGCGAACGTGCCGACGATGCCGGCCACCAGCGCCGGCAGGCTGTCGGGCTGCGTGACGGGCGTCGCCCACACGCCGGCCGCGCAGAAGCCGAGCAGCAGCACGGCCTGCACCGCATGCAGCGTGCGGGTGCCCTGCCAGGCGGGCCGCGCGGACATCGACCGCGCGATCAGGCTGCTCGCGATCACGCCGCACACGAACGCCGGAAACACGCTGAGCTTCAGCACGACGCCCTGGCCGAAGCCCGCGATGCCCGCCCCGATCAGCACGAAGTTGCCGGTCACGTGCGCGGTGAACAGCCCGAACAGCGCAACGAAGCTCAGCGTGTCGACGAAGCCGGCCACCGCGGCAAGGATCGTGTCCTCGTGCTTCATCGCGGCGCGCTCGCGTGGATCTCGGCGACGTAGCCGCCCGGGAACTGCACGAGCGCCGCATCGCGGCCGTCCGACGCGAACGGCGGCACGAGCACGGTCACGCCCGCGGCTTCGGCCTGCTTCAGCGTCGCGGCGAGATCGGACACTTCGTAGCCCGTCATTTCGCGGCCGAACGGGTAAGGCAGATGGCCGTCCGTCACGAGCACGGTCATCTTGCCGAAGCCCGATTCGATGCGGATCCGGCGGTACGTGTCGTTCGGCCGGCCGATCTCGACGCCCGGCGCCTTCAGGTTGTCGGACACGACCTTGCCTTTCGAGAACTTGACGAAATCGTGCACGAACTTGCGCACGCTTTGCGGCGACACATAGACGCGATTCTCGGGGATGGTCTGCAACGCGTCGTAGTTCGGCGCCTGGGTATGCCAGTAGAGCTGCATGTTCACGCCGCCCGCCCACGCGATGATCGCATCGCGGCCGATCGGATCGGGGAACGTGTCGACGATCACGTCGGCGCCGTGCTCGCGCGCCGACTTCACCGCGACGTCCATGTCCGTGACGAGATAGCCGGTACGCTCCGCGCAGAACGGATGCGGGATCGGCGTCTTGAAGCCGAACACCGAGATCGTGCCGACCGGCGTCAGCACAAGCTGCGACATCGTCTGGCTCGGTGTCGGCGTGACCTGGAACACGCCCTGCTTCGACTTCTTGCCGCCGAACGTCGCGACGACGCTGTCGGTGAAGCGGTCGAAGTCTTCGGGCGCCACGCATACGTGCGTCGTGTCGTACTGCGGACCGACGGCCACCGTCGGCGTGCCCGCGGGCGGCACGGGAGGTTTCGCGAACGCGGCAGGCACGACGGCGAGACCGCTCGCGAGCGTCGCGGCGAGCAGCACTGAACGAATGGAATTAATCACGGGATTTCCTGGTTGTTGCATCGTCATCGAATGGAGCGGCCGTCGCCGGCCGGTTGCCGTGCATCGTCGAGCACGGTCGCGAGCACGAGTGCCGCGATCAGCCCGAGATGCTCGAAAAAGCTGTTGAGCGCCATGAAATGTTCGGCGCCCGAACGGTTCCAGAAATCGTTCGCCACGACCATCGCGACGAGCGTCAGCATGCCGAGGCTGCCGGCGCCGAGCCACGTGAAGCGGCGAAACACCACGCAGAGCGAGCCGGCGATCTCGACCGCGATCGCGAGCGCCGCCCACAACGCGGCCGGATGCAGGCCGAAATGCGCCTGCTCCGCGACCGCGCCGTCGAAATCGAGCGCCTTTGCGATACCGCCGAGCAGATAGGCGGACACCAGCGCGAGACGCGCGAGCGGCAGGACCCACGGCTGCGACAGCAGCGCGCGAATCCATGCCGGGTTGCCATGAACGGTGCGCGCCGCCATGTCAGACCGCCCAGCACGAACAGCCGAACGCACCCCAGAAGCCCTTCGCGTCCGAGGTCGGCAACGCACGGCCCCACGCGCCCGCATGCGCATGGCCGTGCACGCCGCACGCGCTCGCGCAGCCGCACATCGCCGCGGCGGCGGCCCGTTGCAGCGGCGCGCCCTCTCGCTGCGTCGCGCCCCAGCCGCCGTAGCCGCCGTAGGCCCGCACGGGCGACCAGTCCGGCATCGCGGGCGGAATCGGCGCGTCGTGCGACGCGAACGGCCCCGCGCCCCACACGATCCGCCCGCCGACCACCGTCAGCAATGCCGTCGTGTCGGCAATATCGTCCTCTGCGCATGTGAAGAAATCGCGGTCCGGGACCATCAGATCGGCGAGCTGCCCGACCACGATGCGCCCCTTCTTGCCCTCCTCGTTCGAGAACCACGTCACGTACTCGGTCCACATCCGCAGCGCGGTTTCGCGATCGAGCAGGTTGCGCTGCGGATACATCCGCAGGCCGCCGACCGTCTTGCCCGTCACGAGCCATGCGAGCGATACCCACGGGTTGTACGACGCCACGCGCGTCGCATCGGTGCCGGCCGACACCTTGAGCCCCTTGCCGAGCATCTTCGCGACGGGCGGCGTCGCCTCGGCCGCCTGCGCGCCATAGCGCTCGACGAAGTACTCGCCCTGGTACGCCATCCGGTGCTGCACCGCGACGCCGCCGCCGAGCGCCGCGATCCTGTCCATCGAGCGCTCCGAGATCGTTTCCGCATGATCGAAGAACCAGTTCAGGCCGGCAAGCGGGATGTCCTTGTTCACCTTCTCGAACACGTCGAGCGCGCGGCTGATGGTTTCGTCATAGGTCGCGTGCATGCGCCACGGCCAGCGGTTCTGCGCGAGCACGCGCACCACGCCTTCGAGATCGTCTTCCATCTGCGCGGGCAGGTCCGGACGCGCGACGCGGAAGTCCTCGAAATCGGCCGCCGAGAACACCAGCATTTCGCCCGCGCCGTTGTGGCGGAAGTAGTCGCTGCCGTCGTGATACTTGACGCTCTTCGTCCAGTTCACGAAGTCTTCCTTCTCGGCATTCGGCTTCTGCGTGAACAGGTTGTACGCGATCCGGATCGTCATCTCGCCCGCGTCGTGCAGCTTGCGGATCACTTCGTAATCGTCGGGGTAATTCTGCGAACCGCCGCCTGCGTCAATCACGCCCGTCACACCGAGCCGGTTCAGCTCGCGCATGAAGTGACGCGTCGAGTTGTACTGATACTCGAACGGCAGCTTCGGCCCCTTCGCGAGCGTCGCGTAGAGGATCGTCGCGTTCGGGTTCGCGAGCAGCAGGCCCGTCGGGTTGCCCGCGTCGTCGCGCAGGATCGTGCCGCCCGGCGGCTCCGGCGTGTCCTTCGTATAGCCGACCACGCGCAGCGCGGCCGCGTTCAGCAGCGCGCGATCGTACAGGTGCAGGATGAACACCGGCGTATCGGGCGCGGCCGCGTTGAGCTCGTCGATCGTCGGCAGGCGCTTTTCCGCGAACTGGTGCTCGGTGAAGCCGCCGACCACGCGCACCCACTGCGGCGCCGGCGTGATCGCGACCTGCTGCTTGAGCATCTCCATCGCGACCGCGAGCGAGCGCACGCCGTCCCAGCGCAGCTCCAGGTTGTAGTTCAGCCCGCCGCGAATCACGTGCGTGTGGTTGTCGGTCAGGCCCGGCAGCACGGCGCGGCCGTCGAGGTCGACCACCTTGGTCGCGCGGCCGGCGAGCGGCATGACTTCCGCGTTGCTGCCGACCGCGACGAAGCGGCCATCCTTGATCGCCACGGCGGTGGCGACGGGGTTCGCACGGTCGAGCGTCGTGATGCGCCCGTTGTGCAGGATCAGATCCGGTTGATTATCGGTTGCGCTCATATAGGGTCCTCGATGCGGTCAGAAGCCGAGCCAGTGACGCACGGGCCCGATGGCCTGCGCGCCGATCAGCATGCCGGCGAGGCCGATCAGCGCGATCAGCGGCGGCGCGGGCGAACGCACCTTGATCACGCTGTACACGACGCCGATCAGCACGCCGGCCGACAACGACAATAGATAAGATTCCATAACGTTTTTTCTCCAGGCCGGATTAGAATGACCCGCATCGCGTCGGCTGCATGCTTCGCTGCCGTCGCATCCGCCTCCCTTCCTTGTCACCCTGTCCGACCATGCAAACCCTTCCTGATCTCGAAGCCTGGGCCATCTTTGCGCGCGTCGCGGAAACCGGTTCGTTCGCCAAGGCCGCGGAACTGCTCGGCGTGTCGCAACCGACGGTGTCGAAGGCGATCGCGCGGCTCGAAAAGCGCCTCGGCGCGATGCTGCTGTACCGCACGTCGCGCAAGCTGTCGCTCACGCCAACCGGCGAACTGCTGCGCGACCGCGCGATCCGCCTGCTCGCCGACGCGGAACTGATCGAGAGCGAGGCAACCGCGCAGGCGCTCGAACCGCACGGCCTCGTGCGCGTGAACGCGCCGATGTCGTTCGGGCTGCACCACCTGTCGCCGCTGCTGCCCGCATTCCTCGAGCGTTATCCGCGCGTCGACATCGACCTCGTGCTGACCGACCACATCGTCGACATCGTGTCCGGCGGCTTCGACGTCGCGATCCGCATCGCCGAGCTCAGCGATTCGTCGCTGCGCTCGCGCAAGCTGTGTGCGGTGCGCCGGCCGCTCGTCGCATCGCCCGCGTATCTCGACCGGCACGGCCGGCCCGAGCATCCGCGCGACATCGAACAGCACGTGTGCCTCACCTACACGAACCTGCCGACCCCCGAGTACTGGCGCTTCCGCCATCCGGGATCGGGCGAGGACGTCGGCGTCTCGGTGCACGGACGCATCCGCACCAACAACGCCGACGTGATCGTCCCTGCGCTCGTCGCCGGCCACGGCCTCGCACTGCAGCCCGAGTTCCTGGTGTGGGACGAGCTGCAGCGCGGCGAGCTCGAGGAAGTGATGCACGACTGGAAGATCGCGGACATCAACGTCAACCTCGTCACGCCGCCCGGCATGCTGCGCGCCGCACGGGTGACGGTGCTGCTGGATTTCCTCGCCGAACATTTCTCGCACGCGCCGTGGGCACTGCCCGTGGACTGAGCGAACGGCAGCCGCCGCCCGCGACGATCACGGCGGGCGGCGCGTTACTTCGCCGGCACGGCCGGGATCGACTCGTGCGGCGTCGCGGTGCGCTGCGGCGCCTTGTGGACCATCGTGTACGCGTAGTCGACGCCCATCCCGTACGCGCCGGAATGCTCCTTCACGACCGCCATCACCGCGTCGTACGTGTCGCGGCGCGCCCAGTCGCGCTGCCATTCCAGGATGACCTGCTGCCACGTGACCGGCACCACGCCCGCCTGCACCATCCGCTGCATCGCGAAGTCGTGCGCGGCCTGCGACGTGCCACCCGATGCATCGGCCACCATGTAGATCTCGTAGTCGCCTTCGAGCATCGCGCAGAGCGCGAACGTCGTATTGCAGACCTCGGTCCACAGGCCCGACACGATCACCTTCTTGCGGCCGTTCGCGGCCAGCGCGTCGCGCACCTTCTGGTCGTCCCACGAGTTCATCGACGTGCGTTCGAGCGTCTTCTGGTTCGGGAACACGTCGAGCAGTTCGGGATAGGTGTGCCCCGAAAAGCTCTCGGTCTCGACCGTCGTGATGGTGGTCGGGATGTTGAATGCCTTCGCTGCCTTCGCGAGCCCGACGACGTTGTTCTTCAACGTCTGGCGATCGATCGACTGCACACCGAACGCCATCTGCGGCTGCTGGTCGATGAAGATCAGCTGGCTGTTCTGCGGAGTAAGTACTTCAAGCTTCGGATTGCTCATGGCGCATCGAGTCCTGTGAACGAAAAAAAGGGGGGCTTGCCTCGACCGTGAGAACGGGAGGAGCCGGAGGTGCGTCACGCCGGATCGTCATCCGGCTCGAAATATTTAATCCGCAAACGCGCGGCGCGAACACCCAAGAAACGGAATCGATGCAATTCCGGAAACGGCGTCCGTTCGGGCACGCTCGCCCTTTTTTTCTTCACGCAAACCCGATACCCTTTCAAGACCTTGACGGTGCCGCTCCGGTACCGGTCGGCCATGACGGAATGCTTACCATGAAACCGTATGTCTTCTCGCTGCTCGCCGGCATTCTCGCCGGCGTGATCTACGGCACGCTCGGCGTGAATTCGCCCGCGCCACCGGTCATCGCGCTCACCGGCCTGCTCGGCATGCTGGCCGGCGAGCAGATCCTGCCCATCGCGCGGCGCATGCTCGCGGGCCACCGGCTGAACGCGGCATGGCGCGACGCGAAGTGCGGCCAGCACATGTTCGGCGCGCTGCCGGGCGGCAGCACGAACGAGCGCAAGCCGTCGTGACGCAGTCTCTCTGCATGCGCCGCGCATGAGCAACGTCGAGCTGTTCCATTACCTGCTGCTGTTGATCTGCGGCGCGGGCGCGCTCACCTGGCTCGCCGAACGCGTGTCGATTCCGCCGGCCGTCGTGCTGCTGCTCGGCGGCTGCGTGGTGGCCGTCGCGGGCAAGCGCACGCCCGACATGGACCCGGCGCTGCTGCTCGCGGCCGTGCTGCCGCCGCTGCTGATGTCAAGCGGCTTCTATACGGCGTGGAAGGAGTTCCGGCACGAGCTCGCGTCGATCGCCTCGCTCGCGCTCGGCGCGGTGGTGTTCACGACCGTCGCGGTCGCGCTCGCCGTGCATGCGATGAACCCGGCGTTGCCGTGGGCCGCGTGCTTCACGCTCGGCGCGATCGTGTCGCCGCCCGACGCGGTCGCCGCGAAGGCGATCCTGCAGCGTCATCCGCTGCCCGCGCGGCTGGTCGCGGTGCTCGAAGGCGAAAGCCTCGTCAACGACGCATCCGGCCTGCTGCTGTACCAGATGGCCGTCTCGGCCGCGCTGGCCGTGACGATCACGACCGCGAGCGCCACCGGCCTGTTCTTTTCGCTCACGCTGATCGGCATCGCGGTCGGCCTCGCGTGCGGCCATGCGATGTGCTGGGTGCTGCAGCGCCTGCGCGAGCCGATGCTCGGCATCGTCGTGACCTTCGCGATGGCGTGGGGCAGCTACGGGATCGCCGAAGCCGTCCACGGCTCGGGCGTGCTGTCGGTCGTGACCTGCGGCCTCGTGCTCGGCGTGCGCCAGCATCGCGTGTTCGACGCGGACCTGCGGATCAAGGCGAAGGCGACCTGGGAAGCGATCGTGTTCGTGCTCGACGCGCTCGTGTTCATCCTGATCGGCCTCGCGCTGCACGCGATCCTCGCCGGCGTGAACCACGAAGGCGCGGTGCTGATGGCCGGCCTGCGCGTCGCGCTGCCGGCGACGGCCGCCGCGATCGCCGCGCGCGTCGTGTGGGTGTTCGTCGCGATGTGGCTGCCGGGACGCCTGCGCGCGCCGCGCGCAGGCCACACCGCGTGGTCGTGGCGCGAGGCGGTCGTGCTCGGCTGGTCCGGCATGCGCGGCGTCGTGAGCCTCGCCGCCGCGATCGCGCTGCCGGGTAACTTCCCCGGCCGCGACCTGATCCTGTTCAGCACGTTCCTGCTGATCATCGCGACGCTGGTCGTGCAGGGCGGCACGCTCGCGCCGCTGATCCGCGTGCTGAAGCTGCGCCCGGCCGCGCGGCACACGATGTCCGAGCATGCGGTGCGCGCGCATACGTTCGGCGCGGCGCTCGCCGAGCTCGACGCCCGCGAGCAGCGCGGCTCGGGCCTCGAACGCGCGTCGCTCGACCGCCTGCTGACCGAATACCGGAGCCGGGTCGCCTTCAACGAACGCGCGCACCGCGACGGCGCGGAGCCGGCCGACATCCGTGCGCGCATGCTGCGCGTCGAGCTCGAGCTGGTCGGCGTGTCGCGCGACGCGTTGCTCGACCTGCATCGCGACGGCCGGGTCGACGACGCGGTGCTGCACCGCATAGAATCCGAGCTGGATTTCGAGGAACTGCGGCTGCAGCGCCTGCTCGAACCGTAACGCCCGGCCGGCCGGACGCCGGCCCGCCCCCCTTCCCCACATGGAATTGCAATGAGCGAACTGTCCGTCGAAGCGAGCATCGGCTCGGTCGATTACCTGGTCCATTTCACCGATGGCGTGCATCAGTGGCGCGCCGACGAACCGGCGTCGCTCGGCGGCGGCGACACGGCACCGACGCCCGTCGCGCTGCTGCTGTCGAGCCTCGGCGCCTGCACCGCGATCACGCTGAAGATGTACGCGCAACGCAAGGGCTGGCCGCTCGCCGAAGTGCACGTAAAGCTCGCGCACGAATCGGGCAGCGCCGGCAGCACGATCATGCGCCGCATCACGCTCGACGGCGACCTGTCGGACGAACAGCGCGAGCGCCTGCTGCAGATCGCGAACGCATGCCCGGTGCACAAGATCCTCACGCATCCGATCACGATCGACACGGCAGTCGCCTGACGCATCGCCCTCCGACCACGAGACCCTCACCATGTCCGCATCGATCAAGACCCTGCTCACGCCGCGCGAGAGCGACATCGGCAACCTCGTCGTGCGCCGCGTGCTGCCCGCGCGCGCCGCGCGCCTCGTCGGCCCGTTCATCTTCTTCGACGAGATGGGGCCGGCCGTGCTGCCGGCCGGCCGCGGCATCGACGTGCTGCCGCATCCGCACATCGGCCTCGCGACCGTCACCTACCTGTTCGACGGCACGCTGATGCATCACGACAGCCTCGGCTTCCGGCAGAAGATCGTGCCCGGCGACGTGAACTGGATGACGGCCGGCCGCGGCATCGTCCATTCGGAACGTTCGCCCGACGAGGACCGGCCGCGCGAGCAGCCCGTGCACGGGATCCAGACCTGGGTCGCGCTGCCGGTCGAGCACGAGGACACCGCACCCGCGTTCGTCCATCATGCGGCCGACACGCTGCCGTCGTTCACGCGCGACGGCGCGACCGTACGCGTGATCGCGGGCACCGCGTTCGGGCTCACGTCGCCGGTCGCCGTGTTCTCGCCGACGCTCTATGCGTATGCGGAATTCGCGGCGGGCGGGCAGCTCGCGCTCGATGCGGAACACGACGAGCGCGGCGTGTATCTGGTCGACGGCGACCTGACGATCGACGGCACGCCGCTCGCACCCGCGACGATGGCGGTGCTCGAACCCGGCGCGAGCGTCGCGCTCGCCAGCGCGAGCGGCGCGCGCGTGATGCTGCTCGGCGGTGCGCACCTGCCGGGCGAGCGGTTCATCGAATGGAATTTCGTGTCGAGCGAGCGCGCCAAGATCGAAGCGGCCCGCAATGCGTGGGCCGCGCAGACCTTCGGCAAGGTGCCGGGCGAAGAAAACGAGTGGACGCACCAGCCGGAACGCAAGGCGCACTAAGGCCGTCCATCGACGCACAGCGGCCGGCATCCACGCCGGCCGCTGTGCGTTTACCTGCCGTGCGTTTAGCGCGTCAAGCCCATCAGCTTCGCAAGCACCGGCCAGCGGTCGAGCGATTCGACGAACGCGCGCCGCGCCTGCTCGTCGACATAGCGTGCCGGGTCCAGCGCGGGCAGGTGCCGCGCGAGGCCGAGCACATCGTTCGGTTGCGACAGGCGATCGTCGTCGCCTTCGCCAACATTTACTGTTCGTCGATCCATACGCCGTCCGGAGTCTTGACCGCATAGCCTGCGGTCGTCCGCATCGTCACCGTGCCCTCATTCTCGCCGACCATCCGCGTGCGCGGCAGGTCGGCCGCGTATTGCGCGAGCGTCACGCCGGGCTTGAACGGGCTGTTCGACACGAGGTTCGACAGCAGCTGCGCGAGCGCAAGGAAGCTGGTCGGCTGGTCGATCACCGTCGCCGTGCCGTGATTGCCGGCGAACCCGACGAGCCGCACGCCGACCGGCCCGTGAATCACGCCCGGCGTCGGAATCTCGCGCAGCCCCGCGATCTGGTTCTTGTCGCCGCGCAGCGCGGCGCCGTGCTCGGGCACGAACACGATCACCGCGCGCCGGCCCGACTGCGCGATCAGGTCGGCGAGCCGGTCGAAATCGTTCATCAGCTTGGTCGCGCGCTGCGGATACGAATCGATGCTGGTGAGCGCACTCCCGACCACGCGGTTGCCGTCGTGCATGCTGATCGTGTTGTAGTACAGCGCGACGGGCCCCGGCACCGACGCGCGCTGCGTGTACCAGCTCGCGAGCGTCGCGTAATCGTCCTTGATCGCCGAGCCGTCGAACGCATGCATCGCGACCGGCACGGCTGCGTTCGAGACCGGCGGCGCGTCGGGCACGCCGATGTTGTCGTGAATGACCTGCAGGAAGTTGTCGAAATGGCCGTCGTGGTTCAGCAGCGACTGCACCGTATAGCCGGCGGACGCGAGCTGCGAGAACAGGTAGCACTGCTGCGGCGCCGGCTTGTACAGGTCCGCGTGCGCTTCCTGCCCGCAGCTCGCGCGCAGCACGCGGATCGCGGCCGGGCCGCTGTAGCTCGCGGCCGTGCTGAAGTTCGTGAACAGGTAGTCGAAGTGGCTCAGCATCGGATGATTGCGCACCTTCGCGGCATCGAGGTCGTCCCACGACAGCGAGCAGATGTGCAGCACGATCACGTCGAACTGGGCAGACGGATCGCTGCCGAGATGACCGAACGCGACCTGCCGCTGCGACTCCTGCGCGCGGAACGTCGCGAGCGCCGCATTGTGGTCCTCGGGCTGGCCGGAACGCCCGCCCGTCGCGTCGGCCTGCTGCTGCGGGAGCGGCGCGACGACGCGCGCCATCAGCCCGCTGCCGGCTTGCCACAGCGGCATCACGACCAGCACGGCCAGCACGAAGGTCGCGACGCGCACCCAGCGGTTGACGATGAAATAGACGATCAGCGCGCCCACCACCGTCAGCACCAGCACCGGCGGCAACAGGCGCGGCAGCAGCTCCATCCAGTAATCGAGGCGGAACGTGCTCACCTCGCGCGCGGCGTCGGCGAGACGCGCGAGCGGCGGCGCATGCAGCTCGCGCGCGAGCAGCGGCACCGCGATCGCGATCGCCGCAACGAGCCGCACGATGCGCCACACACGCTGCCGGATCGGCGCGCTCGCCGCGAGCGCCACTGCGAACGCGAGGTTCGCGAGCCACAGCGGCTGCAGGTGGCCGGTCGCGAACAGCGCGAACTTCAGGATGAAATACAGATTCCAGAACGTCATCTAAACCACTCCGTGATGAGCGCGCGTCAGTCGCGCGCCCGATCGAGCTTCGGCGCCAGCATCGACTGCACGCCGCGCGCCGCGCCCTTCCACATCCGCACATAACCGTCCAAGCCCACCCGCAGCACTTCCTTCAGCCCGCGCAACGGCGTGTCGACACGCGCGGACGCGTGCCAGTCGAGCCACGCGTCCGCGCGGCCGAACGTGCACTGCACGAGCTGGCGCTCCTGTTCGAGCGTCAGCGCCTCGAAGCTCACGCCGACGTGGGTCGGCGTCACGCGGCTCACGCGCACCGGGAACGGGAACGGCCGGTCGCCGCGCGTCACGCATACCGTCAGCGTGTCGCCGACCGCGAGCGACAGCCCCGGCACGGCCTCGAGGCCGAGACCGCCGGTCGAGTAGTCGCTCGTGAAGCATGCGGCCGTCGAGCCGTCGGTGAGCAGCAGCGTCGCCGGCACGCGCATCGCGATCCGGTGCGTGACGCGCACCTGCTTGGTCTCGCGCGCGACGGCCAGCGCCGCGCCGAGCATCGCGAGGTTGTACACGGTCCAGCCGAGCGTGATCAGGATCGTCGACGCCTCGTCGCCCTGATCTGCCACGAGCCGCCACAGCCCGGCAAGGATCGCGAGCACGTTCACCGCGAACAGCACGAGATACGGCTTCGACGTCGACCAGTCGACGTAGCCTTCGTCGATCTTGCCGCCCTTGTCGGTCACGTTGAACTTGCCGTGCTGCGGGCTGAAGAACGCGACGGTGGTCGGCAGCGCGATGTACCACGCGAGCACCGATTCGTAGACCTCGGCCCAGAACGAATGCCGGTAGCGGCCCTGCATCCGCGAGTTCGCGACGTTCGCGAGCACCAGGTACGGGATGACGTAGCTCGCGAGCGCGATCGACGATGCATTGATGAAGTACAGGTGGAAGAACAGGTACGCGAGCGGAATCGTCAGGAACACCAGCCGCGGGATGCCGTAGAAGAAATGCAGCATCGCGTTGCCGTAGCAGATCCGCTGCACGAAGCCGAGCCCGCGCCCGAGGAACGGGTTGTCGATGCGGAAGATCTGCGCCATCCCGCGCGCCCAGCGCGTGCGCTGCTTCACGTGGCCCGCGAGGCTCTCGGTCGCGAGGCCGGCGGCCTGCACGGTCGGCAGGTACGCGGACGTGTAGCCGCGGCGATGCAGCTTGAGCGCGGTGTGCGCGTCCTCGGTCACGGTCTCGACCGCGACGCCACCGACTTCTTCCAGCGCGGTACGCTTGAGCACCGCGCACGACCCGCAGAAGAACGTCGCGTTCCACAGGTCGTTGCCCGATTGCACGAGCCCGTAGAACAGGTTGCCCTCGTTCGGGATCTCGCGGAACGTGCCGAGGTTGCGCTCGAACGGATCGGGCGAGAAGAAATGGTGCGGCGTCTGCACCAGCGCGCATTTCGGGTCGCGCAGGAACACGCCCATCGTGGTCTGCAGGAACGAGCGCGTCGGCACGTGATCGCAGTCGAAGATCGCGATGTATTCGCCGTGCGTCTTCGGCAGTGCGCGGTTGATGTTGCCGGCCTTCGCGTGGCGGTTGTCGTCGCGGGTCAGGTAGCCGATCCCCGCCTCCTGCGCGAATGCCTCGAACTCCGGGCGGCGGCCATCGTCGAGCAGGTACACGCGCAGCTTTTCGGTCGGCCAGTCGATGCTCTGCGCGGCGAACACGGTCGGCTTCACGACCGACAGCGGCTCGTTGTAGGTCGGGATGTAGATGTCGACGCTCGGCCAGCGGTCGGGGTCGTCGGGCAGCGGCACGAGCGGCCGGTCGAGCGGCCACGCGGTCTGCACGAAACCGAGCAGCAGGATCATCCACGTATAGGCTTCGGCGCCGTACAGCAGGTAGCCGGCGAACGCCTCCAGCGGGCTGCGGAAATCGAGCGTCTGGGTCGTGCGCCACCACACGTAGCGCGCCGTCGCGAGCAGCGCGAGCGACGCGAGCGCCAGTGTCGGCAGGTGGCCCGGCAGGCGGCGCAGCGCGAGCGCCAGCACCGCGACGATCGCGAAGAACGCGAACTGCGCGCCGGGCATCAGCGGCGACATCCCGGCCACCGCCCACAACAGCGCGCCGGCGATCAGCAGCAGCGGCGCGAGCCAGCGGTGCCGGCCGACGCCGTGTGCGCGCGCGTCGAGCCAGCCGCCCCAGCGCATCCACGGCAGGCGCTCGAGCAGCGCGTTGATGCGCATGCCGAGCGCGCGCGCCGCGACGTAGACGGGCACGACGCACTTGTCGAACCACGCAAGCGGATCGCGCGCGGGCCGGCCGTCGGCCGCACGCGGTGCGCGTACGATCGAGCGCCACAGCCATTCGCGCACACTCAGCGGCTGCAGCACGCCCCACTCGTGCGCGAGCCGCAGGAACGCCGCGCGCACCCCGTGGCGCACCGGATCGGGCCGGCCGGGCGGCGGCGCATGGAAGAACAGCCGCACGAGCCAGTCGAGCAGCGTGCGCTGCACGGGCAGCCCGATCCCGCGCGCGCACCAGTCGATCACGCTGCGGGCGGCAGCACGCCAGCGCGGCGCGAACGCGGGCTTCATCGCGACGCTCCCGCGCGACCGGCCGCGGCGGCCGCGAGCCACGCATCGACCCAGTTCGCGACGCCATTCAGGTCGTGCGAGGTTTGCGAATACGGCGCGTCGTCGAAGATCCAGCTACCGCGCGCAAGCGTTTCGGGTACCGCCGCGTCGAGGTGGATCCGCTGCTCGAGCATCGACGCCGACCCGGCAACCGCGCGCAGCATCGCGATCGCATCGCGCTGCATGTCACGCGCCGGGTTCAGCCGGTTGACGACGATCTGCATGTCGCCGCCGGCCCGCAGCGCGTCGAGCCGTGCGGCGACCGTCGCGCACGCAGCCGGTTCGGGCGGCACGACGACGAGCGTCAGGTCCGCGGCGCGGATCGCGTGCTCGGCCTGCGGCGACGGATAGCGCGCGGTGTCGACCAGCACGACGCCGTCCGCCGGCAGCGCGACTTCGCCGAGCGCGCGCGACAGCCACGCGGCATCCGCCGCGAGCCGCGCGTCGCAGGCGGCGGCGTCCGCCGCGTCGACCTGCCCGTACGGCACGAACAGCACGCCGTCGGCATTGCGCCACGTATGCGCGTGCCATGGCGCGGGGTCGCCGAGCAGGCTGTGCGCGAGGCCGTGCTCGGCCAGCGTGTCGAGCCCGAGCGTCGCGCCCATCAGGTTCTGCGGATCGAACTCGACCGCGACCACCGGCCGGCCGCGCCGCGCGAGCAGCACCGCCAGCGCGCCGGCAAGCGTCGTGCGGCCGGCGCCGCCCGTCGTCGACGTGATCGCGATCGTCTTCATGGCGCCGCCTTGCCGGCGCCGCCGGCATCGGGCAACAGGCGCCCGCGCAGCGCGACCGGCACCAGTTCGCACGGCACCGTGTCGCGCCGGTGCAGCCCGCGCGGCGCATGAAAGCCGCGACCGAGGCCCAGGTGCTGCGCGACGATCCACACCGGCACCGCGATCGCGATGCCGACGATGAAACCGATGACGAGTTCGGCGATCATGGGCCCTCCGGCTTGCGCAGCGGCATCGCGCTGCGGATGGCGCCGCGCATACGCGCGGCGGAAAATTCGGCGGACGGTGCCGGCGCGTCTGCCGCCGGCACGGTGTCCTCGCCGCCCACGGGTCGCGGCGCGACATCGATGTGCAGGTCGGCCGACCCGGCCACGTGGCCCGCTTCCGCGCTCGCCGCGCCGTCGCTCGTGCGTTCGGCCGGCGCGCCGGGCGGCTTCGCTGCCGCGAACAGGTCGCTGTAGTCGGCGATCGGCGCTCGCCGGTTCTCGGTCTTCAGCGCATCTAGCTCGGTGTCGATGCTGCCCTCCGCGAGGCACACGACCCGGTCGGACAGCGTATCGACCGGCACGTCGAAGATCCGCGCGAGCGCTTCCTCGGCGTCGGCCGGTTCGCACGCGAACAGGAACACGTACAGGTGCCCGGCGTCGGCCGTCACGACGTCGCCCGCGCGGCGCGGCCGGCAATGCCGCAGCGCATCGACGTGCGATACGCCGGGCAACAGCGCGATCTTCGCGAGCGTGTGCGGCAGCGCGAGCACGGCGCCGCGATCGAGCACCGCGCGAATCCGCAGGCAGAACGCGCCGACCGGCAGGTAGCCGAGCACCGAATCGCCGAGCGCGGCCGCGAGCGCCGCGCGATAGTCGGGCGCGACGGGCCGCGCATAGAGCTGCCCGCGCAGCGCATGCACGGCGGCATGCATCCGCGACGCCGGCAGGTCGCGCGCGACGACGCGGTTCGCGCCGACGCTCAGCAGCAGCATCTCGAACTGCTGGCGCAGCACCTCGTCGCGTTCGACCACCGCGATCTTCAATGCACCGCCGCACTGCCGGCGCAGCGCGTGAACCGCCGCGCACAGCGCTTCGAGCTGCGCATGCGAGCGGAACGCGAGCACCGCGGTCGCGGCCTGCGCGTGCGCACAGGCGGCGACGACCGCCGCGTTGTCGTCGACGATTTCCCAGTCGGCGGGCACGCGGCCCGCGTCGTCGAGCACCGCGCGGCTGACGACGACGCGATCCTCGTCGGTCGCGAGCTTCATCCGGCGCGACGGCTCGGCGGCGGCGCCGTCGACGATCGCCGCGAGCCGGCCGCCCGGCGCGAAGCGCAGCGGCCGCACCTCGCCGGCCGCGAGCGTGTCGCCCGCGCGCCAGAAATCGACGACCCACAGCAGCTCGCCGTGCGTGCGCTGCAACTGCGCGACCCCCGCGCACACGCCGTGAAAGCCGCTGCGCGGCGCGCGATTCGTATCGCGCACGAGCGGCGGATCGTCGGTATCCGGATCGGCGCCGGTGCGCACGATCTCGGGGTCGACCAGCAGCACCAGCGCGATCCGGTGCGTGCGGCACCAGTCGGCGAGTGCATGCGCTTCTTCCGCGAGTGCGGCCGGATCGTCCCAGCTGAACCAGCGTTGCGCGCCTTCGATGAAATACAGCGAACGCGCGCGAAAGCCGTAGCGCTTCATCGCGCGCAAGCCGCCCGTGAGCCGTGCGAACGGCCCGGGCGCCGCGCGCCTCGGCGCGCCCGGTTCCGTCGCGGCAGCGCCGTCGGCCAGTTCGCGCACCGGCGGCATCGCCAGTACGTTCAGGTTGCGCGGCCAGCCGGCCGGCTGCGCGCCGCCCGCGAAACCGTGCGCCTGCAGCTGCGTGGCGACGCGCGCCGCGTCGCGGGACAGCACGACGGTCACGTTGCGCGTGCGCGACTGCCGCGCGCTCTCCCACACCAGCGCATCGCACGCCGGCGTACCGGCGGCGGCATAGACGGTATACAAGCCGCCCGCTTCCAGTTGCGTCCACGTATCGGGCAGCCCGTCGATCGCGAGCCGGCTCAGCGGGCCGACGCGAACGCCGGCCGGACCCATGCGCAGCAGCAGGCGCAGCCGGCCCAGCAGGCCGGCAGCGCCGAGCGCGGGACGGGTGGCATCGATTTCCGTATTCACGCGTTCCCCTAGTAATCCGAATAAAGCCGCACTGGCGTCGGCGTGACGAGCCAGCTGCGCTCCGCGCGCGCGTCGAACGCATAGCGCAGATAGACGAGCGCCGAACTCGGCGCGTAGTCGTGCGACCGGTCGACGTGCAGTTGCGCGCCGACGCTCAGGTGCGGATTCACGCGGTATTCGACGATGCCGTTCACGCCGTACGAGAACGACACGCCGCGCGTCGAGCTGCCCGCGTAGACGAAACCGGCCGCCTCCTGCAACGCGCGCTGGTTCCCGAAGGTCGGGTAGAACAACGAATCCTTCTCGTAGCTGTTCGAGATCCCGGCCGTGACGGTCAGGTCCCACGACAGCGCGTCGCGCCGCCCGGCCCATTCGATCGGCACGCCGAGCGACAGGTAGCGCTGCGGGCTGTAGTAGCCGCCCTGCCCGTACGTGTAGTAACGCAGGTTCTGCGCGTAGTGCCACGCATTGCCGACCAGCCCCGTGCTGACCTTCATCGTCGCCCGTTCGTACACGGGCACCGTGAAGCCCGAGCGCAGCGTGACTTCCGCGTTGCGCTCGACGTTCTCGCCAGACAGCACGCCTGCGCCGAGTTCCGCGAACAGGTTCACGCGGCCGACGTCGACCGATGCGCGCAGGTTCACGCCATCGCGGCGCACGCCGCCCCACACTCCGCCCGTCCACGGATCGCGCATCCCCGCATACGACAGCACACTGCTCGTTTCCGGCCGCCGAGACGCGTTCACGGTGAAGCTCGCCGGGCCCGCGTCGAAGCGATAGCGCACGCCGCCGACCAGGTAATGCACCGGGAAGCCGAGCGGTGACGTGCCGAGATCGACGCGCCACGCATCCGTGCGATAGCCGGCGCCGAGCGCGACGCCCGTCATCGGCTGGTGCAGGTCGCCCACCGGATGCGCGATCAATCCGGCGGCCAACAGATTCAACGGAAACTGTGACGACCCGGCCAGCGCGTGGAGCGCCGCGTAGCTGCCGAAGGTTTTCAGCGAATACGCGTTCGGGTCGCTCGTATCGAGCGTGCCCGCGTCCAGATGCACGGTGTCGAGCTGCAGGAACGCGTGCCCGTCGTAGCGCACCGGCACCTGCAGGTAGATCGGCACCTGCTGCGCGCGGTAAGCGGAAATGCCCTCGTCGCCCGACTTGTACGCGGGCAGCCAGCCGATCTCGATCTCCGGGTCGCGCCGCTGTTCGAGATCCGCGAACGCAGCCTGTGCGGGCGTGCGGCCGTCGCGGCCCGGGCTCACGCCCGTCGTACGTTCCTGCGACAGCGACCGCCGATACAGCGACGCCGCATCGTCGTAGCGGCCCTGCGCCTCGGCAACGCGCCCGGCCGCGACCGTCACGTCGGGGCGCGCCGGGTACGCCGCCTGGAGCCGGTCGGTCAGCTGCGCGGCCTGGTCCGGGCGACGCAGCGCGTTCAGGCGGCGCACGACCGACAGCCGCGTGTCGACGTCGTCGTCCGGCGTGCGCGCGAGCACGGCCTGCACGCGGGCGAGCGCAGCTGCACGCTGACCGCTGTCCTCGTCGATCCGCGCGAGCGCAAGTTGCGTATCGGCATCGTCCGGCGTGCGCGCGACGACCGGCACGAGCGCGTCGCGCGCCGCGTCGTAGCGCCCCTGCGCCCGTTCGAGATCGGCCAGTTCGAGCGCGTAGCGCTTGTCCGCGCGGCCGGCCGGGCTCGCGCGCTCGAGCAGCGTGCGGGCCCGCGCATAGTCCTGTTGCGCGATCGCGTCGTCCGTCTGCCGCAGCACGAGCCGCAGCGACTGGTCCTCGATCCGCGCGATCTGCGCCGGCGTCAGCGCCGGTTCGCGGCGCAGCGCGTCGAGCCATGCGGCGAGCGCGTCGTCGCGCCCCGCGCTGCCGAGCAGGTCGCCGTAGCGCAACCGCACGTCGGGATCCGCGTCGCGCGGATGCGCGGCGATCCAGTCGCGCAACGGCGCGAGGCCGCGCTCGGGCTCGCCCGCGTCGATCCACTGCGCACCGATCGCGGCGAGCATGCCGGGATCGTCCGGCGCGCTTGCCTGCGCATGCGTGAGCGACGCGGCGAACGCCGCGCGGTCGCCGCGGCCCAGCGCGCCGCGCGCGTCGGCCAGCGCGCTTTCCGCGTCGAGCTTGCGCGCGAGCGCGCGCATGCCGTCCGAGCGATGCGCGTCGTCGACGCCCCCAAGCGCGGCCTGCGCGCCCGCGATGTCGTCGAGCGAGTTGCGATACAGCGCGGTCGCATAGCGCATCTCGGGCGTCTCGCTCTGCGCGAGCCCTTCGTCCATCACCGTGCGGCCGAGCTGCGACAAGCCCATGTCGCGATACAGCCGCGCGAGCGCGAAGCGCGTCCACGGCGCGTCGGGCGCCGCCCGCACCGCCGCTTCGTAGCGTTGCGCGGCCGGCCCGCGTTCGCCCTGGTCCGCGAGCGCGCGTGCCTGGCTCGCGAGCAGGTCGGCGCGCAGCCCGTCGAGCGCGCGGCGATCGTCGCGGCCCGTCACGCGGCCCTGCAGCGCGTCGAGCAGCGGGCCGATGCGGTCCGCGCGGCCGGTGTTCTCGTACAGCGTCGCCGTGCCGCGCACGGCCGACAGGTTCGGCGCACGCGCGGCCAGAAATTCGCGCAGCAACGGCTCCGCGCGCGCCCAGTCGCGCTGCGCGAGCAGCGCATCGGCGAGCTGCAGTTTCGCGTCCGGGCTGTCCGGCTGCATCGCGAGCGCGGCACGCGCCGCGCGCTCGGCATCCTGCGGCCGCCCGGCCGAAGCCGCCGCGCGGCCTTGCGCCAGCAGCCCCCAGAACTGCGCGGTGCGCGCGAGGCCCTGCCACTTGCCGCGCTGGTCGGTCGCGAGCGTCGCGGCCCGCGCGAACAGCGCGCGCGCTTCGTCATGCCGGCCTTCGCGCAGCCGCAGCAGGCCGAGCCCGCCAACCGCATCGGCATCGTCGGCGCGTGCACGCGCGGCACGGGCCAGCAGCGGATCGGCACCGGCCAGGTCGCCGCGCGCGAGCGCCTGCAAGCCGCGCTGCTGCGCGATGTAGTCGGGATCGCGTTCCAGCCGGTGCTGCGCGTCGCGCTGCCGGTCGAGTTCGGCAATGCGATCGCGGAATTCGGTGTCGTCCGGCACCAGCGCCAGGTACGCATGCAATGCCTCGAGATACGCGGGATCGGCACCGGCCGACTGCAGCACGCGCCGCCACACGGCCATCGCTTCCGTATGGTCGGCGTCGGCCCGCTTCGCGAGCGACCAGGCGATCCGGTTCGCTTCCGCGCGCGTGGCGTCGCGCTGGTTCAGGAGCCGCGCGAGCGCCATCGCCGCGCTCGTGTCCTGCGGGTCGGCCGCGACCGTGCGGCGCAGCGCCGCGATCGCCGGCTCGCGGCCGCCCGGCGCATTCGAGACGATCTGGTAGTACTCGGCGCCGAGCGCCCCGGACGGCGCGCCGTTCGGAAACAGCGCGACGATGCGCCGGGCCGCTTCGTCGGCGCGGCCGCTGCGCGCGAGCAGGCGGATCTGCGCCATCTCGCCGCGCCCGCTCGTCGCGACGCGGTATTCGTCGGCCGCGCGCCGCGTGTCGGGCGCTGCGGGCGCGCGCGCCTGCAGGCGCGCGAGCGCGGCCTGCGCGCCTTGCGCGTCGCCGAGGCGCAGCAGCACGCGCATCTGTTCGGCGAGCAGGTCGGGATCGCCCGGTGCGATCAGCAGCCCCTTGCGCAGCGCGTCGCGCGCGAGGTCGTCGCGATGCTTGTCGCCCCACATGCGGGCGGTCGCGAGCTGGCGCTGCGCGTCGGCGCGATCGGCCGAGGCCGTGACCGGCGCCGACGGGGCCTTCGGCGGAACGGCTTTCGGCGTCGTCGCGACGGCGGCCGCGGCCGGCGCGGCCACGCAGACCGACGACGCGAGCCACGCGAATCCCGCCACCCGCGGCGCGGTGCGCTTCATCGGGCCGCGCACGGACGGCCCTCCCAGCGTGCGTCGAGCGCCCCGTCCGCGCCGAACCGGTAGCGGCCGTCGCGCCAGCCGAGGCCGAACAGCGTCAGCACGCTCGTGTAGTAGCCGGGCGCCGACTGGCGCGCGAGCGCCTCGACACGGGCCGCCTGCGCATCGGCGAGCGCGTGCTGGCCGCGCGCGTCGAGAAACGGCACGGCCGCCGCGGAGAAGCCGCCGTTGCCGTCGTTCGGCCCGGCGACGCCGGTCGTCGTGTCGACCTTCTCCGGCGGCGCGCCATGCGCGGCGATATAGTCGGCGAACGGCGCGAACCGCGCGAGCAGCGGCGCGGCGAGCGGATCGGCACGGTCGAGCATGCCGGCCCACAGGTACACGCGAATCGCGTTGTACGCGCTTTCCGCATGGGTCTGCGGATCGGGGGCGAAGCCGGCCCCTGCGCGATACAGCGCCCAGTCCGGCGCAAAGCCCTTCGGCGCGGTGTCGAGCAGCACGCGGCCGGTGCTGGCCGCGAGCGCGCTCCAGCGGCGCTCGTCGGGCAGGCGCGCGGCGAGCCCGCGGATCACCTGCGGCGGCGAATAGCTGGGGTTCACGCGCCATCGGCCATCGGCCAGCTTGAACCCGGTGGGCCCCGGCAGCAGCGTGAGGCCGAGGTCCGGCACGCTGGCCGTTTCGTCGTCGAGCACGCGCTTCGCGAGCAGCGCGCCGCGCGCGGTATAGCTGCGCTCGCGCCACAGCCTGCCGGCTTCGACGAGCGTGTATGCGATCCACAGGTCGGCATCCGACGCCGCGTTCGCGTCGAGCACGCGCCACGCGCCGTCGGGCGCGCGGCCCCACAGCCATGCCGGCAGGTGCGCGCTCAGGTCGCCCTGCGCGAGGTTGTTCTCGGTCCATGCGAGGACCGTGTCGAACGTGCGCCGGTCGTTCGCGACCAGCGCGAAGAACAGTCCATACGCCTGCCCCTCCGATACCGTGCGCGAATCGGCCGAGCCGACGTCGATCACGCGGCCGTCAGCCGACACGAAATCGCGCTTGAACGCGTCCCAGCGCGGCCATGCCGCGCTGCATTGCGCGTCGGCCGCGCCGCCTGGCGCCGCCTGCGCACGCCCGGCCGTCCCGGCCGCCGCGCACGCTGCCGCGACGGCCAGCACGAGTGTCGTGCCGACGCGCCGCGCCGGCTGCATGGCCCGTCGCCTTGCGATTGCCCGCGCCATCCGTTACATCCCCCGGCGACGCGCGGCGATTCGCTGCAGCACGCTGAACACGCCGAGCGCGAGCAACAGCCCCGCGACGACGCCGACCACGCCGAGCGCGACCGGATGCCGCGCGGCGTGTGTCCATACGCGCGCATACCACGGCACGAAGCCGACCACGTACGGCTCGCCGACGCGCAGGCTGTCGACCTGCCCGGACCGCACCAGCGCGAGGTCGCCCTGCAGCTGCGACACGAGGCCCGGCTTCTCGAATACATCGAGCAGGTCGGCCAGGCGCGCCTGGTCGGTCGCCGTCAGCGCGACGACGCTGCGGCCATGGCTGCCCGGCAGCTCGAACCCGGCAAGCGCCGCGAGCTGGCCCGTCTGTTCGATGTGTGCGCCGCCGTCGGCCAGGCCGACACCGTTGCGCCAGCGCTCCTTCACCGAAAACGCGATGCGCGTCGCGCCCGTGCCGGCCTGCTGGTCGATCGACAGCGGCAGTGCCGTACGCCAGTGCGACAGCAGCGGCGACGCCGGCGAGCCGTCGATCACGAGCAGGTCCTTGCGGCCGGCCAGCGCGGCGACGTCGCCGGGCCGCGCGATCTCCACGCGCAGCGCCGGAAAGCCGGTCCACTGCCCCATGTGGCCGAGCATCGTCAGGTAGGCTTCGAGCTCCTGCGGCGACGGTCGGTCGGGCACGACGACGGCCGTCTGCGACAGGTCCGCGAAACGCGTGAACGGGAAACCGCTGTTCGCGAAGAACGCGAGGTTCGGCAATTGCGCGTAGTGGACGAAGTGCGAGAAGTCGATCGTCGAATCGGGATCGATCGCCGCCCGCTGCGGCTCGGTCGCGGTGCTCGAGCAAAGCCCCGTCTTCTGCGAATCGAGCGTGAAGCGGAACTGCAGCTGGTTGCCGCTGCCGACCCGGAACGCCGGGATGTCGACATCGCTCGTCACGCGCCCTTCCGGCACCGACAGCAACGGCAGCTGCATGCGCCCGCGCGCGTCTTCGGCATGGGCCGGCCCGAGCCGGTACGACTTCACGAGCTGCTCGTTGATCTCGACCGCGAGCGTCGAGTTGTCCTGCACGGTCGGCGCCGTGTAGCGGTAGCGCAGCGTGATCGGCACGCCCGAGCCGTTCCACGAATGGAGGTCGGCCGGCACGCGCAGGTTCAGGCGGATCGCGTCGGGCGACGTGCCGCGCACCTCGAGTTCGCGCGGATCCGACACCAGCTCGCGAAACGCGATCGGACGGTTCACCGGCAGCCAGCGCGGCGCGTCGTACGGCTTGCGCGGCGCGCCGAGATCGACGTGCGCGACCGTCGCCGCCGGCCCCGACAGCGCCGCGCGGCCGAGCACCAGCGTCGCGACCGCGTCGTCGACCTCGGCCGCCGAGCGGCCCGTCACGACCAGCAGCTTGCGGCCCGGCGCGGCCGGGTTGTCGGCGACGGCGAGCAGCGGGCCGTTGATCGACGGCAGCGCGAGGCCGGCCGGCAGCGTGGCGGCCGTGCCGACCACCACCGCCTGGTCGGCGGCCGGCAGCGTCGAGGCGACCGGGAAGCGCGCCTGCCGGTAGTCGGCCTGCGCGCCGAACCACGACGCGAGCACGCCGGCGCTGCGCAGCGTCGCCGAGTCGGGCGACGCCGGCAGCACGAACGGCAGCCGCAGGAGCCCGTTGTCGCGCCGGTCGAAGAACGGCGCGGGCAGCAGCGCGAGATCGTTCGGCAGGCGCACCGGCGATTCGTCGAGGATCAGTTCGCTCGTCGGGCTCACGTCGGCCCACAACGCCGAGTTCGACGGCTCTTCGCAGTGATCGAGCGTGTAATGCGCGATCAGGCGCAGCCCGATCTGGTTGAAATCCGAGAAGTAGCGCGGATCGATCGGGATTTCCTGCGTGACCGTGCGGCCCGCGTGCGCGGCGTCGAACGGGACGGTCGCGACGACCTCGCCGTTCATCGATACCTTCAGGTGCGACAGCGGGAATACGAGTGACGGCGAATACGCGAAGGTCAGGCGCAACCGCGCGCCGGTGACGACGCGATCGAGCCGCACGCCCGCATTGATCGTGCGCGCGTCGTCGGCGCCGCGCAGGCGCACCGGATCGAACGCACCGAGCGACGCGAACGGCAGGTGCACGGTCGTCTCAGGCAGGCTGCCGGACGCTGCGCTGGCCATCGACGGCGCGGCGGCGAGCGTGGGCGTGGCCGCCCCGGCGGCGGGCGCCGCAGCCGCCGGCACCGCCGGCATCGGCGCGGCCGACAGCGCGGCCGCATGGAATGCGCCGAACGTGGCGACCGACAGGACGAACAGCGACGCGACCGGCTTCATGCGCGGCTCCGCATCGTTGCAATCATCCGGTTTTCAAGCGCGCCGCAACCGACGCGCGCAAAGCAGCTATGCCCGTGAGTGCAGATCCCCACTGCTTCCCCTCTAAGTCTGGCCTGAATGCCTTGATCGAAACGACGCGGCACATTCTTCTGCTGCCGGTCCGTCAAATGGCGCACCTGGCATCGGTGCTCGCACAATCGTCACACTATCTCAGAATCAGGACAAATCTCACCCTGATTCGCGCTGACGACGCGAAAAACAACTCAATTCGGTCGGAAATGCTGCGCACGGCGATTGCATGGCAAGAATTACGCCGTTGCCGCCTGCCGGACCGACCGGCATACTGCCGGCGCCGCCGGATTTGCGGCCCGGTGAGCCGGCGGGAAGCCGGCTGCGGCCCGTTGCGGACCGCCCGGAACGCGCTGCCGCGTGAGCGGCGCATATGCTACAGCAAGCTCGCGCCGGGTGCCCCGCTTTCTTTACGGAAAAATTACGGAAAACTGACTTGGATCAATTCGCCGACACCACCACCCCGTCCCCCGACACGTTGCTGCGCATCATCGCCGCCCAGACCGAGATCGCGAAACTCGGCCTCGACCTCGGCAGCGTGATGGCTTACGTGACCGACCAGGTGCCGCAACTCACGGGCGCGAGCGGCGCGGCGGTCGAGTTCGCCGAAGGCGACGACATGGTGTACCGCGCCGCATCGGGCTCCGCCGCCGGCATGCTGGGGCTGCGGTTGCGCCGCTCGGGCAGCCTGTCGGGCCTGTGCGTGACGCGCGGCGAGCTGCTGCACTGCACGGATTCGGAAGCCGACCCGCGCGTCGACCGCGATGCGTGCCGCCGGGTCGGGCTGCGCTCGATGCTCGTGATGCCGCTCACGCATGCCGACACGACGGTCGGCGTGCTGAAGGTGATGTCGCCGGACGTCGACGGCTTCTCGGCCGCCGATGCCGCCACGCTGAGGCTCACGGCCGACCTGATCGCCGCCGCGATGTTCCACGCGGCGCGCAACGAGGCCAACGAGCTGTACCTGCGCGCGACGCACGACGCGCTCACCGGCCTGCCGAACCGCGCGCTGTTCTACGACCGCCTGCGCCAGTCGATGCATACGGCCCTGCGCGCGAACGACCGGCTCGGCATTCTCAACATCGACATGGACGGGCTGAAGCCGATCAACGATGGCTACGGCCACCGCGCGGGCGATGCCGCGCTGCGCGAGATCGCCGCGCGCATGCTCGGCGCCGTACGGCGCTCGGATACCGTCGCGCGCATCGGCGGCGACGAGTTCGCGGTGATCCTGCCGAACGTCGGCAGCCGCGACGACGTGGACGCGCAACGCACACGGCTCGCACGCCAGGTCGGCGAACCGTTCGAGTTCGAGGGGCATCCGCTGCGGCTCGGCGTCAGTGTCGGCGTCGCGATGCTGCCCGACGACGGCACCGACATGAACGCGCTGATCGAGCATGCAGACCAGGCGATGTACGAGGTGAAGCGCGCGCGGACCCAACGGGCAGGTCGCGCCTGACACGTAACCCGAGCGCGCCGGCCCGGCGCCGCAACCGCGCGCGACGGGCAGTCGCCCCTGCACCGTCAGCCGACCTGCGGTAGCGCGATCGCCACCCCGACCACGACCCACTGCACGATCGCGACCAGCACGCCGGCCCGGCACAGCCCGACCGCGCCGCGCACGCGCGCGTCGAGCGCCCGTCCGGCCTTCCCTGAGTCGATCCAGCCGAGATCGGCAAGCGCGCGGTCGAGCGCGGCGAGCCCGTCGTCGACCGACGCGTCGCCCGCTGCCGTGCGCGCCAGCGCGGCGAACAGCCGCCGGTCGATCTCGATGCGCACCGCGTACCACAGCGCGGCAAGCCCCGAGCCGGTGCTGATCACGGCCAGCAACACGCGTGCGATGGTCGCCGGCGCCCAGCCGGCCGCGATCCACCAGCCCGCGCCGGCCGCGGCCAGCGCGGCCGCGATCGCCCATGCGCCCGCGTCGAGCGCGCCGCGCGCGGCGGCGATCCGGAACGGTGCGGACGGGTCGCGCATCACGCGCCTCCCGTGAGGCGACGGTGGTCGATCCACGCCTGCAGCACGGCCACGCCGTCGTCCGACCATACCGCGCGCGGCCGCACCGCCCGTACCGCCGCCAGCGCGTCGCGCGCATCGCCGAGCCCGCGCCGCGCCGCGAGCCACGCGGCCGCGCACAGCACGCTGCGGCCGTAGCCGAGCGCGCAGCAGACCAGCACGTCGCGCCCCTCGCCATGCAGGCGTTCGAGTGCCGCGACGGCCGCCGCGAGCTGCGCGCCGGTCGGCGCGACGAGGTCGAGCTGCGGCACCGTCGCATACGCGAACGACGCGTCGGCCGCGACCCAGCGCGGCATCTCGGCCGTCAGGTCGACGAGCGCCGTGAAGCCGTGGCGGCGCATGTCGCGCGTCGTCGGCGCACGGCCGATCGACACCCGCTCGTCGATCCGCACCGGTGCCGCCTGCCGGAACGTCCACACGCGCGAATTGACGAAGGCGCCGGCGATCGTCGGCGCGAACAGCCAGCCGATGAACACCGGGAAGCGGCCCGCGTCGTCCTTCTGGAACGCGCCGGGCGCCCCGCGCCGGTAGACCCACGCGACGCACGCGAGCGCCAGCGCGCCCCACCCGGCAGCCAATGCCCAGCCCGGCGCACGCGACACGCAGTAAAACGCCACGAGCGCGACCAGCGCCGCGCCGAGCGCATAGCGGCGCGCGAGCGCGCGGCCGGCGGCGGACGGCCGGCCGGTGGCATCCGGCAAGCGGCCCGCGGCGTCACGCAACGGAAACAGGAACAGCGCGAAGCAGCCGACGGCCGCGCCGGTCGGCACGTCGATCGCGTGATGCTGGTAGGTGGTCAGCACCGACACGCCGATCGCCGCGAACCACAGATGCAGCACGATGCGCGCGGCCGTGCCGCGCAGATGCCGCGCGTAGACGGCCCACAACACGACGAGCAGGCCGATGTGCAGCGACGGCGCCTGGTTGTACGGCTTGTCGAACCCCATCAGCAGCGTGAACAGCGCACCGGCCATGCCGCCGGCGTCGGGCCGCGCGAAGCCAAAGCGCAGCGGCCACGCGACGAAGCACGCGACCGACACCAGCTGCACGGTCAACAGCCGCTTCACATGGTCGAGCAGATCGTCGCGGCGGGTCCAGAAGAAGAACGACAGCGCATACAGCAGGTCGATCGACCAGTACGGCACGATGGTCCACGGCACGAACGGAATCGCGTGCTCCCAGCCGAACGCGAAGGTCGGCACCGCGGCGCGGCGCGCGGCGAGCCAGTTCGCGAAGCCGTACGTGGAGAAGAACACCGCGCCCATCGCCACGAGCCAGCCGGCGCGCAGCGCGAACGACGCGTCGCGCGCGCCGGCCGCCGGCGCGGCCAGACCGCCGCCCGCGCCGTCGCCGAGCGCGCTCATGACGCGTCGACCCGCTGCGCGAGGCTGACCGTGAAGATGCCCATCTCGTCGATCCGCTGGTCGAGCTTGCGAAAACCCGCGCGCGCGACGAGTTCGTCCATCTCGGCCTGCGAGCGGCGGCGCATCACCCAGGTCGCGTCGCCGCGATGATTGTTCAGCGCGCGCGCGATGAATTCGAGCTGCGGATGCCACGGCTGCCCCGTATAGACGAGATAGCCGCCGGGCGGAACCGCCTGCGCAAGCCCGCGCAGCGAACGCTCGATCAGCGCGTTCTCGCCGAACAGTTCATACAGCCCCGACACGATCGCCAGCGTCGGGCGCGGCTCGAGCGTCGCGAGCGACGCTTCGTCAAACGCATCGCCGCGCTCGAAGCGCGCGATCGGCTCGAGGCCGCGCTGCGCGATCAGCACACGCCCGGCCTCGACGTTCGGCGGGCTGTAGTCGCGCAGCGTGATGTCGTCGGGCGCTGCGCCGTCGCGCTCGGCGGCCGTCGCGATCGCGTCGAGCACGTAGCGCCCGTGCCCGGCCGCGATATCGACGATCCGCACCGGTTCGCCATGGCCGCGCAGCCGGCCGATCGCCGCGCCGATCAGCTCCTGCAGATGCACCTTGCGCTGACGGATGCCGACCCAGCCCGGCGAATCGAGATAGGTGCGGTCGATCAGCCCGCCGACGCCGAACCGGCCCTGCGCGCGGTTGCGGTACACGTAGTCGAGCGTCGAACCCGAATCGAAGCCGAGCCGCAGCCCGAGCGCGATGCCGTCCGACAGCGCGCCACCGGCCTTCAGGCCGGCCCGCGTGAGCGCCCAGTACGCGCGCGCGAACGGGTTCGCGGGCGGGCGGCCGAGCGCCGCGTATTCGTCGTGGAACGCGCCGCGCCGGTCGGCGTCGGCGAGCGACACGCGCGGGCTCGGCGTATCGAACTCGCGCAGCACGAACGCGCGCAGCGGCGCGAGCGCCTGCGCGCGGTCGCGCTCGCCGAGCGTGTCGTGATAGAAGCCCGGCAGCACGATGCGCTCCTTGCGCGCGGCACCGAGCCGCTCGAAGAAACGGTCCTGCGGGTCGCGGTGCACGACCCAGTCGGCACCCGAGATCAGCAGTTGCGTCGGCACCGTGATCGCGGCCGCGTCGGCGACGATCCGCTGCGCGGTGTCGTGCAGGTCGAGCAGCATGTTCACGGCGATCGGCCGCGTGATCAGCGGGTCGGCCGCATAGCTCGCGATCCGTTCGGGATCGTGCGTGAGGAATTTCGGTTTCACATAGCTGTTCACGTAGAACAGCCCGCGCAGCTTGTGCATCAGCCGCAGCCCCGGCCGCGCGAACGGCACGTACAGCTTGATGTGGAACGCCGGCGACGCGACGACGAGACAGCGGATCGGCGGCGCGTAATCGTGTACCCAGGTGGCCGCGAGCACCGCGCCGACGCTCTGGCCGACCACCGCCATGTCGTCGATCGCGATGCCGTGCGTGTCGCGGATATGCTCGACGAAGCGCTGCAGGTCGCGCACCGACGCGGCCGCGCTCGGGCTGTAGCCGCACGCGCCGGGCGAGCGGCCGTGGCCGCGCGCATCCCACGCGAAGAACGCGAAGTCCCGCAGGTCGAGTTCGTCGACCAGGTGCGCGACGCGCGCTGAATGTTCGTGGCCGCGATGCAGCAGCACGATCGCGCCGCGGCAGCGCGGGGCGGTCGCGGGCCAGTGACGATAGAACAGCGTTGCGCCGTCGTGCGTGATGAAGTCGGCCTCGCGGGCCGTGCGTGCGCTCATGCGATCTCTCTCGTTTCGTTATTCGAATCATGCGGCACCGCCCTCCGGCGCCGGTCGATCAGGCGCCGTCAGCCACCCGCTTCGGCGCTGCCGGCCTGCACGCGCCGCACCACCGTCACAAGCGACAGCACGATCAGCGCGCGCCACAGCCAGGCGGCGACGCTGCCGACCGGCAAACCGAAGCCGATCCACAGCGCGAACGCGCCGAGCGCGAGCGCGCGGTCGCTCTTGCCGAACGGACCGTCGTAGCGGCGCGTCGCACCGACGAGCGGGCCGATCAGCCCCGCGCATTCGACCATGACCGCCGTCAGCGCGAACAGCCAGACGTCTGCCGGCGCGAACGCGGGAATCGCGAGGAACGGCAGCACCAGCGCGATATCGGACACGATGTCGCCGAGCTCGTTCAGGTAGGCGCCGAGCGTGCTTTTCTGCCCGTGTTCGCGCGCGAGCATCCCGTCGATCGCGTTGAGCGCCATCCGCGCGAACAGCCAGACTGGAATCAGCAGGAACAGCACGCGGGCGAACACGCCGAGCCCCGCGAGCGCGCCGACGACGATCGAGCCGCCGGCCGCGAACAGCGTGACCTGGTTGGCGGTGACACCGCGTTCGGCAAGCGAATTCGCGAACGGGCGCAGACGGTTCTGGAATTTCGGTTTGAGTGCGTAGAGGCTCATCGTTTTATTGGTTCGGCACGTTCGGACACGTTGGCAGCCGCCATGCCCCGGGCGGCGCAACCACCGGGGCGGCGGCTTTCAACAGGTGGTCGTAATCGTCGCCGAGCGGCCCGGATGCGTCAAGCCGCGCCCCCGGTCCGGCCGCGCCGGGCAATCTGGCGTTTTTGACGGAAACTCGCGATAATCCGCTGGCCCGTGGGCGGCGCGATCCATTCGAACTGCAGACGGGCGCTCGTGCAACAGCCGATTATCACGCCGTCGACCGGCGAGTTCGCCGCGACACGACGTGCGCCGGCGGATCGTCCGATCATCGCGGACCAGCGACAGGCAGCCACGCACTTGAAAATACTTAAACAATGGCCGTCCGGTGCGCATCCTGCCGCGCCGGCATTCCGGGATTCCGCCTGCCGCGCGTGCGTGGCGGTGCGGGCATGCACGCAGGAGGCGCGGCGCCGATGAACATCCTGAACGTCTGGCAGCGCGATTTCCTGCTGTCCATCGTCCGGCTCGTCGCCGGCGCGTATCCGGTCTGGCATCAGGCGCCGCCTTCACCGACGCAGAAGATCTACTTCTCGAACCACACGAGCCATATCGACACGCTCGCGATCCTCGCCGCGCTGCCGCGCCACGTGCGCGCGGTCGTGCGGCCCGTCGCGGCGCGCGACTACTGGGACAGTGGCGACCTGAAGCGCCACATCGCGCAGAAACTGCTGAACGTCGTGCTGATCGACCGTCACCGCGAGAACGGCGGCGACCCACTCGACCCGGTACGCGATGCGCTGCGGCAAGGCCACTCGATCATCATCTTCCCGGAAGGCACGCGCGGCGCCGACGTGTTGCCGCAGCCGTTCAAGAGCGGCCTGTTCCATCTCGCGACCGAGTTTCCGGACGTCGCGCTCGCACCGGTCTATCTCGAGAACCTGCAGCGCATCATGCCGAAGGGCGCGATCTGGCCCGTGCCGCTGATCTGCAAGGTGCACTTCGGCGCGAACGACGCGCTCGGCGACCAGGAAGACAAGCCGACCTTCCTCGCCCGCATGCGCGACGCGATCGTCGCGCTGGCGCCGCCGCAGCGGCCGGCCGGCTGAACGCGGCGCCCTCCTCTCCCTTTTCCGGACACCTTCATGCGAACTCTCTTCTGGGAACTGGTCGCGGGCGTCACCGGCGTGCTGGTGCTCGCGACCGTGATCGGCGCGATCCTCGGCGCGCGCAGCGGCGGCACCAGCGCGACCGTCGTCAACCTGAACCAGCGCATCCGCGCGTGGTGGGCGATGATCGCGATCATGGTGATCGCGATCGGCCTCGGCAACAACGTCACGTATCTCGTGTTCGCGCTGCTGTCGTACCTGACGCTGCGCGAATTCATCACGCTCACGCCGACCACCGCGAGCGACCACACGACGCTCTTCATCGCGTTCTTCGTCGCGATTCCGGTGCAGTACCTGCTACTCGGGATCAACTGGTACGGGATGTACTCGATCTTCGTGCCGGTGCACCTGTTCTTCGCGATGTCGCTGGTGTCGGCACTCACGCAGGACACGCGCGAATTCCTGAGCCGCAACGCGAAGATCAACTGGGCGCTGATGGTGTGCGTGTACGGGCTGAGCCACGCGCCGGCCGTGCTGATCCTCGACATTCCGCACTACGCGGGGCAGAACGCGCTATTGCTGTTCTTCTTCCTGTTCGTCGTGCAGATCAGCGACGTGCTGCAGTACGTGGTCGGCAAACTGTTCGGGCGACGCAAGATCGCGCCGCGGCTGTCGCCGTCGAAGACGGTCGAAGGCTTCATCGGCGGCGGCCTGCTCGCGACGCTGTGCGGCGCGTCGCTGTATCGCGTGACGCCGTTCGGTTTCGGCGCGGCGTTCGGGATCTCGCTCGCGATCGTGATCGCGGGCTTCGTCGGCGGCCTCGTGCTGTCGGCCGTGAAGCGCTCGCTCGGCACCAAGGACTGGGGCTCGATGATCGCGGGCCACGGCGGGATGCTCGATCGGGTCGACTCGATCTGCTTCGCCGCGCCGGTGTTCTTCCACCTCGTGCGCTATCTGTACGTGTGATGCACGGGCGGCGCGACGCCGCCCGCTCCGGTGCGCGACAGTTCAATACCCGTCGCGCAATGCCTTCGGCACGATGTAACGGCCGCGTGCCGCATCGAACTTCACCGTGTAGCGCACGTGAATCGCTCGGCCGCCGCGCGTGCCGGTTTCAGTCACGATCAGCGGATAGACGATGCCGGTGTCGGTCAGGTCCGGCGCGATCGCGAAGCGGCGCTCCTCACAGCGCGCGGGGGCGTTCGCGCATTCGTTCGACTCCGCATTGTCGAGCGCCTCGTTGATGCGCGGCGCCGCCAGCGCCAGCGCGTCGCCGTACGGCAGCCAGATCGAGCGAAGGCTCTGCGTATAGCCCTGCCGCGAGTCGGCGTCGCCGATCACGAAGCCGAACAGGTGCGGGCCGAGCCGCTGGATGCTCATCGTGCCCGGCTCGCCGCGCTTGCCGGACGCGATGCCCGTCTGCTTCGACACCGGTTCGAGCCCGTTGCCGTCCGTCGCCGGTTTCAGCACGTACAGGTCGATCGTGCCCGTCGTGGCGTCGGCGTCCATCCCCGGCATCCCGTTCTGCACGGCTTCCTCGGTCTCGCCGCACATCGCGAGCAGCGTGCGCGGGCCGTCGGCCGTTGCGACACGCAGCGATCCGCACGACGCGTAGATGAAATCGCCCGCGTCCGCTTGCCAGCCCTTGCGGTCGGCGCGCCACTTGCCGTACGTAGCGTGGATGAACCGTTGCAACTGACGATCCGGATGGGCCGGCTCGGCGGCGTGGACGGGCGACAGCGCGGACAGCGCGGTGAATACCGCAAGCGCGCCCAGCGCGGCGAGCGGAGCCGCGAGCCGGCGGCCGCGCACAGCCTCGCCATTCGCGCCGGCCGGCGTTACGATCTCGTTCTTCATTCCAGGATCCGGTCGATGCGCGCGGCCCCTGCCGCACGCGCGGGCCGTTGCCCGCGAGCCCGTAGCGTACACGCACGGCGCGGCATCGCAAGCGTGCAGCGCACCGGTCCGGCCCGACACGGACACACACGCATGAATCTGACCTTGCAGGACATCGCCTGGCACCGGTCGGTCGGACGGCTCGTCGAGTCGCTCGACCAGCCGGGGTTCTGGCTCGCGCTGACCCGACTGATCGAGGAATACGTCGCGATCGACAGCTGGGTCGTGCTGATGTTCGGCGACGGCCGCCCGCAGGTGTACGCCGGGTGCCCGTACGAAGGCGACGGCCCCGACCCGCTGTTTCGCGACTACGTGCACGGGCTGTACCTGCTCGATCCGTTCTACATCGCGAACCGCGACGCACCGAACAGCGGCCTGTTCCGGCTGTCCGACGTCGCGCCCGAATGCTTTCGCGACACCGAGTACTACACGCTCTACTTCACGCACAACGTGGTCGAGGACGAGGTGCAGTTCAACGTCGTGCTCGATGCCGCGCGCACGCTGTGCCTGTCGCTCGGCAGCAAGCGGCGCTTCAGCCCCGAGCAGGTCGCGCTGCTCGACCTGATCCGGCCATGGGTCGCCGCGCTGATGCGCCAGCGGCTCGCGTTCGAGCGCACGCCGGCCGAACCGGCGGCGCCGCGGCGGGCCGGCACCGATGCACGCGACGGCTTCGAGCACGCGATGGCGCGGCTCGGCACGCCGCTCACCGCGCGCGAGCTCGACGTGATCCGGCTGATCCTGAGCGGCCGCTCGAACAAGGAAGTCGCGAACAAGCTGGCGATTTCGGCGGAAACGGTCAAGGTGCACCGCCGCAACATCTACGCGAAGCTCGACATCAATTCGCAGTCGGAGCTGTTCTCGCTGTTCCTGAAGGCGCAGACCGAGACGTGACGAGCGGCCCGGCGGCCGCGGCGCACGACCGGCGCCGGTGCAGAGATCAATACCCCCGACGGGTTAACGCGTCGGCGGGATGGGGAAACCGGCGCGTTCGGCGCATACTGGCGCTCATTCCCAACCGTTCCGCCGCCTGCGCGACGGACCACCGCCACCGAACCCGCCCATGAAACTGAAGCTCGACATCGTCCAGCTCGCCGGTCGCGACGGCGACACGCCGTACAACCTGCAGCGCACGCTGGACGCGATCGCCACCTGCGCGCCCGGCACCGACATCGTGATGTTTCCGGAAGCGCAGCTCACCGGCTTTCTCGATCCGGCCGATCTGGCGCGTGTGGCCGAGCCGCTCGACGGCCCGAGCGTCGGCGCGGTGATCGCGGCCGCACGGGCACGCAACGTCGCGGTGGTGGTCGGGTTGATCGAGAGCGACGGCGGGCGCTTCTACAACACGACCGTGTTCGTCACGCCGGACGGCATCGCGCTGCACTATCGCAAGACCCATCTGTGGGTGTCCGAGCGCGGCGTCGTGCTGCCCGGCGACCGCTACGCGACCGTCGAATGGCGTGGCGTGCGGATCGGCCTGCTGATCTGCTACGACAGCGAATTCCCGGAAAGCGGCCGCGCGCTCGCGGCGCTCGGCGCGCAGCTGATCCTCGTCACCGACGGCAACATGGAGCCGTACCGCCAGGTGCACCGCACGTCGGTATCGGCACGCGCGATGGAAAACCAGGTGTTCGCGGTGGTCGCGAACCGCGTCGGCGGCAGCACGCACGACGTCGTGTTCGCGGGCGGCAGCCTCGCGGCCGATCCGTTCGGCAACCTGATGTTCGAGGCCGGCACCGGCGAATCGCGCCACACGGTCGAACTCGATCTCGACCAGGTCGCCGCGTCGCGCGCGGTCTACGACTATCGAGCCGACCAGCGCCTGCACATCGCCGGCGAACGCATCGAGCACGCGGACGGTCGTCGCGAGCTGCTGATTCCGTGAGCGTGAGCGCGCGCCCGTGCCGAGGCATCGGCGCGCTCCCGCCTGCACACCATCACACCGGCTCGGGCACGTCGATCGCCAGCAGCGCGGAGCTGACCGACTTGCCGTGCGCGTCGAGCGCGAGCGAACGCGTGACGCCGCCGCCGAGCGCATCGCGCAACACGAAATTGAACGCGGCGAGCGCCGGCAGTTCATGGCGCACGACCTCGCCGTGCACGATGCCCGCGAGCCACGCCTTTACCGCCGGCGCATCGAGATACGCACGCAGATGTTCATAGTGACGCGGGTCGTGGCAGATAACCGACACGTTCAGCGTATTGCCCTTGTCGCCGGTGCGCGCATGCGCGAGTTCACGCAGTTGCATCAGGCCTCCACGAATGAAAACGACGGCGTCACGGCCGTGCGCGGCAACAACACCGACTGCACGGCGATCACCTCGCGCGTCGACTTGAACGCACCGCCGCCGCCGGCCGGCCCGTTCGTATAAAGCGTCTCGACTTCGTTGCCGATGCGCGCGGCCTCGGCGGCGCTCGCCGCTCGACCGGCCACCCGCACGCGGACTTCGGCCGGCTCGCCGCGCACGACATGCGTCGCGTCGCCGTACAGCGCATCCACGCCAATCAGATCGAAGCGCAGCTCGGTCGCGGCCACGCCGGTCAGCGCGAGCCGCTCGCGGACGATCTCGAGCGCGAGACGCGCGCGCTCCAGCGCGCCCGGCCCGCCGTACGAGATCTGCCCTTCGCCGATATGACCGTCGACGTAAGCGACCGACACCTTCAGCGTATCGGTGCGCACGGTGCCGCGTCCGCCCGTCACGCGCACGCGGTCCGGCGCCTCTTCGGCAACGGCGACGCCCGTGAAATCCGCGACGACGTCGGGCTGCAGGTAGCGCGCCGGATCGTGAATCTCGTACAGCAACTGTTCCTTGCAGGTCGCCGCGCTCACGCGGCCGCCGGCGTGCGGCACCTTGGTGATCACGACCGAGCCGTCGGCCTCGACTTCACCGATCGGAAACCCGAGCCGCGCGAGATTCGGCACGTCCTTGTAGCCGGGATCGGCGAAATAGCCGCCCGTCACCTGGCCCGCGCATTCGAGCAGATGGCCGACGACCGTCGCCTGCCCGAGCGTGTCCCAGTCGTCCATCCGCCAGCCGAACGCGTGGATCAGCGGCGCGGCGAACAGCGACGGATCGGCGACGCGCCCGGTCAGCACGACGTCCGCGCCGGCCGCGAGCGCGCCGACGATCGGCGCGGCGCCGAGATACGCGTTCGCGGACACGATGCGGTCGCGATACGCGGCGACTTCGTCGCCCGACTCCTCGAAGCGGAACGCGCCGCGCAGCACGACGTCGAGCACGTCGTCGCCTTCGACCGCCGCGACCTTCAGCCCCGCGAGGCCGAGCGACTGCGCGATCTGCGCGGTGCGCCGCGCGGCCGCGCGCGGGTTCGCGGCGCCCATGTTCGACACGATGCGCACGCGCCTGGCCGCCGCCACCGGCAGCACGGCGCGCATGCGCGCGTCGAGCAGCGGATCGTAGCCGAGCGCCGGGTCCTTGCGCCGTACCTGCTGCGCAATCGCGATGGTGCGCTCGGCCAGGCATTCGAAGACGAGATAGTCGAGCTGCCCGTGTTCGGCCAGTTCGACCGCGGGCTCGATCCGGTCGCCCGAGTAGCCGGCGCCCGCGCCGATGCGCACGCGCCGTTCGTGTGAAGGCTTTGCTGTCATGTCAGTACCGTCGTCCGGCGAGCGCGCCGCCGGGAAAAATCAAAAGATGCCCAGCACGACGCACGCGATCGTCATCACGATCGATGCGCCGAACAGCAGCGGAAACGTGAATTTCTGGTGCTCGGCCAGCTCGATCCCGCACAGGCCGACGACGAGGAACGTCGCGGGCGTCAGCGGGCTGACCGGAAACCCGGTCGTCATCTGGCCGAGCAGCGCGGCCTGCCCGACCTGCACGGCCGGCACGCCGAGTTGGCCGGCCACTTCCGCGATCACCGGCAGCACGCCGAAGTAGAACGAATCGGGATCGAACAGCATGCTGAGCGGCATCGACGCGAGGCCGAGCACGACCGGGATGTGGCCGGCCATCGACGGCGGCACGAAACCGACCGCCGCCTGCGCCATCGCCTTCAGCATCCCGCTGCCCTGCATGATCCCGGTGAACACGCCGGCCGCGAGCAGGATGCCGGCCATCATCAGCGCCGCGCGCGCATGGGCGTCGATGCGTTTTCTCTGCATGTCGACATCCGGGTAGTTCACCATCAGCGCGACGCACAGCCCGACCATGAACATGATCGCGGGCGGGATCTTCTCGCCCATCACGACCATTGTGCCGAGCACGACGAGCGTCAGCACGAGGTTGAACCAGAACAGGTGCGGCCGGCGCAGCGCCTGCTCGTCGGGCGTCAGCTCGCGTTTGGGCAGCGGAATCGACCCATCGTCGCGCGACAGGCCGAGCCGCTTCTCCTCGCGCCGCCCGAGCCAGTACGCGACGCCGAACACGAACACGAGCCCGATCACCTGCACCGGAATCAGCGGATTGAACAGCGTCGACACCGGCAGGTGCAGCGACGCCGATGCGCGGATCATCGGCCCCGTCCACGGCAGGAAGTTGATGCCCGCAGCCATCGACACGGCCGCGGCCAGCACGCGGCGGTCCATCCTCAGCCGGTCGTACAGCGGCAGCACCGCGGGAATCGTCACGAGAAAGCACACGGCGCCCGAGCCGTCGAGGTGGATCAGCAGCGCGAGCAGCGTCGTGCCCATCACGATGCGCGTGGGCCGCGTGCCGACCGCGCGCAGGATGCGGTCGATGATCGGGTCGAGCGTGCCGGCGTCGGTGATCGTCCCGAAATAGAGGATCGCGAACACGAACATCCCGACGACGGGCGCGAGGCCCTTCAGCCCGTCGATGACGAACTTGCTCGTGTGCAGCCCGAAGCCGCCGAGCAGCGACGCCGCGATCGGCACGACGATCAGCGCGACGAGCGGCGACATGCGCCTGGACAGAATCGCGGCCAGCAGCACGACGATCGTGCCCAGCCCAAGTAACGGCAGCATCCGTGTCTCCTACCTTGTCTTTTGTTGGAGACGAGCGTAAGGTCGGCGCAGCGATAGCACAATTGAAATGATTTGATCGCAGCAATCACGAATCGTTATGGATCTGAACCTTCGCGACATCCGCGCGTTCGTCACCGTCGCGCACGCCGGCAACTTCACGCGCGCGGCCGCGCGCCTGCACCTGTCGCAGCCCGCGCTGACCGTGCAGATCCGGCGCCTCGAGGAAATCGTCGGCGCGCGGCTGTTCGACCGCAACAGCCGCAGCGTCGCGCTCACGCAGACCGGGCGCGAACTGCTGCCGCTCCTGCAGCGCTCGCTCGACGACATGGAGCGCGTGCTGCGCGATGCGCGCGCGCTCGGCGAAGGCGCGAGCGGCACGGTGCGGCTTGCGTGCCTGCCGACCTTCGCGTCGAGCTTGCTGCCGGAGCTGATCCAGTCGTTCCGGCGCGACGTGCCGCGCGCGGCCTTCGAGATTCGCGACGGCGTCGCGAGCCTCGTCACCGCGCTGGTGCGCAACGAGGAGGCTGACCTCGGGCTGACCGGCGGCGATACGTTCGACGCGTCGCTGGACGTGCTGTATGCGGGCGCCGACCAGCTCGTCGCCGTGTGCCCGCAGGATCATCCGCTCGCGCGCAAGCGGCGCGTGCGCACCGCCGATGTCGCCGCCGTGCCGCTCGTGTTGACCGCACAGGGCACGAGCGTGCGCAGCGTCGTCGATGCCGCGCTGGAAGCGGCCGGCTGCACGCCCGACATCGCGTGCGAGCCGACCTACATGATGACGGCCGTCGCGATGGTGCGCGGCGGCCTCGGCGTGACGATCCTGCCGGCGAGCGCGCGCGAGGTGCGTGCCGAGCCCGACCTCGTCGTGAAGCCGATCGACGATCCCGCGTTCGTGCGGCCGATCGCGCTCGTCGCGAAGCGCGGGCGCACGCTGCCGCGCGTCGCGCAGGCGTTCGCCGACGTGATGTTGGCGGCCTTGAAACAGCGCGCGTGAACCGCGCGCCTGACACGACGGCCGGCAGCGGGCCGGATGCTTACTGCGAGTCCGGCTGCTCCGGATCGACGTGCAGCGATTCGCCGATCGCATAGAAGTTGCCGCCCGCGATGTAGTGCAGGCTGCGCAGCGCGGGATCGGCCGATTCGAAATACCAGTGGCCGTCGCGGAACACGCGCGTGTCGGACCATGCGCCGACCACCTCGCCGATGAACAGGTCGTAGGTCTGCTGGTTGTGCGGCTCGGGAATCAGCTTGCACGCGAGCCAGCCGGAGCAGCCGGCGACGAACGGCAGGTCGTGGCCTGCGACGTCGAACAGCGTGACGCCGGCTTCGCGCAGCTTGTCCGGCCGCTCGGCGAGACTGTGGCTGCCGACCGCATGCGTGAGCTGCAACTGCGCGGCCGTCGGCACCTGGATCACGAAGGTGCCGCTGCGCTCGACGAGCTCGCGCGTCTTCGCGGACTTGTCGAGCACGACCGTCAGCTTCGGCGGCAGGAAATCGAGCGCGCAGGCCCACGCGGCGGCCATCACGTTGTCGACGCCGTCGTGGCGGGCCGATACGAGCACGGTCGGGCCGTGGTTGAGGAGACGGTAGGCTTTCTTCAGCTCCACCGGAGCGATGTGACTATCCATACGGGTTCCCTGGTGAGCGGCGCGACGCGCGCCGGCCGATGCCCGCATTCTCGCACTCCATGCCGATCGCCGCTGACGGTGCGCGTGGGCACGCGTGTCAGATGACCGGGGCGGCCTGCCTCCGGTCATGTGACACGCGCGCCGCCCGGCACAGTGCTGCGTCAGCGCCGCCCCGCCGCCCAGTCGACCGCCGCGTCGAACAGTGCGACGCCAGCCGGCGACAGGTTCGCGAACGTGTCGTTGTCGAGGAAGAACATCACGCGGCGCGCCGGCGCGAGCGTTTCGTAGTCCATCGTCGCGCCCTTCTCGTACGCGAAGATCGCGGCCTTGTCCGGCTGCCCGTACACGGTCGCGATCGTGATCGCGCCGAGCCCCGGCTTGCCCCAGCTCATCGGCGCCTGCTTGCCGTACACGTTGCTCGTGCCGGCCGGCAGTCCGGCCGCGATCGGATGCGGCGCGTTGACGAGCCACAGATAGCGTTCCTTGCCCGTTTCGCCGAAGTCGACGTCGCGGCGCTTGCCCGTCATCGCGAGGTCGTCGAGCAGATCGTTCTCCCACGTGACGAGCGGCTTGTCGAGCGTGCGCCAGCCGGGCCGCACGTTCTTCGACGACACCGTCGACGAGATCACGACAAGGTCGGCATCGCGCGCCGCATCGGGCGTCGCGTTCTCGTCGATCAGGCGCACCGCGTAGCCACGCTCGCCGAGGTGCTGGCCGATGCGTTCGTCGACCTTCAGGTTCGGGCCGCGCAACTGCACGAGCATCGCGACGCGCGTGACGGGCGGCGCCGCCACGACGGCATCGGCAGCGGCGGCGGGAGCGCTTGCCGACAGGCCCGTGCACAACGCGAGCGCCGCGCCCGCGAGCGAGCGCAACGCGCGACGCCGCGTGCCGGCGGCCAGGGCGCGCACGGCGCTGGTCTTCATGTTCCGGTTCATCAGTTCTTCTCCGAAGCCGCGCGCCGTCATGCGCGACGCGCGGCGAGTGCGTGAATCAAGTGGATTGCGTGGATTGCGCGTTCAGAACTTCAACGTCGTCAGCAACGACACCTGTCGCGCGTCGCCGACCGCGACGAAATAGCGATTCGCGCTCGACGGGTAGTACGTGCGGTTGAACAGGTTCTTCACGTTCAGCTGGAACGACAGCTTCTGCTTGCCGAGCCGCGTGTCGTACGTCGCGAACGCGTCGGCGAGCACGTACGACGGCAGCGTGAAGCTGTTCGCCGAATCGCCGGGCCGCGCGCCGACGTAGCGCGCGGCCGCGCCGACGCGCAGGTCGTCGCCGCCGACCAGCGTACCGACGTCGTAGACGGCCGCGAGCGACGCGGTATGGCGCGCGACGTTCCACAGCTGGTTGCCCGCATACCGCGGATCCTCGGTCGTCCTCGCATCGATGTACGCATAGCTCGCGATCACGTTCACGCGTTCGCCGAACTTGCCCGACAGATCGAGCTCGACGCCGCGCGAACGCGCCCTGCCCGACGTCCGCCAGTCGGTCAGCTTCGTCGCATCGTTGAACTGCGACACGAGCACGTTCTTCTTGTCGATGTTGAACAGCGCGAGCGTGCCGGTCATCCCGCCCGGCAAGTCGAGCTTGCCGCCCACTTCCCACGCGGTCGCCTCCTCGGGCGGCGTCGCGCCGTCGATCACGAAGGTCCCGCCCGCCAGCGGCGCGATCGACGACGACGGTTTCAGCGACTGCGAATAGCTGCCGTACAGCGAGAACGCATCGGTCCACTTGTAGACGACGCCCGCGCGCGGCAGCCACTTCGAGCCGCTCAGGTCGGTGTTCGCCTTGAACGGCCGGCCGCGCCCCGCGACCTGGTTGTACGTGATGTAGCGCAGCCCGCCCGACACGATCCACTTGTCGGTCAGGTGAACGGTGTCCTGGAAGAACGCGGACGCATCGTGCAGCGTGTCGGTCTGGTCGCTGTCGCTCGCGGACACCGTGCTCGACGGCGACAGCAGCCCGTACACCGGATCGACGTAGCTGAACGGCGTCTTCACCGCCTGGCGCAGCATGTCCTTGCGATAGATGCGGCGGTATTCGGTATCGAAGCCGACCTGCACGTCGTGGCGCATCCCCGCGAGCGTCAGCTTGCCGTTCACGTAGCCGATGCCGTAGCTGTCGGTGCTGAGCGAGCCGTGCGTCGCGTCGTTGCTGCGCGACAGCGTGCCCGTCACGGGATCGACACCGGTCGTGCGCAGCTGGTTCGCGTCATAGGTCTCGCGGTTGTAGCTGTAGCCGAAATGCGCGCTCCAGTCCGCGTTGAACTGGTGATCGACGCTCAACTGCGCGAGCTGCGAGTCGCCGTCCATGTTGTTGAACGGCTCGTCGATCCGCCGCCGCGCCGGAATGTCGAGCGGCGCGTTGGTGCGCGGATCGAGTGCGGTACCGCGATCGAACGGCGAATGGAACTTCCGGTATTCGTAGGACACGACGACCTGCGTATCGCGGCCGTACCACGCGAGCGACGGCGCGACGAAGGTCTGCCGGTATTCGCCGAAGTTGCGCCAGTACTGCTCATTCGACTGGTCGACGATCAGCCGGTACGCGAGCCGCGAATCGCCGATCGGCCCGGTCGAGTCGAAGGTCGCGCTGCCGCCGTTCTTGCCGTGCCCGAACGTCGACGCGCCGAGCGAAATCGCGTTGTAGCGCGTGAGTTGCGGCTGCTTGCTGACCACGTTGACGATGCCGCCCGGATCCATCAGCCCGTACAGCAGCGACGTCGGCCCCTTCAGCACTTCGACGGTGTCGACCGCCGCGTTGAACGAGCGCCCCTGCACGATCGGCATCCCGTTGTGCATGATCGAGCCGTCGCGGTTGTCGCCGAAGCCGCGCTTCATGATCGTGTCCTGCGTGCCCGCGAGCGTGTTGCCCTGCGTGATGCCGCTCACGTTGCCGAGCGCGTCGTCGAGATTGCGCGGACGCTGGTCGCGCAGCACCTGCGCGGACACGACGTTGACGGCCTGCGCGGTATCGAGCAACGGGATGTCGGTGCGCAGCGCGCCCGCTTCCTTGGCCGGCCGGTAGCTGTCGGCGCGCAGCGCGCTGCCGCGCACGATGATCGTCGGCAGTTCGGCGGCCGCGCCGGTACCGGCCGCCGCGACCGGTGCGACCGAGCCGTTCGCACGCGTCAGCGTATAGCCGCCGCCCGGCTGGCGCAGCGCGACGAGCCCCGTGCCCGCCAGCAGGCGATCGAGCGCGCCGGCGACGTCGAACTGGCCGTGCACGCCGCCGCTCGTGCGGCCGGCGGTCAGTTCGGCGGGGAACGCGAGCAGGATGCCCGCGTCGCGCCCGAACCGGTTCAGCGCCGCTTCGAGCGGGCCTGCCGGGATGTCGAACGCGCGACGCGACGCGCGCGGCGCGGCGCTCGCCGCGTCGGCGTCGGTATCGGCCAGCACGGGCAGCGGCAGCAGCGCCGACAGCAGGACGGCGCCGGCCAGCCGGCGGGCCAGGCGGCCTGCTCCGGCAGGTGCGGCGGACTCGGCGCGGCGCGATGCGCGCGGCAGATGACGGGCGGGCGCCGAACGGCGCCGATGCGTGAGACGGATGGAAGCCATGATCGAGGTGTCGGTGGACGATGAGCCAATGCTGCTTTCATGACTCATGTCACGCGAACATCGAGAAACAGCTCAGGGAAACGAAACTATTTTTTGGTGCGCTCACGAACGGGCCGGCACGACCGTCGCCCAGTAGCGCGTCAGGTACGCGACGTCGATCGGCAGAGTCGCCTTCAGCGTGTCGAGCACGCGCTCGGGATAGTCGAGCGGATAGGTGCCCGACACGCGCAGGTCGGCCACGGCCGCATCGCAACGCAGGCTGCCGCGGCGATAGCGGTCGAGCTCGGCAACCAGATCCGCGAGACGCATGCGCGATGCGACGAGCATGCCGGTCGTCCATGCCGACGCATACGCATCGAGCGGCGCCGGCGTGCCGATCGCGTCGTGCGTGAAATCCGCGCCCTCGCCCGCCGCGATCACGCGCGTGCCGGCCGCCGCAGCGACGGGCTGCACGCGCACGGCGCCCGCGAACACCTCGACGCGCGTCGCGCCGTCGCGCTGCCGCACCGCGAAGCGCGTGCCGAGCGGGCGCAGCTCGCCTTGCGCGGTCGCGACCATGAGCGGCCGCGCGGGGGTGCGAGCGTCGTGCCCGCTGGTCACCATGATCGTGCCACGCAGCAGTCGCAGGCGGCGTGCCGTGTCGTCGAAGCGCACGTCGAGCGCGCTATCGGTATCGAGCACGACGACCGTGCGATCCGCGAGCGTCACCGTGCGCCGCTCGCCGACCGCGGTACGCAGGTCCGCCGGCCAGATCGCCGCGCGCCGCACGGGGTCGGCCATCCAGGCCGCAGCCCCCGAGAACAGCAGCACGGTGAGCGCCTTCACGGCCGCGCGGCGGCGGCCCGCACGCGGCGGCAGCAGCGCCGCATGCGCGGCCTGCGTGTCGAGCCCGGCCGCGAGCCGGCCGAACCGCCCTTCCATCGTTTCGATATGACGCCAGGCGGCGTCGTGCGCCGGATCCTCGGCGCGCCAGCGCGCGAGCGCGGTCGCGAACGCGTCGTCGGTTCGGCCGGCCTGCCGGTCGACCCACCATTCGACCGCGCGACGCGCGACCTGCGGCGGCACCGCCGGCACACCCGGGGCGGCCATGGTCAGACCGCCATCGCGAAGAAACACTGCGTGCCGGCCTTCACGAGATAGCGCTTCACCGTCGCCAGCGATACCCCGAGCTCGCGCGCGATCTCGGTCTGCGTGAGCCCGTCGAGCTGCGCAAGCAGGAACGCGCGCTTTGCGGCGAGCGGCAGTCCGTCGAGCATCCGGTCGATCTCGAGCAGCGTCTCGAACACGACGGCCCGCTCCTCCGGTGACGGCGCATACGCGTCGGGACGCTGCGCGAGCACGTCGAGATACGCGCGCTCGATCTGCTCGCGGCGCCAGTGGTTCGACAGCACGCGCTGCGCGACCGTCGTCAGGAACGCGCGCGGCTCGTCGGCACCGATCGGCTCGTCGCGGGCCAGCAGCCGCATGAAGGTGTCGTGCGCGAGATCGGCCGCGCGATGCGCACAGCCGAGCTTCCGGCTCAGCCAGCCGCGCAGCCACGCATGATGGCCTGCGTAGAGGGCGTCGATTTCTCGATGGAGGGACAGCTTGTCAGCGGACATGGCCGGGTTCCGGAGTGCGCAGGCGGCAGTTTTGTAAATGAGAATGATTATTATATACAGAAGTGTGCGGGCAACCCGCGCTATCGGCTGGCGGCTGTGTCGATGGCGCGACAGCATGCGACGCGCGGGCGCGACGCTCGCGCCAATAACATATCCGGGCTGCCGCTCGCCATTCAATTCAATAAATAATGAATTGATGAATCGACGACAAACGCCCAGCCATCGAAATTCCGCCGAAAATCGCCCTGAATTATCACGAATCCGGCAATGCGTGAATCGCGTTGTCTCGAAATCGAAATCGATTGATACACAATTCTCAATAATGTGAATCTCTCAATAGACCTTGCCGCAGCATGCATCTGTCTGCTTTAGGTCACATTGGAGAATTTCATTTTTGCCCTCCGACGACGGCTCTGTAGTCTCCTGCCAATCCGCTTCAAGCAAGCCGGCCAATACGCAAGGAGATGAAATGAAACGCACCACCCTCTCGCTGATTTCGCTCGCGTCATTCGCGGCGATCCCCGCCGCGCACGCGCAATCGAGCGTCACGCTGTATGGCGTGATCGACACATCGATCACCTACGTCAATCACGCGCAGGGCAAGGACAACGCGTGGATGCTCGGCAACAGCAGCGCGGGCAATCTCGCCGGCAGCCGCTGGGGCGTGAAAGGCAGCGAGGATCTCGGCGGCGGGCTGACGGCGCTGTTCCAGCTCGAGAACGGCTTCGACCCGAGCAATGGCCGGCTGGGCCAGGGCGGCCGCATGTTCGGCCGGCAAGCGTTCGTCGGGCTGTCGAGCGACCGCTACGGCACGCTCACGTTCGGCCGCCAGTACGATCCTCTCATCGACCTCGTGCAGGGCATCACCGCCGACAACTATCTCGGCAGCGCGTTCGCGACAGCGGGCGACGTCGACAACTACGACAACAGCTTCCGCGTCGACAACGCGGTGAAGTACACGTCTGCCGTGTACGCGGGCCTGCAGTTCTCGGCAATGTACTCGTTCGGCGGGATCGCCGGCAGCACCGGCGCCGCGCAGTCGTATTCGGCCGCCGTGTCGTACAACAACGGGCCGTTCAGCGTCGCGGGCGGCTACTTCCACGCGTCCAACAGCCCCGCGACGAACGGGCTGCGCAGCGGCTGGACCAGCTCGTCGGACGGCACCTTCGACGGCCCGATCAACAACGGCTATGCGACCGCACACTCGATCGGCATCGCCCGCATTGCAGGCCAGTACGTCGCCGGCCCGTTCACGTTCGGCGTCGGCTACAGCAACGCGCAGTACCGTCGCGATGCGAGCTCGGTGTTCAACTCGAACGAGCACTACAACACCGGGCAAGGTTTCGTGAACTACCAGGCGAGCAGCGCGCTGCTCGTCGGTCTCGGCTACAGCTACACGCGCTCCGGCGGCGACACGTCGGCGACCTATCACCAGGTATCGGTCGGCGCAGACTACAACCTGTCGAAGCGCACCGACGTGTACCTGACCGCCGCGTACCAGCACGCGAGCGGCCAGACCGGCGACGGCAGCGGCGGGTCGATGGCCGCGCAGGCATCGATCGGTTCGTACGGCTACGCGGGCACGAGCTCGCAGACGATGGTCAACCTCGGCCTGCGTCACCGCTTCTGATCGACGACGGCCGGCTGCGCGCCGCGCGGCCGGCAGCGGCGTCATCGCGACGGCGGCTTCGGCCGCCGTCGTCATATCCGGCCCCGCGCAACGGCGTGCCGCACCGCCTTGCTTGCGCTTCCTCCCGTGCCGGGTTCGCGGTGCAACTGACGCGCCGCGTCAGCATGCCAGCCGCGATCGCGCACCGGCAAATGCAAAGGAAAGTTTGACGCGAGCCATTTGCCTGCTCGCTATGGCACACTTCGCGTCTGCGTAATTTCCTTGCACCGGGCGGCCGGATTCCGCCTCATCCTGCCATGCCGCGTCAGACCATCCGTTCGATCAGCCACGCCACGCTGAAGCTCGCCCCGGCGCTCGTCATGTCGTGCGCGCTGCCCGGGCTCGCGCGGGCCGACTGCCTCGACGACGCGGCCACGTTCCAGCACGTCAGCGTCAGCCTGCTGCGCGGCATCGCGCAGGTCGAATCGGGGATGAATCCGAACGCGGTCAACACCAACACGAACGGCACCGTCGACATCGGCCTGATGCAGATCAACAGCACGTGGCTGCCGACGCTCGCGCGCGAAGGCATCACGCAGCAGAGCCTGTTCGATGCGTGCACCAACGCGTATGTCGGCGCGTGGATCCTGTCGCAGAACATCCGCCAGCTCGGCGCCAACTGGAACGCGATCGGCGCGTACAACGCCGCGTCGCCCGACAAGCGCCTCGCGTATGCCCGCAAGGTCTATGATGCAATCCGGACCATGCCGGATTCGCCGGATACTCCCATGCCCATCCTTCCGCCCTCCTTTACGCCGCCGCAACAGGCCCAGGCGTACAACCCGTTCGCGAGCCTGAACGTCGCGGCGCCGCAGGTCACGCGCCCGCGCACGGTCGCGCCGGCCGCACCGCCGCCGCCGCAAGGCGGGCCCGCCGGCCCGGCCGGCACCTACAACTTCGGATGGACGGTGACGGGCGCCGACCAGGCAAAACCGACGCAGGTATTCGACGACGGCGCGCGGATCTACGTGCAGTTCAGCGACATGAAGCACGTGCCAGCGATCTTCACCGAAACGTCGTCGGGCCGCGTGCTGATGTCGTGGGAGCTGCAGTTCCCATATGCCGTTCTGACGCGTCCCGCGCAAACGTTAATCTTCCAGCTCGGGCCGTTCGAAGCGCGCGCGCAGCGCGGCGCGGCCGGCACCGGCGGAATGACGGCGCAGGCCGGAGCGGGAGCGGGAACGCAGCGTCCGGGCGCGGCCACCGCCACGGCCGCCACGCCGCCCGCGTCGAAACAGGCCGCGAATGCGCCGGCAAAGCGCACGGCCTCGGCCGATGCGCTGTGGTATCTGAACACGCCGTCGACGTCGGGATCGGCATCGACCGCGAACACGGCGAACACGCCGAGTACCCCGGCCACGTCGAACCTGCCGGCCACGTGGCCCACCGCGGTGACGTCGAACACGCCGCCGCCTGTCGCCACGCCGCAGGCACCCGCCGCGACGACGCCGGCCACGCGCGTCAGCACCGACGCGCTCTGGTATATCTCGAAGTAACGTAGCGGCCGGTTGCGCGTCGGCAACCGGCGTGCGTCAGCAGGCTGGCGGCTAGCGGGCGACTGTCGTGCCCGACGGCGTCGATACCGACGACACCAGCGAGTGATAGACGTCCGCGACGCGGTCCAGGAAGGACTTGTCGGGCGCAGTCGCGATCTTCTGCATCGCCCGCGTATTCATGTAGTTCTTGATCGATACGAGATGGCTCCACACCGCCTCGATGTCGCTCTCGGCCATGCTGTCGTGCACGTGCTTCACGAACAGCGGATACATCGCCTCGACCTGCGGCAGGCGCTCGCCCGGATTGTTCCAGAGCCAGAACAGCGCCTGCGCCTGCGGGTCGGTATTGAACATCGACGCCGGCAGTTCGCCGCCGAGCTGCTTCATCGCCTGCTTCTGATCGAAGCCGGACATCGGGCGCGTGCCGTGCTGCTTCTGGTAGTCGATTTCGCGCACCAGCTTCTCGTAACGCCCGTACGCCAGCGGATTGGCCGCGCCGCCCAGCCAGCCCGGCTTGCGCTGATCCGCGGCCGCGCGGTTTTCCGAGCGGTCGTACCACATGCGCAGCCACTGGATATACACGACCATGTGACCCTTGAGCTCGCCCTGGATGTCCTTCGGCAGGTCGGTCACGACGACCGGGCGCGGCGGTGTCGGATCGGGCACGCGGCAACCGTCCGTCAGGTCGGGCACGGGCTTGGGGTTGAGGAAATCGAGCGGCCCGGTCGACGGCTTCAGCGCTGCCGACGGATAGCCGAGGCCCGTGCCCAGCGGCGATAGCCGCGGAATCTCGCGCGTTGTCGACACGAGCTTCTTGACGGCCATCCGGTAGTCGAGCTGGAAGCTCTGGACCTCCTGCGGCGCGACGATCTGCTGATACAGCGCGCCGTCCTCGTTCGCCAGCGCGGTCAGGCTCGGCATCGGCAGGCCCGCGCCGTACGCGCGGTGGTACATCATCTCGAGCGGCAGGCGCGCCAGCTTGTCGGAAATGCCGTCCTCGCCTTCGATCGCGCCGCCGCCGACATCCACCTGCGCGCCCGGAAACAGCCGCTCCTGGCGCCGGCCGCGCATGTCGGCCGGATCGACGCCGAGCATCGTCAGCGGCTTGTACACGCGCAATTCATGCGCGGCCGCGTAGTGCACGCATTTCTCGATGTCCGGCGACAGGATCAGATCCGACGACACCGCGTTGCTCATCGGGATGTAGCCCGTCAGCAGGTTGTCGTCGAAGCGGTTCGTCACGCAGTCGAACAGTCCCATGAACTTGATCGCGATCGGCACGCCGTCGTACTTGCCGCCCTTGGCGACCTCCTCCAGCAGCTGCTTGGCAAACGCCAGCGCGAGGCCGCCGCCCATGTCGTAGCCGAAGATCGCGATGTGAACCTTGTTCACCGTGCCCGCTTGCTTCGCGCCGGCCACCGCCGCCTTGAAATCCTCTTCCGCTGCCTTCAGGCGCGTATCCACGCCCGTATTGAACAACGCGGCGCCGAGCTTCGTGTCGCGCGTAAGCTGGAAGGACTCGGCCAGCGAGCCCAGCGTTTCCTTGCCGACCTCCTTCAGCACGGCCTTCGGAATCCGGTATGGATACTTGACGACATCGCGCCAGAAACCCTTCCATTCGTGACTCAGGTAGCGCAGCGCCCGGTTTTTCTCAGATCCGGGCCGCTCGATCGCGCGCTCGATCCGCTTGCGCGCGTCGCCCATGCCCGCCTTCGCCTTGCCGACCAGCGTATCGAACGTGTCGCTCACGCGGTTGCCCAAGGTGGGATTCCTGATCTTGCCGCTCTGCTTCCACGCGTCCTCGGCGGTTTTCTGCGCCTTTTCCCTGGCCTTGTCGACGGTCTGCTCCTTGAGCTTGTCGCGCGCCTTCTCGCTGGCGGTATCCGTCGCCTTGTCCTTCAGTACCTCGCGCCACACGCCGGCCTCGGGTTCGAAGTCCGCGCCGAGCCCCGGATAGTAGAAGCGCCGCATGTTCTTGTTCTTCTTGTCGTACGCGGCGTTGAACAGTTTCAGGATGTTGGTTCGCGGGCCGTCCTTGTCGCCGAAACCGAATCCGTCGAAATAGAAGCTCACCCACAGCATGTGCTCGCATGCCGGGCACATCTGCTCGGCCTCTGCCTTGACGCGATCCGTCTGCGCGGACGCGGCGTCCTTCTTCAGGTTGATTTCGGCCATGGCGCTCACTTCTCCTGCGTCGGCTTGAGCTCGGGCGCGTTCATGTCGTCCACCCACTGCAGCTCGGCGGTACCGTTCTTGCGGAAGTACACGCGCAGATAGCGCGACGTCGGCGATTGAGGCTGCGGAATCGTCACGTCGATCGTCTTGCGCTCGGGCTGAATGCCGCGCTGGATGTCGTCGAGCGGCTGCGCGAATTCCCAGAACAGCTTCACCTTCTGCCCGGGCGTCACCTTGCAGCCGCACGCGAATCCGCCGCCGCCGCCGAATGCCTCGCCGTCTTCCCGCGCCGACGGATTGCCGAAGCATCCCGCCTTGTGCTCGTTGTCGAGCCAGAACTCGTGAAGCTTGCGGCCGTACTCGTTGTATCCGGTGACGCACACGTTATGCGGCTCCGCCGATACGTCGACGCCGTGCTTGCTGCATGCGGCCAGAACACCCAGCCCGACCAGCGCCACTACGTGCATCCCTGCTCTGAATTTCATCGATACCCTCGCAAACTTGCGTCGTTGTTGCCTTCACCCTGCAACGGCGGATCAAACCGGTTGCGTGCGTCGTCGCCGCGGACGAACCCGTTCATCGCGATCGCGACGAACGCGCCGACGACGGGAATCGCATGGACGAGCGTCCACCATCCTGACTTGCCGATGTCGTGCCAGCGCCTGACCGACACCGCCACGAGCATCCAGATCATCGCGATCGCGAATGCCCATCCGGCGATATCGACCACCGTTTCCATGCGCCGCGCGGCAGGTAGATCCGCAAGCGCGTCGAACCCGGAACCCGCGACCAGCAACGGCACGGTCACGCTCCACCATTGCATGCGCCCGGCCCGGCCGCGTAATGAAAACAGTGCAGCCACGCTCATCGCTGCGCCTCCTGTTCCGTCGCCGCATCCGCTGCATCCTCCTGCTCGATCAGACGGTCGAGCAACGCCTCGCACAACGCATCGTGATCGCTCCGATGCGCGGCGATGCAATCGGCGACGATCGCCGCGTCGAGCCGCACGTGGCCGACCATCGCCAGCGTCGCGCCGATCCGGTAAGCGAGCCGGTCGTCGTGCAGCCCCTGTGCGTCCAGCAGGCCGAACAGGTTGCGCATGCTCGCGTAGGTTTCGAACGGATCGGCGTCGACGGCAATCCGGCCATTGCGCCGCAATTCGGCGATCACCGCGTCCGGCCGGCTGTCGCGGCACAGTGCGTCGAGCTCGCGCGCGTCCACGCGCGCATAGAAGATCCGTTCGTGCCGGCGCGGATGCTGCGCGGTGCCGACGGTTCCGTCACGGCGCACCCAGGTCCACGACACGCACGGCGACAGCAACGCCTGATAGCGCGACGCCGACAGCGCACCCGCCAGCGTCTGGAACACCGCCGCGTCGTAGAACCGCAGCAGGCCGTCGCGATCGTCGGGCAGCGTCACGCGCGTCCTGACGCCGAGCTTCGCCGCGAGTTCGTCGAGCGGATAGACGCTGACCAGCGACAGAAACGCGAACGGCCGCCGCGCGAGGTGCCGCTCGAGCAGCGCCGCGACATGCGGCGCGTGATAGTCGCACAACAGCGCGCAGACTTCGGGGTTGCTCGCCTCGGGCTGGCCGTGCAGCACGTTGTGAACCTGCCCCTGCGCGATCAATTCGTGCCACGGCGCCGCATTGATCGGCAGTTGCGACGCATCGGTCAGCAGATAGCGACGCGTATCCGGAAACGCAGCATGCTCGCCGGCACCCATCGTTTCCCATGTCTGAATCAGCCCAGTCATCGCCGTCACCCGCGCGTGGCGATCGCTTCGTGGCGATGCGCGAGATCCCGCATGCATTCGACGCACGCGGGCTTGTTCATCGACGGCAACTGCACGTTCGCGGAACGCGGGCCGGTCAGCGTGTGCTGGGCCGCATGGAAGGTCGCCTTGCCCGGTGCGCCGATCACGATGTCGTTGCCTTCCATCTTCAGGAATGCGTTGGCGGCCGTCAGCAGCAGCCGCTTCGGCGACTGCAGCACGACGCTCGCCTGCGCGCTCGACACCGTCACCGTGCGCTGCGCATTGGCGTCGAGCGTCCCGGCGTTCTGCGCCTGCACGGTGACGGCGCCCGTCGCCGCGTGCAGCGCGATGCCGGCGGCCGGCACCGGGCGACTGCCGCCCGCCGTGCCGTGTGTGTACAGCGCGATGCCTTCCTTCGCGACGATGCTCGACTTGCCCTGGACCGTGACCTGCACGTCGCGTCCGGCACTCAGCACGGTTTGCGTACCCGAGGTCCAGACGTGGCTCTGCGCCGTCAGCGCGGCGACGCCGGCCGCACCGTGCGCGACGAGATGCGGATGCTTCCACGCAACCGCACCGCCGCCGCCGGCACCGCCCGCGCCGCTGCCTTCGCGCGTCGCGCCGATCGACGCCTGGCTCTGCTGCAACCCGTCGATGGCGGCGAGCGGCGGCGTCGCGCCGCCGGCGGCTGCCGTACCGGGCTGCGCCGCGCTCGCGCCCGGCTCCGCGCCCTGCTTGCGCGCGAAATCCGCGAGCCCCTGCAGCATCTCGCGTTGCTGCGCGAGCACCTGGCTCGCGGCGCTCGCGTCCATCTGGTTCACGCCGGGCGCCGTGCTGATCAGCAAACCGGCGCCAGCGCGCAGCGCACCGGCCGCCTGCGTCGACAGTTCGGCGCCGTAGCCGCGATCGGCCAGACGCCGGTTGTCCTGCACCTGCTTGATGTGCCCGAGCGTCAGGCCGCTGTCGTGATCGGTCGTGGCCAGGCGCGCACTCGCCTGGCCGGCCGTGTCGTCGAGCATGAATTGACGCGAGCCGGCCGCACCGGTCTGACTCGCGCTCATGTCCTGCGTCTTGAAACCGGTCAGCACGGCCGCATGGTCATTGCCGGCAAACCACGCCGCCGCGTTGGCCGTGCTGCTGCTCGGACCGCCCGCCAGCGCATTGTGCTGCGCATCCGTGTTGCCCTGCCCGTTATAGAGCGCGGCGACCGCGACCGGCCGGTCCGGCTGGCCTTCGAGCCATTCGGTCCAGACTTCCTGGCCGACGCGCGGCACGCTCACGCCGCCCCAGTTGTCGCCGCCCACCGGCGTCACCATGCGCGTCCAGGTGCCGGCGCCGCGATCGGCCGGCGCATTCGCGGTGCGCGGATGGTCCTCGCGACTCGCCGAATTCTGTCCGCGCTGCGCGTGATGCTGGATCCGGATCCGGTGATCGCGCTCGGTATGGAGCGGGTCGCCCGCGCCGACCACGATCGTCGTCTGCGGGCCGGGCATCACCGCGACCGGATGCACGCGCGCACCGTGTCCGTCCGGCGCCAGCGGCCGATAGGCCTGGTCGAACGGCAACGCGGCGAAGCGGTTCCGGTACACCTCGTCGCCGTCCATGAGCGCGCCGCCGTCGTGCGTCGTCGCGTCGAACGCCGCATGCAGCGCCTGCGCGCTGCCGTACCCGCCGGGCGTGGCATCGAGCAGCGGCGGAATTCCGCCGAGCCGTTGCGCGATCGCGCCGTGCACGTCGGCGCCCACGTTCGCCCGCGCGTCGTGCTCGACGCGCAGGCACACGAACGCGTGCGATGCGTCGAGCGACGGATGATTCGACATCGCGAAGCGCAGCCCCGGGCGCAGATCGCGACGCGTGCCGCTGCCTTCGGCCTGCAACGCCGCCACGCGCTGTGCATCGAGTTGCTGCTGCGCGCGCTGGTCGCCGATCGCGGCGGTCTGGAACGCGTACGGGCCGGCGACATCGCGATCCTCGCCCGGCACCGCCGCGCCGGTCGCGCGCACGCCGGCCGGACGCGTCGACAGGCTGCGATGATCCCAGCTCGCGCGCGCGACGCTGCCGATGCGCCAACGGCGTGCGTTCAGGAACTGCCGGATACCGCCGCGCGGATCGCCGTCGCTCGTCTGATGGAAGCCGACGCGTTCGGGTTCAGCGGGCGCGAACCGCTCGTTCGTGTCGCTGAGGACGAGCGTGTGCTTGCCGAGGCTCGCCGAGTGCGCGTCGCCTTCATGTTCGAACCAGTAGAAGATGCCTTCTTCGGCCCACAGTCGTTCGAGAAACGCGAAGTCCGCTTCGCCGGCCTGCGCGGTCAGGCTGCGTTTCGCGTATTTGGCGGGGTCGGCGAGCGCCCAGCGCCACGCCGGCACGATCGCGCCACGCGCGTAGTGCGCGAAGATCTGCTCGCTGATGTCGACGACGCTCGCGTTCACGAAGTTGTAGCTGTCGACGCGTTGTTGCAGCAGCGCGAGCCACGGTTCGACCACGAGCCGCACGCGCGCGAGCCCGCCGTTGTAGCCGACGAGTTCGGCGGCGGTCACGTGGCCGTGGAACGGGCGCCTTGCGTCCTGCCCGTCCGCGGCCTGCCATTCGACGAGGATCGGCGCACCGATCAGCTTGTCGAGCGGCACGTCGGGACGCTCGGTCAGCGCGGTGACCTGGAACCGGAAGCCGCCGCGATCGAGCGACTCCCATCCGTGCAGGCTCTCGGCGACGAGCTTGTCCGCGCCGAGCGGCGTGGTCAGCCACAAAAACCGGTCGTGCTGCGACCGGCCGCCGAAAAATGCCTGGATGAGATCAGATTGGGTCGACATGATGGGTTCGTTCGGGGTTCGCGGGGGGCGGTGTCTCTAAATCAAGGCACTCATTCGGGAGGCTCGGCGTTCGCACTACTGCTCGGTCAGTTCGACAGCGGGCAGCCTATCCATACGCGTAAACACCTTTCCGGTCATTTCGTCGGGCGACTGTATGTTGAGGTTGGCCATGCCGCCAATCCGGTACGTGCCCTCATGGATCTGCCGAGCAGAGGAAGCCGGATCGAACGTCACCTCCGTGTAGGGGACGACGAATTCGACCTTCACTGGCTGCCCCGGTTTGACGGAAATCGTCGACGCATAGGAACGGGAGGCGGCACTCAGATACTTGGCAACCAGCCTGACCTTGAACTTGACACCGGAGTCGCCGAGCGCGCTGATCTGGAGGTATTGCGCGTTCAGGCGTACAAGCTCCGGCGACCACTTCTCGGGGCCGTCGATGACGACTTCCTGTGCCCCGTCATTCTTGAACACGACATCAACCACCAGATTTCGCGACGCGGAATGCACGGTGAACTCCGGATGCAGATTGATTTCCGGCGTGCCGTGCTCGAGCAAAGCCTGCGCAAGGTCGTAGAAAAACGCCAGCTTGCGGCTGATCTCGTCGCTGGATCGATACTGAAGAGCACCCTGGTAACGCGTTCCATTCTGATCGAATGAATATCTCAGGACCGATCCGATATTCAGGCCCGGGACCGACTCGATTTCGTGATTCGCCAGAATCCGCTTGACCTGATCAATCTCCGGCCGGTATCCATCGTTCAGTTCTCCCGTGTATTTTCCGATCCCCGTGTACTTCGCCGGCGGCATGAGGTCCAGATCCCGTCCACGCGAATAATAGGCAACACGATTGCCGTTGAACTGGAAACTCATTCGAGGCGAAGGCTTGATCTGCCCCGGGCTGTTTTCGATCACGAAGTAGTCCCTGCCTTCTCCTGCCAAAGCGGCTGCCGTCACGCCGAACAGAAGTCCCGCCGCCAGGAAACGCGGTACACGTTGCGCCATTCCGCCCGTCCGGATTCCCGCTCGACGCGCAGGTTTTCCCTTTCTGATCGTCGGCTTCGCGCCGTGCCGATCATCGTCGCAGCGGTTCGGCTCCATGCCGCGACGTAACGGCACCGCGCACGGTGAGGGGTCAATCTGCATCACGTCACTCCCGCGTCAAAACGACTGACGGAACCGGATCCGTCCACGTGAAGAACCTGCCGGACATCTCGTCGGGTTTGTCGAAATTGCCCTGCATGCGACCGACAAAATCGTACGTGCCGGTTTCCATTCGCTGAATCGACGAATCGCTGTCGAACGACAACGCGCCATAGGGAACCGCGAACCCGACGCGGGTCACTTCGCCCGGCTTGACGACGATTTCGCCGGCGTAGCGACGCGACACATCGGTCAGATACTTGGTGTCGAGGCGGACCTTGAAGTCGGCACCCGCGCTGTTGCTGCCCCGGATTTCGACATACTGCCGGCTCGGAATCGCAAGGTCGTCCGTCCACGTTTCCGGACCATCGATGAGCACCTCCTCCCGGCCCTCGTTCTTGAACACGAGTTCGACCAGCAAGCGATTCGAGTCGGAGCGAATCGAGAACGCAGGATGAATATTGATCTCCGGTTTTCCGTGGCTCAGCAGTTCCTTCGCGAGCGAATACAACGCAACGACCTTGTCCTTTACAGGCTTTTCCGCCTGATAGTTGAAGGCGCCTTCGTAGTGGTGCCCGTCCGTGTCGAACGAATAGGAGAGAACGGGGCCCGCATTGATTGCGTCCCGGATTGCAGCATCGCGCTTGCTCAGCACGTGCTTGATATCCGCCAGTTGCCGGGCATAGGCGTCGCTCGATTCGACCGTGAATTTTCCGATGCCCAGATAGCGCCCCTGGGAACTGTGATCGAGATCTCTTCCGCGCGAATAGTAGGAAAGCGTCCCGGCTTCATCCGCGATCACCATGGTCGGCGCGGGATTGGTCTGCCCGGCCCCGCTGCGGATCTCGAAGTAGCCGCGCTCATTGTGCGCAGACGCCATGTCCGTCACGCCAAGCGTCAATGTCATCACCATCAGGATCCGTGCAAGGCGCATCACTTCAGGATCCCTTCCCCGTCAATTTCACGTCGTCCAGCCGGTTCATCGGCGTAAAGATCCGTCCGTCCATTTCCTGCGGACGAAGAATGTCGATGTTCACCTTGCCGACGAAGACGTAGTTGCCGGCCTCGACGCTCCGCATCGGCGAATCGGCGCCGTAGGTCAGATCTGTGTACGGCACGAGAAATTCCATCTTCTCGGGCCGGCCCGACTTGACGATAATTTCGCGCCGGTAACGACGAGATGTGTCGCTTAGATATTTGCTGACAAGCCTGACGCGGAATCGAACGTTGTCGCTGCCGCCACCGATCTGCACATATTGCAGATCGGGACGCGCAAGATCCGGCGACCAGTGATCCGGGCCGTCGACCGTCACGTCGTGCTTGCCGTCGTTCGCGAGCGTCACATCGACAACAAGATGTTCTGCCGTGGATCGCACCGAAAATTCCGGATGAAGATTGATCTCGGGCGTGCCATGCGCCAGCAGATCGTGGGCAAGGTCATAAAGCACCGAAAGGTTGTCGTTGAATTGATCGTCGAACTGATAGTTGTACGTGCCCTCGTAATGGTGGCCGTCCTTGTCAAACGAATAGACGAGCACGGACCCCTTATTGATTGCACGGATCTGGGGGATTGTCCTGCTGCTCAACGTCGCCTTCACCATATCGACATGCTGGCGATAGGTTCCCGTGAGATCCGCCGTATATTTCCCGATTCCGACGTAACTCGATTGCGGCATCGGGTCGATCTCCCGGCCACGTGAAAAATACGACACCGTTTGGCCGTCTGCCGTGAAGACCATCGATGGCGATGGATTGAACTGTCCCTGTCCGCTACGAATCTCGAAATAATCCGGGCGATCTTGTGCAAGCGCCATTTCCACCACTCCGAAAGAAATCATCGACACCATAAAAACAAGGAAAGAACGCATCATTTCAGCACTTCCCAGTCAATTCCGGTTTTTTTGTTGAACCAATCACGGAAACCATACATGTAGTACTTCGGAATTTCCGGTTTTTCCGTGAGCATTCCGCCGCCCATCAAGTTCGTCTCGGTCGTGCGCTGCCAGTTGTCGTCAAGTTGCGCCATTTTCACGTCGACCAGATTTCGTGAATTGATGTACTTTCCGAACACGGCGCCGCCGTCAAGAAAGTACTCATCTGGCCAGCCGAACAGATGCCCGGTCTCATGCACGAGTGCATGCTGGGTCGACACCGGGACATACCGCTTCTGTTGGTCGTCCCACTCGACTTGCACTTCCCCCCAATTCGCCGAGTTCGCCCGCGTTACCAACGGATAGAGATTGACCTCCGCATGGCATCGTCCGATTTGAACCAGTTCGACTTCCAGTTTCAGCTTGACCTTGCACGTGCATGCACGACCAAGCGGGCATGCCTTTGGCTGCATCGAATAGTTCCCTTTATTCAACCCGTCCTCGATGCGTTTCTTGAAGCCCAATATGGGACCCAGCCCACCCGGCCGGTCCACGATCCTCATCACTCTGTCTTTACGGATTCCATCGCTATTGAACGGCACCGAGAACGGCTTGCCGGTCGATGGATCCATGTAGACGCTCCCGTTGTTGATCCAGTACTGGTCCTTCAAGTTGACCTTGATATAGACGGTCGCCGTCACGGTCGCCGTCGCGGGTGCGTATCCGATATCGTACGAATCCTTCGTGCCGGAAAATTTCAGCCAGATTCGTTTCTTGTCCTTGAGCACCGGCGTGCCGTCCGCTCCCGTCTGGAAATAGTCGACGCATCCTGCATCGACCGTATGGAGCTCTTGCTGGATGGCAGGGACGTGAAGATTGCACGGCCCGCTTTGCGCAGCCGGGCCTTTCTTCGGCATGCCTTCCAGTTCGCTGGAAACCGGCGGCGGAGTCGAATGACCGAGCGACGGGCCGGGCGCCGCATTCTGTCCCGATGATGCGGGTACCGGTGCAGGCATGGATCGACTCGACTCATCTGCAAATGCCTGCGGGACAAGCGGCAAGGTTCCTGCTCCCGAGACCGGTATGCCCGCCACCAACGCCGTCGCGCCCGACGCTGCCCCGCCCCATAGCGCCGCACCCGCCGCACTCCCCCCCGACGCCACCGCCCCACGCCCCGCCGGACTCGCCGCCAGCGCCTGCACGAGAAAATCACACGGATCCCCCTGCGGCAACACTGGCAGCGCCGGCAGCTTCACGCTCGCCGCCAGCGGCCCCGGGAACGGATGCCCGCCTGCCTTCACCGTGAACTGCCCCGGCGTCTCGACGATGATGTCGCCGCCCTTCAGCGTGATCCGGTTCGGCCCCTGCTGCAGCACGATCGCATCCTGCGCGAGCACATCGACGCGTTCGTCGGTCGACGTCACGCGCACGGTCTGGTCCGCGAGAATCTCCATCGTCGACGCATGCGCCTCAACGCTCACCGGCCCTTCGCCCGCGATCGCCTTGAGCCCGCCTGCCACGCTGTAGACGCTCATCGCGTCGCCAGTCGCCGCCGCCACGGTCGCCCCTGCGCCCACATGCGCATCGCCTTGCGACGTCAGATGAACATGCTGCGCCGCATACGACACCGCGCTATCCGGCGTCGTCACCACGATGTTCTCCGGCGACTCCATCAGCACCGCAGGCGTCGCGAAGCGCTCGACGGGATCGCCGCCGTCGCGTTGCGTCCCGTTCGGCTTGGTCGCGCTCTGGCCGCTCACGCTCCCCGCATACTTGCCGTCCTGCGCGGGATCGATCGCCTTCAGGAAATCCGACTGCGCCGCATTCGCGGTCAGGCCGACCGCCTGCGCGCCGGTGGCCGCCTTGTCGAGTTCCTGCGCGGTGTTCGCCGCGTCCTTCAACTGCTCCACGCGCTCGGCGACATCCAGCTGCGTCGACGCACCGAGCGTTCGCGCGGTACTCGACATCAGCACGCCGGCCCCGGCCCGCACGACGCCCCATCCCTGCGTCGCCAGTTCGAAGCCTTCGCCGCGATAAGCGCCGCGCATCGTGCCCTGCTGGTCGATCAGATAGCCCTGCGCGAGGCGCGTGCCGGCAGTCGAATTGTTCAGCTCGTGACGCAACTGGCCAGCGGCGTCGTCCATTACCCAGCGGCTGCCCGGTTGCCCGTCGAGCGTCTGCGTCTGCAGGCCCGTCAGCGATCCTGAATGGTTCGCGTCGCTGCCTTCGCCCGCGGAGAACGGTGGGCGCACCCGGCCGCCGTACACCTGGCCGAGCACGACCGGCGAATCGATGTTGCCCGACTCGAAGCCGACCACCACTTCCGTCCCCACGCGCGGCGTGAACGCATGACCGAAATTCGGGCCGGCGGCCTGTTCGGCGACACGCACCACGATGCCCGAGCGATGATCGCCCGGCGCATGGCCGGCCGGATTGGACCGGCTCGCCGTATCGGTCAGCCCGCCCGGCAACGGCGCAACGCCGCGCATCCACGGAAACTGGATGCGCACCTGGTGATCGCGCGTGCTGCTGACGCGCCCGCCCGGCTCGCCGACGACGATCGCGGTCTGCACGCCATGCACGGTCGGCCGGTCGCGGAACGGCGGCACGATAGGCGTGCCTTCCGGCACCGCGACGAAGCGATTGCGATACAGGCCCTTGTCGAGCTCGCCGCGCCCGAACAGTTGCCCGATCTGCGCGCCGAGGTTGTTCACGGCCTCGTGCTCGATCGACAGCGGCACGAACCGGACGGTGCGGCCCAGATAATCGTTCAGCGTATGGACCTTGCCGATCTCGAGCGTGCGCGACGACCCGCCGCCATGGTGAATCCGCTTCGCGAGCTGCAGCGCGTCGAGCCTCTGCTCGGCGTAACGCTGCGCGTCGCCGCTCGTGTCGAAGCGGCCGGCGCGCTGGCCGTCGAAGATCTCCCGCACCGGCAGCACCGGCGCGTCGGTGTCGGCCGGCTGCTGCGCCTGGCCGGCCAACGCATGGAGTTCACTGGCTTTCCAGCTGGTCGCGACCACGCGATCCGGCACGAGCTGACGCCGGTCGGAGAATTGCGTCATCACGCCGTCCGGATCGCCGACATCCTGCGCATTGAACGCGATGACACTGCCGTCGGGCAGCCGCGCATGGCGATCGAACACGACGACGGTATGGTCGCCCGACGGCGCCTTCCCCGCCTCCTGCCCGTGCTCGATGCGAAACGACAACCCGGCCTCCGACAACTGGCGCAGCACGAAATCCAGATCGGTCTCGCGATACTGGCCGCGCAAGCGAAACGATCGCAGCGGCTCGACGAGTTCATAGCGCCGGTGCGCTTCGGGATAGTCGCCGAACACGCGCTCGCAGATGCCCTCGGCATCGAGGTCGACGAAATACAGGCAATTGCGGCGCAGCTGCAGCAGCGCGAGCCACGATTCCATCGTGAGCCGGTAGCGCGTGAACTCGCCGTCGCTCTCCGCATAAGCGGCATGCGTGACGTAACCGTTCCAGCAACGCTCGCCCGCCGCCGTCGCGAGACGCAGCCGCGCGGCGCTGCCGATCAGCGGCGCGAGATCGAGAAACGGCTCGCTCGACAGCACATCGATCTCGAACCGGAACGATTCGCTGACCCCTTCACGACCGTGAAAACGCTCGACCACGAATGCGCCCGGCATCGCGGTATCGATCTGGATATGACGGGTCGCTTGCCCGTAACCCGTTAATGCTGCAACAAGATCCATGTCGTTTCTCGGCAATCGTGCGCGCCTGCGGTTCGCGCCGGCTGGTTCGTATCGAATCGGTTCATCGGAACAGCTTGCTCATGTCGACGTTGCGCTGCATCTGCTGGCGCATCGCCTCCATGTCTTCCTGCACGGTCGGCACGTGCGGCGCATCCCAGCGCACGCCGTTCACGTAGACGGTGCGCCAGCGCAGGTAGCCCCAGACGAACGAGAACTCGCGCCCCGCATCCTGCAGCGCGAGACCGCCGGTGACTTTCGGGTCGGTCAGGACGGCGCTGTCGGTCGGCGCGGTTGCATCCCGTGCCGCGCGGGCATTCTGCGCGGCCCGCTGCGCGGCGTCGTAGCGTTTCAGGATGTCGGCCTGTTGTGCGGTCAGCGGCGAACGCGGTTCGGGCTCCGGCGCAATGTTGGCGGCCGGCCCGAGGCCGAGCGCGCCCGCCCCCATCATCTGCATGATCTGTGACGGTCCAGGCACGCCGAGTTGCTGACGCTTCTTCCACTCGGCATGCTGGCGCTCGAACTCGGCCTGGCGGGTTTGCAGCGCTTTGATCTGGTTGTGGTTCCACACGTCGTCGTCGTCGCCAAGCGGCTTGAACCACGCGCGCGAGTCATGCATGAAGTTGTCGTACAGCGCACTGATCGGCGCTTCCGGCGGCCCCATGTTCCAGTCGCCCCGCACCTCGAGCCACTGCTGCCATTTCTCGTCGAGCTGCAGCTGGAAGAAATCCTCGGCGCGCTTGGCACTTGCGCGCACCACCGGGCCGACGAACGGAATCGCGGACTGCAGGCCCGCGGCGATCGGCAGGACGGCCGGCGAAATGACGGCCGCCGCCTTCGGGTTCTGCGTGATCTTCCGGCTGACCGCGTTGCCCGCGTATCGGCTCACGGTCGGGCCGCCTTCTTTCTCGCATTCGAGCAGGTCGCGCCATTCGAGCCGCAGCTCCTCGTTCGCGCTGTCGAGATCGACCGCATCCTGCGGATAGGCGGCCTTGGCGGCGAGAAACGACGGTTGCGTACGCAAGTTGTCGAGCCGCATCTTGCGCCAGCGCAGGTAAAGCCCATAGTGCGCGCGCATCAGGCCCGGTGTGCCGTGCTCCTTTGCATAGTAGTAGTCCGCGCTCGTGCTCACGTACGCCGAAAACGCCCGCTTGAGTCCAGGAGAAATCGCGAACGCCGCCGCCGCTTCGGCCGCGACACCGGGCCCCTTGATATCGAGCGGAACGCCGGCCTTGCGCGCTTCGCGATACATGTCGAGCAGCGGCACCTGCGACAGCTTGTCCGCATCGCCGGTGCCTCGCCCCTGCTCGCCCGGCCCGTAACCGCCGCCGACGTCCGAATGCACGCCCGGATAGACGATCTCCTCGCGCCCGTCCAGCGACGCATCGATCAGGTCGAGCGGGAACGATCCGCGCGGCTCGTGGGCGGCGACCATGTGGACGCAACGGCGCACGTAGTACGGTACCCCCATCAGTTCCTTGCGCCCCCAGCCGCCATGCCCGTCGAACAGCGTCGCGGCGGTGCCCTGCGCGATGCCGACCGACGCGACCGTATCGAAGATGCCGAGAAAGTCGTACGACACGGGTACGCCGCACAGGCTGAAATCGGGGTCCAGCGCATCGGCCAGCCAGTTCGAGAACGTGCGGGCCTCGGCCGCACCGCGCGAGAAACCGAACACGTACAGGCGGATGCGCTGCAGCTTCGGCTTGCCCTTGACCAGCAGATCGCCCACGCGCTCCTTCAGTTGCGCGCAGCGGGCCCGCAGCGCGGTGCGCCGCTTCTCGTCCCACGCACGCATCGTCGCGGTCCAGTTCGCGGTATCGACCTCGCCCTTGAGCTGCGCCCAGAGCGTGTCGCGGTCCCAGGTCAGCTCGATGCCGTTCTGCTCGGCCGCCATCAGCTTGAGCGCGCCGACGCTCGAACTGCCGCGCGCGTTGATGTCGCCGAGGCTGCCCGGCTTCGGCGGCGTGCCGCCGAGATCGATGCCCTTGAAATTCAGGTCGACGCTGACGGCCTTCGCGAGCGCCTTGTCGCTCTTGCCGAGCGCCGCGGACAGCGAATTGCCGAACGCGAGCGCATGCACGACGTTGTGCAGCTGCAGCAGTGCCCAGTTGATGCGGCCCTCGCCGGCCCATCCCGCCGCGGCACCCGCCGCGGCCTGCAGGCCGACGCCCTGGTCGCCGATCTCGTCGACGAACGGTGTACCGACGCCCGCCACGTAAATCGCGCTGTGATACTTGTCGCGCGGAAACACGTCGAACAGACGCGCGACGTTGCTGTGCTTGCCGCCCGAGCGATCGCGATCGGCGTTGTTGCGCGTGCCGTCGAAGAAGATGCCGACATGCAGCGTCTTGCAGCAGCTCATCCCGTCGTCGTCGTGGAGCCGGCGCATGATCGCGTCCTGCTCCGCCTTGGTCACGACCCCGACGTCCTGCCGGTCCGCGCTCGCGAATCGGAAGCTCATCGCGCGATCCTCTTGTCTGGATTCGGGCACTGCGGATCGCTGTTGCGCAACGTGAAGTTGCCCGGACAGGCTTCATCGGGCGCCTGGAGGTTCTCTGGAAAGCCGCGGTAGCCGGGCATCCACTGCGATGCGTAGACCTTGATCCGGTCGTGCGGAAAGAACAGGACCCACAGGAACCCGTCCGAGAATGCGTCGTAGCGCTCGACCGGCACGACGCGGCTCGCGAGCGCCTTCGGATCCTTCTTGAACAGGTTGTCGTCGCGCCACTGCAGGTTGACGGTCAGCCCCGGATGCCATTGCTTCGGCAACGCGACGCAGCAGATGATCGCGCCACCGCCGCTGCCGATGCGTGCCGGAACCGCGCCGCCCCAGGTGCCGTCGACATGGAACGTGCCGATCGGAACATCGGTATAGTTGAGGGCATTCAGCTTGAGGCCCATCGTTTCGGGCGCGGCCGACGCGCTCGAGGCACTCGAAGCCGACGCCGACACATCCGTCGCGCGCGAGCACCCGGCCGTCCCCAGCAAGATGGTCACGAACATCAGCAGCCGAGCGGCAAACGTCGTGGAACCGGCATTCAGATTCATCTCTTGATCCTCTTGTCCGACGCCGTGCGGCGCCGATCGCTATCAACTGCGTGATGTACCCGTCGCATGCGTGGCCGGCGTGACCGGTGCCGTCGTCCGCATCCGCGCGAAACCGCACCGCCCTACGCGGACGACGCTGCCGGCGCCTGCTCCGTCACGAGATACCCGGCCGCCTCGAGCGCATCGAGCGCGGCCCGCGGTGCCGCCGCGGGCGATCCGTCGTGCCGCGCCCACGCCGCGCTCACGCATGCATGGGCCTGCGACGGCGTCGCCACCAGCCGGCCGAAGCTCTCCGGGCGCTGGCGCACATGAAAAATCAGCGTGTCGATCTTCGCAGCCTGCCGCAATCGCTCGACCTGATTCTCGTCGAGCACGTACGGCTCGCCGCTGCGCCCGGCGTCCTCGCCATCGCCGGCGACCTCGCCCGCGTCGTCGAGCGCGAGCGCGACGAGGGCCCCGGTGCGGTCGAACGCGTGCCACGCGTCGATGCCGTCCGTGAAACGGCGACGCTGCGCAGGTGTGAGCGTCGCGAGCCACGCTGGCAGGCAGCGCGTGTCGGCCAGACGCACGAGAAACGTTTCGCCGTCGGCGGCCGCGCTCGCTTCCAGCTGTCCGCGCAGATGCGCGGCGAGCGCGGCCGTGTCGCGCGCGCCGTGCAACAGGCTCAGCATCGGTCGCCCGGACGTCTCGCGCAGGATGATCTCGAGCATCGCGATGCGTGCGGCCGCATCGGCAGGCAACGGCACGACGCAGGGCGAAATCGACATCAGGTCATCACCGTCATACACGCCTTCGTAAAGGACGACGACGGCATCGTTGCGGTCGGCCGCGGGCAGCCGTTCACGCAACTCCGGCGCGAAACCCATGTCGAGCAGCACGTGCCAGCGGCCGCCGGCCGGCGCGCGTTCGAACAGCGCACGCAGGCGGTCCGGCGTGTCGTCGGGATAGCGGTCGATCCAGTCGGTCGTATCGATCGTCATGTTCAGATCGCCTTGCCCGCCAGCGCGCTGCCCGACTGCATCGCGTGCAGCAGGCATTCGACGCAGACCTTCTCGGGAAACTGCGGCAACGGCGGATTCATCTGATCGGGGCCCACGAACGCGTGCTGTGCGGCATACACGACGAATTTGCCCGGGCAACCGAACGTGACGTCGCCGCCTTCGATCGTCACGTGCGCGCCGCCGCTCACCGCGAGATGCACGGTCTTCTTCGCGGCGATCTCGACATCAGCGCTCGCGGACGCGATCTTCAGGTCGTCGCGCGCGCGCAAGCCGAGCACGTCGCGCTGCGCCTGCAGCGTCAGACCGTCCTTGCCAGCGATCACGCTCATGCCGACGCCGCTGGCGTGACTCGCGCCGGCCAGCCAGCCGATGCCCTGCCCGCTGTGAACGCGCAGCTGCTGCGCGGCGGCGAGATTGAAGTCGGCGCCGCTGCCGAGCGACAGCGTTTCGCCGGCCGCCCATTGCAGCGCCTGCCCGGCAATCAGCCCGTGCCCGCCCTGTGCCTCGATGCCGAGCACGGCGTCGCCCGTATGCGGCAACGCGTTGCCCGTCGAGCGCTGCGCGGCGTCGGCCGACGCCTGCGCGTAGCCGTTCGCGCCGACCGTCGTCGCGAAGCTCTGCGCGAGCGCGTCGAGCGGCGCGGCACTGCCGTTCAGCGACGACTGGCCGGCCTGCTCCACGCCGCGCTGCGCGGCGAACGGCAGCGTCCGGTGTGTGTCGGTGGTCTTGTCGAACCGGCCGACCAGCGCGACGTGTCGCGCCAGCAGCGCCTGCAGCGCCGACGCATCGCCCGCAGGCTGGGCCGCGCCCGCGGGCGCATAGCTCGACACCAGCAGGCCGCGCGTCGCACGCATCGCGCCGTAAGCGTCCGAACGCAATTCGACGCCCTGGCCGCGAAAACTGCCGAGATAGTTGTCGGACTGGTGACGCAGGTGGCCCAGGTTCAGCTGCGTCGCCGCGTGCGTCGTCGCCATCTGCAAGCGCCCCATGCCGTCGGTATCGTCCGCGACGAGCTGGTTGTGGCCTTGCCCGTCGAAGCCCTGGCTCTTGAAGCCCGACAGCGCGCCGGCGTGATTGTGGTGCTCCGCGCCGCCGCCGGCGCCGTGCCACGCGGGGCTGTGCCCGCTCGCGAGATTGCCCTGCGCGCTCGGCGCATGATCGCTCGCCTGCGTGTAGACCGTCGCGTCGAGCGGCTGCCCGGCCGCGCCGCCCGGCGAAGGCGACTCGCCGCCTTCGCCGCGGCCGTTGAACAGGCCGCCGAGCACGATCGGCCGGTGGACCAGCCCGTGGTGAAACTGCACGAGCACCTCATGGCCGATGCGCGGTACCTGCTGGAGCCCGTGGCCATCACTCGCGAGGCGTTGAATCGCGCGCGTCGGATAGGTGCCCGCATCGTCTTGTGCCTGCCAATGGAAACGCACGCGCAAGCGCCCCTGCGCATCCGCGTGCACCGGCCCGGTCGCGCCGGGCTGCGCGTCGCCGGTCGGGCCGACCACGATCGCCGTCTGCGCACCCAGTGCCGTCGGAACCGGATTGAGTCGTTGCCCGGTTCCGTCGGCCAGCGTCGGCCGCCAGACCTGCGTGCGCGGCACGGCATCGAACCGGTTCGCGTAGCCGCCCACCTTCGCCTGGCCGAGCACGCGCGGATCGAGCGCCGCGGCCGGCAACGGTCCGAGCTGCCGCTCGATCGCTGCCATGACGGTCGCGGGAAGATTGTTGATCCCGACATGCTCGACGCGCGTCACCAGGAAATCCTCGGGCGCCGCGGCACCGCGCACCGCCTGCCACCCGGAATCGACGAGTTTCAGCGCGCGCCCGGCCCGCGCGGTGCGCAGCGTGCCGTAGCCGGTCCAGAAACTCGCGCGCGACACGATCGCATCGACCTGCCGCCGTGCCGTGTCTTCCGCTTCGCGCAGGGTGTCGAATGCCTCCGGCCCGACGTCGTCGTAGAGCTCGCGCGCGCCGTTCGGCCGACCGAGGTTCGCGCTCGCGGTCGTCGCCTGGTTCGCGCGGTAATCGCTGCTGATCAGCGTGACGCGATCGGCCGTCAGCGACAGCGACTGGCCGATCCCGAGGATCACGTCGTCGGTGTCGGTCGCCGTCCCGCTCGAGCGGCGCGGCACCCCGCCGCGCCGCGCCGACGTGTCGTCCTCGGCCAGTTGCGCGCTGTCGTCGAACACCAGCATCGTATGCCCGGCAGGCGCGTCCTCGTCCTCGACGAAACAGAAGCCGAGGCCTGCATCGGCCAGCAGGTGCTGCACGAATTCGTAGTGCGTATGGGTGCGGTACTGCACGCGGTACGCACCGGGGCCCAGCGCCTCGAGACGCCGGCTCGCGTCCGGCGTGAGGCGCCAGCGCGCGATCGTTGCGTAGGGCGCGAACACCGTGTCGAGCACGTCGGCGAGCGTCTGGTTCACGAAGGTCCGCTCGTCGCGCGCATGCGTGAGTGCCGCGAGCCACGGCACGATCTGAAGATGGTAGCGAGCGAGGCCCGCGTCGTAACCGACGCACTCGGCCTCGGCGACGAGTCCGCTGCGCACGGTCGTCGTTCCGTTCGCCAGCGTGGTGCGAATCGCGGCGCGCTGCCCCAGCAGCGCGTCGAGATCCAGGGCGGGATCCGTCGACAGCGCATCGACGTTCCACTGAAACAGATCGGAGAGCGATTCGCGACCGGTCCAGCGCTCGATTTGAAATGCAGCAAGCGCACCGGCTCCGTCCAGCGAATACAGGCGATTGAATGCGCCGAACAGAGACGCAAATTCCGTGATGACGCTCATGCGATTCCCGCTCTCTCAGGATTTGACGTTTTTAAATGCATATTGCTGCGACGAACACGGGACGATGCATGATCGTCGGCATCGCGATCGCCATGCCGAACCGGCAGGAAACACGCGACTCCCCGGTCACGCCCCGGCGCGCGGAGCGGCCCCACGCATCGAGCGAGACTCACGCGAACCGGACCGGATGATACGACCCCTATTTGAAGCTTACTATTTTAAATTACGTCGTCACGCTCCGCCATAGGCAAACAGTCCTAGATTTAAAAATACGAGACCTTGACGCACGGGCTTCACACACGATAATGACTGCCTTTGGATCGACGGATATGCGAATATTCAATCGAAACAGGAAATTATTTCCGTAAGGTAATAAATACCTGATTCCGTCGATATTGATTCGAAAAATGCTGCCGATAAAATCCGCCACCGCGCCGCACCCGACCTCGACGCCCGGACGCATTGACGGCAATCCAGCAAGGAGGCCCATCCGGATGACGAAACCCTTCATCGTGCTTGGCGACAAGCACAGCCACGGCGGCACCGTGACCAGCGCGTCCACCGTGTCGTCGGTCGACGGTCGCGGCATCGCGCGCCGCAACGACACGGTGACGTGTCCGACACACGGGCCCAACTACATCGTCGACGGCGACGACACGATGATCGTGCAGGGCGAAGGCGTCGCGCGCGACGGCTACAAGACCGCCTGCGGCGCCGTGCTGATCGCGAGCCGCTCGGCGGGAAGCGACGGCACCTGACACACAGCCGGCCAGTCACAGAGGACACAGAGGAAGCGACGGGAATGATCACGGGGTTGCGCAAGACGGCGTTCGTCGCCGTACTGTTCGTTGCGGTGTGGGCGGCCGTGCTCGTCTGGTGGAAGACGACCCATCACACGCCGACCGCACGGGAGCTGCTGCTGTGCGGGCTCGTGCTGCCGGCGGCGCTCGCCGTTTGCGTGGCCTGGATGCGCCGCGGGCTCGGCCAAGGTCCGGCACGCGCCGCCGCGGCACCGGCGGCGGTCGCGTCCCCGGACGCAGCGGCCGCGCAAGACACCGCGTCGCGCACGTGGTCGGCCCTGCTGCTCGACAGCAGCGTCAGACTGCCGACGGGCGCGACGACCGCCGACATCGATGCGGCGGCACGGGAAGAACGTCCGGTCGCGCTGCATCCCGACCTGCAGCGCCCGGACGGAACCGGCGTATTCGCGAGCACCGTCGAATCGGTTTCCGTGGACCGGTTCGATGAAAGCCTGCTCGCGCCGGGCGCGCGCGAAACGCTCGAGGACGAGCACTGGCGCGGGCTGCTGCTGGCCGCCGATGCGCTCGACGAATTGCGCGAGCGTCATGCCGTGTTGTCCGGCGCGGGCCCCGACGCGCCGCCGCTGCGGCTCCATCTGCTGATACCGGAACGCTGGCAACCGGTCGCGGCCACCCTCGCCGCCTGGCTCGATGCGCACACGGCGCGCGAAGCCGTCGCGCCGGGCATCGTGCGCGCGCAACTGCGCACGGTCGCCGATCCCGTCCAGGCGTGGGCCGTCGTCGACGAGCTGATCCAGGCGTTGCACCTGCAACCGTCCGGCGATCTGCACGTGGTACTCGCCTTCGACTCCCTCGCCAGCCAGGACGCCATCGACGCGCTGGCCAGCACGGGCCGGCTCTACGGCCGCGATCGCCCGAACGGCCTGACGCCCGGCGAAGGCGCGTGCGCGCTGCTGCTCGGCCACCCCGACGCACCGCAGGCGACGCCCGTCCCTGCCGTGCATCGCCTCGTGTCCGCGCGCCGCCCGACGTCGGCGGACCACGGCAAGGCCGAAGCGGCGACGCTCGAGCAGTTGCTCGCCGAGACGGCGACACGGTTGTCGATGCTGCACCCGGACCTGTCGGCGCCCGGACTCGTTACCGACGCCGATCAACGCAGCAGCCGGCGCACCGAAGTCGTGACCGTCATCGAACAGAGATGGGGGGATGAAGCCGCCGAGCGCAGCCGACACCTCGGGCTCGCCAACGGCGCGAGCGGCGCGGCCCTCGCGCTGACCGCACTCGCCGTCGCCGCCGAGCGTGCGACGGAAGACCGGCAAGCGGTGTTCGCGGCATCGGTCAGCGATCCGCTCGCGCGTGGCGTGATGCTCGTGACACCCGCGATGACAGTCGAGGCCGCTGCGCCCGCGCGGCAATCCGGGACGATCGCCGCGTGACCGGACGCACTGGCGCGCCCGTCGCACCCTACTGCACATGCCGCCGGCTACAACAGCATCGAGGTTCCTGAACGCCGCGGGCAGCGGCACAGCTCGGCGCCGGTTCGGCCGGACACCAGCACCAGCTGCGTGAACGCAGTCGGCGCCGCATAGTCGCCGAGCCAGCGGTCCAGCACCTGCGCGAACGCGTGGAGCCCCGTTCCCGCGAAACCGTCCTCGTCCACGACGACACGAATTTCCAGCCCGCGCACCACGCTCGCGAACGGCTTGCTCGACACCCAGGCGGTCACGGCCTGGTGCGTGACGTCGACGACACTGTCGATCTGCCGGACGGTTGCGGTCGAACGGACCACATCGTGCAGCGCAAGCGCGTCGCGTACGGCTGCGGCGCCGCCCGACAGCTGCATCGGGTTGCCGGACATCATCGACACGAGCCGCCACATCGCACCGCGCGCGCCGCCAAACCGCCGCGACTGCGTGGGCCGATGCAGCAGGCCGATCCGCCGCGCGAGCGTCCCGCCTTCGAGCATCAACTCGCCGTCCGGCGTGCCCGGCGCCAGTTCCGTCGGCAGGTCGCGATTGCTGCAGGTCAGCGTCAGCGCAACGGCGGACGGCGCCGGCACCGGGCGCAGCGAGCTGTCGACGAAACCCAGCGTCATCTCGCGGCCGGGCTCGCGCTTCGCTGCGAGTGCGTCCCGATGGGTGCGCCAGTACAGTCCCGCGTGCGACGCGTGAGCACCGTGATACAGCGTATGGAGCGGACGATAGCCGAGCGAGCGCTCGCCCTGCGGCGTGGTTTCAATCTGCGTCACGGTGTCGACCGAATGAATCTCGCACGCGAACGCGTGCTGGTCGTCGACCACGAGCGGGTACATTTCCGCGTCCTGCGACGCGGCGTCCGCGTGGCGCCCGAGCTTGCCGGCCGCATCGAACAGGTTGACGACGGGCGTACAGCCGAGCAGCACGTGCTCGGTGCCCAGCGGATCCAGTGCACGCGCGAACGCGGAATCCGCGCCCACGCCCTTCAGCAGCAGATGCAGCGTGAACTGCCGGCCGCCGATGCGTCCCGCCTGGCGCAAGTCGCAATCGAAGAAGCCGAACTTCTCCGGAAACGCGAAGTATTCGGTCAGCAGTGAATGCGCGGGATGACCGACGGCCGGCGGTGCAATCAGGTTCTCGTCATGCGCGAAACCGATCGCCGAAAACGGCACGCGGTCGAGCGCCACCCAGCGGCCGCTGTCACCCGGTTCGACGAACGCCTGCAGCGCGCGAATCGACAGCGCATCGCGCAACGCGGCAGCGAGCAGCGGTTCGCCCTGCGCATACAGGCGCGCGGCATCGAGCTTCAGGTCAGCGACCGACGCATGCGGCGACTGGATCTCGAACGTCAGCGAAATCCGGGCGCTCGCGTCCGGCAGCAGCCTGAGCGAACGCGGCGCCTGAGCAACCGCGTGAAAGCGCGCGGCAATCAATCGCAACGGCGACAACGTCACGTCGTAGGCCGTCCGGAAGAAGATTTTCGCGCCCTTCACGGGCCGGCTGTACAACTCGGTGCCGCGTGGCATCACGATCGATGCCGACATTTGCGCGGCCCGGCTCGCGTCCATCTCGAAGCGGGCGATCGAGCACGACGGGAACGGTTGCAGGAAGTGCGGATACAGCGCATCGGCGAGCGCGGTCGTGAATTCCGGGTAGTCGTCGTCGATGCGGTGCGACGCGCGCGCGCCGAGCAGCGCGAACGACTCGAACAGGCGCTCGACGTGCGGGTCGTCGCTGCTGGCGTCGGCCCCGCTCGTGAGCTGCATGCGGGTCGCGATCTTCGGATAACGTTGCGCGAATGCCTTCGCCCGGTGACGCAGAAGGTTCAGCTCACGCTCATAGAATGAAAGCAGGTCGTCCATCGGCGGATGTCGAAAACGCGTCGCGCGCCGACTCGCGGCCGGCCCTGGCACAGTGGGCCGCCCGGCGTGCCGGGAACGCGCATGGCGCGTTCGTGCGGCAGGTCGGCATGCGCTCGAGGCGCCCCACTCTACCGGAATGCCTGCGCGCAGTCCACGCTTCGTCCGAAGCGCGCACCCACGCGTGACGACGCAGCTCTGCCGGTGCGGCCGAGCGGTCGGCCTCGGATGACCGATACCGGCGGCACCCGCTCACGCAGCCGTGGCATCGGCTGCGGCAGGTCGACCGCCGGCACGATCCGTCACCCGCGCCGCACCCAGATCACCTTGCCGTCGCGCATGCCGAGATCGCGGCGCTCCTCCCGGTAATCCATCGTGCCCGGCAACGACTTGCCGTCGCGTTCGAGCACGCGCCAAAGGCAGCCGTCGAGCAGCGCGGCCGCATCGGCCTCGGTCTTGCCGACCAGCGCGTCGTCCGGCGCGGCGTCCGCTTTGCACGCGTGCGCTGCGCCCGGCGCCGCGGCGTCCGTCACCGCGCCGCCGGCGGTGGCGTTGGGGTGCTTCGTGTTCATGTCCGCACATCCCGCAAAGGTTGCGCTCGCAACGAATGCAATGATCATCGCGATCGTGTTCTTCATCGATTTCTCCGTGTCGCGCCCGGCGCGACCGCTGCGGCATGCTTGCACGCACCGGGCATTGCATGGGTGATCAGTTCCGCGCACCGCCCGCCGCGTCCTGACGGATGCCGGCCAAGCGAATGGCAGCCTTGCGCGCCGCGGCCGAGCCGCTTGGCACACCGCAGTCACAGGCACGGCCTGACGCCGAAGCCGAAGCCGAAGCCGAAGCCGAAGCCGAAGCCGAAGCCGAAGCCGTGTGCATGTTACCGCACCGGGTCCGCGGCAACGCATCGCATCCGGCCAGCGCACGCGGGCCCGCGTCTGCCACCATCGACAACCGGTTCAGAACTTGTACGTGACGCCGGCGATCCCGTAGTAGTTGCTGCGCGACTGGACGATCGGGCTGTCACCGGAGCGCCCGAGCAGCCGCGTCACGCCGCCGGTCGCGAGCACCGACCAGTGTCGCGACAGGGTCCAGTTCCACGCAACCGACATCGTCGCGCTGTCGATCCCGCCACTCGTCGAATACGGTCGGAACCGGCTCGTCATCGACTGCGCATCGGTCACGCCGTAGAACGTCTGCATATAGCGTCCGGTGCCTGCATGCACGCTGCCCGTCACGATGATCTCGTGCTGCGCGGTCTTGAACACGGGCACCGCCAGATCGACATGCCCCGACACGCCACGCGACGTGTGCGTCACCGGCGTGTCGACCGTGACGCTCAATTCGGCCGCGTCGAACAGCGTCACCCCGGCCCGCACGCCGACGAGCACCGAGCCCGGAATCCGGCCCATCCCCTTCAGGTAGTCCGAACCCGGCAGGTCGAAGCGGTTCTCGTCCGCGCGGCCCGGGTCGTAGTTCACCGCTGCCGACACGAACACGCCGTGCGGCAAGTCCAGCCGGTAGCCGGCGCCCTGGGTGCTGTCGATGAAGAAGCCGTTGCCGAACTTCGCGGAAAGCCCCGGCGCGACGACGCCCCGATACTGGTCGCTCCCCGGGTAGCGTGGCGCGAACCCGCCGCCGAGCGAGATCGCGTACTGGTTTTCCGCGTGGGCGGCAGCGGCAAGGGTCAGGCCGGCAAGCGGCATGCAATAGCGGTAGCGGCGAAGGGTTGGGCGCACAATATTGAGATAAGAGTGACGGAGCCCGAAGTCTAGGTGTGGCCGTGCGCCGAGACTGTCCGGAATCTGCGGGGAATCTGTGCTCAATTGTGTTCGATTGTTCGCGATTGTCGTGCGGTGGCCCGGGTGGCCGGAACGCCGGATAGAATTCGCCTGCCGCGCCGCGCGCCCGCCTGCCTGCCGGGGTGCGGGACGACGCGTGCGTAACGAGGAGACCATGTACGACAATCCGCTCAAATACCGTGTGCTGCTGATCGAGGACGACGACCGCCTCGCGCAGCTCGTGCGCGAATACCTCGACGGCTATGAATTCACGGTGACGGTCGTGCGGCGCGGCGACCTCGCCGTCGCAGCGGTGCGCGAGCACCAGCCCGCGCTCGTGATACTCGACCTGATGCTGCCGAATCTCGACGGGATGGAGGTGTGCAGGCGCATTCGCGCGTTCACCAACGTCCCGGTGCTGATTCTCACCGCGCGCGCGGATGTCTACGACCAGGTCGCGGGCCTCGAGACCGGCGCCGACGACTACGTGACGAAGCCGATCGAGCCGCGCGTGCTGGTGGCGCGCGCCCGTGCGCTGCTGCGGCGCGCGCAGCCGGCCGCAACGGACCCGCCGGCCGCCGCGCCCGAAGCGCTCGTGTTCGGCGAACTGACGATCTCGCCGCCGAACCGCACGGTCACATGGCGCGGCGAGCCGGTCGACCTGAAGACCGCCGAATTCAACCTGCTGCTGATCCTCGCGCGCGCGGCCGGCACCGTGCTGAGCCGCGACGACATCCTGAAGCAGTTGCGCGGGATCGAGTTCGACGGCCTCGACCGCTCCGTCGATTCCGGCATCTCGAAGCTGCGCCGCCGCTTCGAGGATGCGTCATCGGAGCCGCACAAGATCAAGACGATCTGGGGCCGCGGCTACCTGTTCAGCCCTTCCGCGTGGGACGAATAAATGCTGCGCCCGTTGATCAGGCTGTACCTCATCGTGATCCTGTGTGTCGCCGGATCGATCCTGTTCATTCAGCTATCGTTCGACCGGATCTTCTACGATCGCGTCGCGCAGGCGCAGCGCGATTCGCTGACGACCTACGCGTTCGTGCTGAACGATTACCTGGAACGCCATCCGGGCGCGCAACGCACGCTCGCGCTGCGCGAACTCGCGAAGCACGGCAACGAGGGATTCCGCTTCACAACGATGGCCGGCGCCCGCGCGCAATTGAGCGGCACGCCGCTGCGCGATCTCGACGCCGGCCGGATTGCGATCAGCTACGACGGCAAGGATTACTACATGCCGCTCGCGGACGGCTTCGTGCTGCATGCGCGCCCGACCGAGGCGGCCGACCTCGACATCAAGATCTATGCGTACCTGCTGCTCGCGCTCGCCGCGCTGTTCGCGGTGGTGCTGTGGATCTCGTATCACTGGCGCGACCTGCGCAAGCTGCAGGCTGCCGCCCACGCGTTCGGCGCGGGCAAGCTGTCGACGCGCGTGCAGCTGTCCGGCCGGTCGAACATCTACGAGCTGTCGCAGCAGTTCAACGACATGGCCGAGCGGATCGAGGCGTCGATCAAGCAGCAGCGCGAGATGATGCACGGGATCTCGCACGAGCTGAAAACGCCGCTCGCGCGGCTCGAATTCGGGCTCGCGCTGCTCGCCGACTCCGACGACAGCGGCCGGATGCGCGAGCGCCGCGACGAACTGCGGCGCGACGTACGCGAACTCGACGAGCTGGTGACCGAGCTGCTGACGATCGGGCGGCTCGAACAAGGCGCAAGCGAGCTCGCGCCGATGGATGTGGTCGTCGATGCACTGGTCGACAGCGTCGCCGGCAATGTCGCGAACGACGTCGCCGATCGCGGCCTCACACTCGGCGTGTCGACGACCGGCGCCCCCGCCACCCACGTGTGCGATCCGAAGCTCGTCGCGCGCGCCTTGCTGAACCTGATCCGCAACGGCGCGCGCTATGCGTCGCGCACGGTCCTGCTGTCCGCGACGAGCGATGCGTCCGGCGCGCTGGTGCTGAGCGTCGACGATGACGGCCCCGGCATCCCGATCGCCGAACGCGCGCGCGTGTTCGAACCGTTTCAGCGGCTCGATTCGAGCCGCGACCGGCAGACCGGCGGGTTCGGTCTCGGGCTCGCGATCGTGCGGCGCGTCGCGCTCGTGCATGGCGGCAACGTGCGGCTCGAGGATTCGCCGCTCGGCGGCGCACGCTTCGTGATCACGCTGCCGGCGCGGACCTTGCCGGAATTCCTGTGCGATGCGCCGCCCCGCCCGGCTCACGCACGAACCGGCCACACGGACCAGGTCGAATCGCAGCATTGAGCGCGGGCGCGGCCCAGGCCGCGCCCGCCATTCCGTCACGACTGCGCGACCGGAGCCGTCCGCGCGAGCCGCGCCGGCGCGGTTTCCTTCAGCGCCAGCGCAACGAAGAAGCCGAGCACCAGCGCGCCCATGCCGAGCTGCATGATGTACTGGATGCCGAAATGCTTCGCGACGTAGCCCGCCACCGACGGCGCGATGCCGCCGCCGAAGATTTCGCCGACGCCGATCACGAGCCCCGATGCCGTGGTCATCAGCTGCGCCGGCACGGCTTCCGCGCTGAGCGGCCCGACCGTCAGCGTGATCATCGCGAACACGAAGAAGATCGTCGCCAACAGCCCCGCAAACAGCGCGACCGGATCGGCCCCCGTGCGCGAGAACGACCACAGCGACACGAACGCGCCGAGCACCGACAGCACCATCACTGGCCGGCGGCCGATCCGGTCGGACAACGCCGGCATCGCGACCCCGCCGAGCGTGCCGCCGATGCCGGTCGCGGACAGCACGAAACCCATCTGCTGCAGGCCCAGGTGCAGGTAGTCGGTCAGGTAGTTCGGCAACAGCGCGCTCAGCACGATCAGGCAGGTCAGCCAGCACAGCATCCCGACGAAGCACAGCGGCACGTTCCGGTAGCGCAGCACGTCGCGCCACCGATGGCTGCCGGCATCGCCCGCGTCGGTATGCGCGGCCGCGCGTTCGGCGCTGGTATCGCGCAGCACCTTCCACGTCAGCGCGCAGACGACAAGCCCCGGCACCGCGACCATCGCGAAGATCCAGTGCCACGGCACCACGCGCATCAGTTGCGTGACGACGATCGGTGCGATGCCGAGCCCGAAGAGCGGCAGGGCCGCCTGCTGGATGCCGACGTTGCGGCCGTGCCGCGCCGGATCCGATGCGTCGAGCGTCGCGGTGATGCTCGACGGCGTGTACGCCCCTTCCGCGAAGCCCATCACCGCGCGGATCGCGATCAGGCTGCCGACGCCCCACGCGAGCCCGCTCGCGCAGGCCAGCAGCGAGAACGCGAGCATCGCCGGAAGGATGACCTTGCGATGACCGAAGCGATCGGACAGGTTGCCGGTCAGCAGCGCGGATACGCCCCACGCGACCGACAGCGCCGCCGTGATGTGACCGAGATCCTGATAGTCGAGTTTCAGGTCCCGCATCATCACGGGAAAGAGCGGCATGATCATGAAACGGTCGACGCCGACGAGCCCGAATCCGAGCGCGAGCAGCGCGACGATCTTCCATTCGTACGAGGTGTCCCGATCGGACACGCGTGCGTTGTTCATCTGGTTTCTCCAAAGGGTTGCGCGAGGCCGCGCATTCAGAACACGGTATGCATGCCGATGCGTGCAATCGCCTGGTTGGCGCCGGACGACGCGCCGTCCGGGTCGAGCACGCCGTTGATCTGCGCGCGTGCGCCGCTGCTCGCGCGCTGCCACGCGCCGCTCGCATAGACCATCGTCCGCTTCGACAGGCGGTACTGGACGGTCGCCGTCAGCTGGTGCGCGTGGTTGTTGTCGAGCGTCGCGTTGCCCTTCATGTACATGTAGTCCGCGCCGAGCGTCGTCGCACCGGTCAGCTGCCACGTGCCGCCCAGCTCGCTCATCCACGCGGCGCCGCCCGACGCCGCGTTGCGCACCGTCGTGAACAGCGTGCTCAGGTTGACCGCGCCGAATCCGTAGCGCAGGCCTGCGCCCCAGTTGCGCACGCTGGTTGCGGCCGAGCCTGCCTGCGCGCCGTATTTTTCGTTCGTGTAAGCGGCCGCCGCGCCAAACGTTCCGATCGAATAGTCGGCGCCGACGCTCACGGTATTGTTCGCGCCGATGCTGCCGGGCACGCCGCCGACGCCGTACAGCGCGCCGAACTTCAGCCCGCCGATCACGGGGCTCACGTACTTGACCGCGTTCGCGACGCGCTGGCTGCCGGCCATCCGGTCCCAGTCGAACGCGCCGGTCGGATTGCCCGGCAACGCGAGCTTCTGGAACGGGCCGTTGCGCAGGTTGTACAGGCCGCCCACGTCCCGCGCCGCATCGACCCCGCCGAAGAACAGCGTGTCGGCCATGAACTCGTACTGGTTGCCGAGCGTGATCGTGCCGTAGCGGTCGTTCTGGATGCCGACGAACGCGGTGCGCGCGAACAGCCCGTCGCCGATCGTCGCGCCCGAACCGATCGCGATCTGGCTGACGAGCTGGAAGATCACGTGTGTGCCGCCGCCGATATCTTCGCTGCCGCGCAGCCCGATGAGACTCGGCGTGAATATGCCGTCGTCGAACTTCGCGACGCCGTGACCGCCTTCGTTGCTCACGTAACTCACGCCTGCATCGAGCAGGCCGAACAGCGTGACGCTGCTCTGCGCGGAGGCCGCGCACGCATGCCCGAGCGCCAGCACCCCGATTGCACAGGTCTTCTTGCCGACCATCCTGATCTCCAATGTGATTCGTTATACTGATTAATATGACGAGAATGAAGCACCTGAAGCGCCGGGCCGGGCGGCCCGACGAAGATGCGCCGGCGCGAGCCGGCGGCATGCGATGAAGCTCAGGCGGCTTCGGTGTTCTCGAAGAAGTAGTCCGGCACGTCCGGTCCCCAGAGATACAGCGAGTCCTCCGGCGGGTGGTCGCCGACCGGCCACTCGACGCCCGCGCCGACATAGTCGATGTCGGCCGAATACTCCCAGAACGAGCCCCACGGGTCGCGCACGTACTGGAAGTAGTTCGAACCCAGCACGTGACGCCCGACGCCCCACCCTTCGACGTAACCGGCCCGCTGCATCTGCATCTTGCCGAGCCCGACATCGTCGACGGCCGGCACGTCCCATGCGCTGTGATGCCAGCCCTTCGCGCTGCCCTGCGCGAAGGCGACCAGGTGATGGTCGCTGCCGTGGCGCGCGTGCAGGAACGCGACGATGCCCGCCGCGCCGTCCGACAAACCGAGGCCGAGTGCCTGCTCGTAGAACGCGATCGCCCGGCCGATGTCAGGCGTGAACATCAGCACGTGCGACAGCCGCGCCGGATGCACCGTCGGCGCGTCGCCGCGGAACAGTGCGCCGCGCTGCGGCCGGATGCCGGTCGCGCGCGGCGCCGCCGGCTTGCATCCGGGCGTCGTCTTCGCGCCCGTCTTCAACTGCAGCAGGTTGCCGTCCGGATCCTCGAACCAGAAGCCGTCGTCCGCCGCGCGCCCTTCGGGCGGCGCCGCCACACGCGCGCCCGCACCGAGAATCTGCGCGCGCAGCGGTGCGAAGTCGTCGGCGAAGCAGTTCAGCGACAGGTAAGCGAGCCGCTTGCGCGGCCCCTCGCGCAGCGTCGCCCAGACGTGGCCGCCGGGCGCCGTGCGCAGCCGCAGCTCGTGTTCGCCGGCCTCGACGTCGAAGCCGAACGCGGTCACGAAGCGATGGGCGTCCGCCAGGCTCGGCACGTCGAGCGCGAAGTGGTCGATGCTGTGGATGCCGAACGGGGCCCGCTTGCTGATCCCGGTCCTGGCAGTCGTCGCATTCGTCATTCCGGCCTCCGTTACGCTTCGGCCAGCGCGGCCGCGTCGGCAGTCACGCGCGCCTGCCCCGCGCCGCCGAGCATCCGCGACAGCACGCGGCGCAGCGCGCCGGCCGGATCGTCCGCCAGCGCTTCCGAACGCCATGCGACGAAGCGGTCCGGCCGCACCAGCACGCAGCCGTGATCCTCGATCTCGCGCTGCCGCGCCCAGTCGCCGTACACGTCGAAAGTCGACGTGCCGTGCTCGATCGACACCGCGCGGATCTCGATGCCGAATTCGTCGCCGACCTGCTTCGCCGCGTCGAGCCACGCGTGCCCGCCGGCCCCCGTGAGCACCGTGAACGCGCCCTGGCCGACGAGGTCGAGCGTCGACACCGGTGCGCCGTCGCGCTGGATCCACGCATGCGGAATGGATGCGCCTGGCGTCGTCGTCGGATGATAGTAAAGCTCCGGGTCACGCGACGGAATCGGGAATGTCGCGCCGTCGCGCACGATCGCGGACGACGTGTAGTGCTGCCCGAGCTCGACGCCGTGGCAGTTGAACTGATAGTTCTGCAGCTCGACCGCGTCGGCGAGCGCCTTGCGACGCTTGCGGCCGGCGTCGTCCTGCGCGAACAGGCCGTCGAGCGACGCCCAGCCTTCCTCGACGCTCTGCCCTTCCGAGAAGCCGAGCGCCTTCGCGATCGGCAGCATCTCGCCGACCGATTTGATCGCACGATTCACGACCGCCTCGGCGACCGGTTGGCGTTCGTCCGAATAGGTCTGCAGCAGTGCGGGCGACGCCTGCCCCTTCACGATCATCGCGAGCTTCCATGCGAGGTTGAACGCGTCCTGCACCGACGTGTTCGAGCCGAGCCCGTTTGCCGGCGGATGGCGGTGCGCGGCGTCGCCGGCGATCGCGACGCGGCCCTTCACCATGGTGCGCGCGACCATCCGGTTGATCGTCCATTTCGACACGGCCTTCACGCGGATCGGGATGTCCGGGTCGCCGATCGTCGCGCGTGCCCGCGCGATCACCGCGTCGTGGCTCAGGTCGGGTTCGCCGTCCTTCGGGTTGTACATGAACAGCAGCACCCATTCGTTCCACGGCCGCACACAGATGTACGTGCCGCTGCCGACCCAGTAGTCGCTGCCCGGCTGGCTCATCCAGTACAGCACGCCCGGGCGGTGCGCGGTGTATTTCTCGAGGTCGACCTCGAGCCAGCAGTTCACCGCGCAGCCGAGCCCCATTTCGCCGTCGAGTTCGAAGCCGATCTGCTTGACCACGATGCTTTGCGCGCCGTCCGCGCCGACCGCGTAGTCGGCGATCACCTCGATCTCCTCGCGCGTCACGACGTCGACGAGCTGCGCGATCACCGCGTCTTCCGTCTGACGAATCGACACGAGTTCGGTGTTGAACAGGATGCGCGCGCCGTACTCGCGCGCCGCGCCGAGAATCACCGGCTCGAGCAGATGCTGCGGCGCATTGCACATCTGCGACGGGCTGGCCGCCTCGTAGTCGGCCTTGCGCCGCGTGCCGGTGCCCCAGGTCTGCAGCCGCGCGATCTCGCGATCCGCGAAGCTGGTCGCCCATACGTTGTTGGTCATCAGCTCGTTCGGCGTCGCGAGCGCGCGCACGCGCTCCTCGATGCCGAGGTCGCGGAACACCTCGATCGTGCGCTGGTTCGTGATGTGCGCGCGCGGCGAATGGGCGGTGCCCGGATAGCGCGTGATCGCCAGTACCTCGACGCCGTATTTCGCCAGCAGCGCCGCGGTCGTCAGCCCGGCCGGCCCTGCGCCGACCACCAACACCGGAACTCGAATCTGTCTCATGTCTTCCTCAGTCTCTTGATAGGTCCGTTCAACGGCCGGCGTTCACTGCGCCGCGTCTTCGTCGCGCACCGGATTGCGCAGGATGCCTAGCCCTTCGATCTCGACCTCGCACACGTCGCCGTCGCGCATGATCAGCTTCGGCTCGCGCGCCCAGCCGATGCCGGCCGGCGTGCCGCTGACGATCACGTCGCCGGCTTCCAGCGTGATCGCCTCGCTGACGATCGCGATCAGCGTCGCGACGTCGAACAGCATGTCGCTCGTATTCGCCGACTGCACGACCTTGCCGTTCAGCCGCGTTTCCAGGCGCAGCCCTGCGCCGCCCGCCGGCAGCTCGTCGGCGGTCACGAGCGCCGGGCCGAACGCACCGGTGCCGTCGAAGTTCTTGCCGACGGTCCATTGCGGCGCCTTGAACTGGTACTCGCGCACCGACCCGTCGTTGAACACCGAGTAGCCGGCCACGCAATCGAGCGCGCTCGCCTTCGGGATATGACGGCCGCCGCTTTTCAGCACGACCGCCAGCTCGCCTTCAAAGTCCAGCGAATCGGACACACGCGGGCGGATCATCGGCGCGCCGTGCCCGATCAGGCTGGTGGTGAAGCGCGGGAACAGGGTCGGATAGGAAGGCTGTTCATACGGGCTTTCCTTCGTGTGGTCGGCGTAGTTCAGCCCGACGCAGATGATCTTGCCGGGCCGCGTGAGCGGTGGCAGCCACGTCACTTCGTCGACGTGAAAGGTCGGGCCGGTCGCCGCCTGACGATCGGCAAAGCCGGCCAGATCGATACCGCTCGCGAGCAGTTGCTCGAGCGTCGCGTCGCCGAGCGACACGATGGTCGAGTCGCGCTGCACGCCGAGCATCCGTTTGTGGCCATCGGGCGAAAAATTCACGTAACGCATGACATCTCCAGATCAAGGGGGTCGCCGCCGGGCTGGCCGCGATTTAGATACAAATTTAGAAAATATATATATTTTCGTCTTTGCATGTTTACCCTAGGATTCGCATACGTCTCTGTGTTCTGCATATAATTTGGCCATCTGGAGGGAAACATTCGTGGACATGACGTTTGACGACGCGGCGACCGGCGGCTCGCGCACCATGGCGTCGGTACTGGCCGACACCATTCTTCGGGACATCGTGTCCGGGGCGCTCGCCCCCGGCTCCAAGCTGAAGATCCGGGAACTGGCCGACCGTTACCAGGCCGGCGTGATCCCGCTGCGTGAGGCCGTGTCGCGGCTCGCGATGAGCGGCTTCGTCGATGCGGAGGACCAGCGCGGCTTTCGCGTCACGCCAGTCTCGCGCGCGGATCTCGAGGACATCACGTCGGTGCGGCAGTGCATCGAGTCCGAGGCGCTGCGCGACGCGATCGACAGCGGCAACCTCGAATGGGAAGCGTCGGTGCTCGCGGCGTTCCACCTGGTCAACAGCCTGCCGACCGTCATCGACGAACCGCCGCGGATGAACCCCGACTGGGAGCGCGCGCACGACCACTTCCACGCGACGCTGCTGGCCGGCTGCCGCTCGAAATGGCTCAGGCATTTCGCGGCGACGCTGCGCACGCAGACCGCCCGCTACCGGCACCAGTCGCTGCGCAGCCAGCATGCGGATGAGCGGGATGTCGGCCGCGAGCACGAGGCGATCGTGAAGGCCGTGCTCGCGCGCGACGCCGATCGCGCCTGCGAGTTGCTGCGCGAGCACTTCGCCGCCACCGCGCGGCTCGTGCTGGAAGACAGCACCCCGGCAAACAGCGCGGCGCCGGCGCCGCGGTCCGCCGGCAAGGCGCGCGCACCGCGCTAGGCCGCGCATCCCGTGCGTCACCCGTTCCCGTCACCCGCTTGGTAGCCCGCTTCGCCCCCCGTTCCGCACCGCCGGATCGGGCCGGCCGATCGCCGCATCCGCGGCATTCGTCGCCTTCAAACCCATCAGTGATCCTGATCATGCCGACCATGTTAGCGGCATGCCCCGCCCTGTCGCCCGCGCATTCCGTTCGATGAACGAGAACACTATGTTCTGTCCGCGCGCGCTACGCACCGCCGCGCGGATCGCATAAGCTGACGACTCTCGCCGGCATCCGAATCCGGCGAATCGCCAGGCGCGGGCCGCTTCGATGTCGCCACTCAACGGCGCCACTCGATCGTCGCGGCACCGCACCGCAGCAGAATCGCATCGCGCCCGCACGACGGGGCGGCGCGATCGTGATCCCCAGCCTCCCACCACCCTGATCTGGAGAGAACCATGGCAAGCGAACCGATTCGCGATCCCGCGAACGACCACCTGCTCACCCCGCAGAACGCGGCGTTCATCGTCATCGATTACCAGCCGGTCCAGGTGAACTCCATCGCATCGATGGATCGCCAGCTGCTGATCAACAACATCGTCGGTGCATCGAAGGCCGCAGTCGCGTACAACCTGCCGATCGTCCACTCGACCGTCAACGTGCAGACCGGCCTGAACAAGCCGCCGATCCCGCAGCTGCGCGCCGCGCTCGAAGGCTATCCGACCTACGACCGCACCAGCATCAACTCGTGGGAAGACGTCGAGTTCCGCAAGGCCGTCGAAGCCACCGGCCGCAAGAAACTGATCATGACCGCGCTGTGGACCGAGGCGTGCCTGACCTTCCCGGCGCTCGACGCGCTGAAGGCCGGCTACGAGGTCTATGTGGTCGTCGACGCGGTCGGCGGCACGTCGGTCGCCGCGCACGAAGCCGCGCTGCGCCGCATCGAGCAGGCCGGCGGCCAGATGATCAGCGTCGCACAGCTGTTCTGCGAACTGCAGCGCGACTGGGCCCGCAGCGCAACCGTCCCGGCGTTCATCAACCTGTTCATCGAAACCGGCGGCACCGCAGGCATCCAGTTCTCGTACGACAAGAGCTGAGCGGCGACGGCGAATGCCGTTCCGTGCGGTGGCGCCCGCCTCGTCCGCGACGGGCGCCACCGCGCAGCAACGCTGCATCGACGCCCGGCGTCGATGCCCTCCCTCCGACCGATAACGGATACGAACGCGCCATGGCCGACTATCTCCTGTTCGCGGGCCGCTTCTTCATCGCGCTGATGTTCGTGCTGAGCGGAATCAACAAATTCCTGTTCTTCCAGCACGGCCTCGACGAGGTTCGCGCGAAGAACCTGCCGTTCCCGCGCCTCGCCCTGGCGAGCACGATCATCGTCCAGCTCGCCTGCGGCGTCGCGATCATGGTCGGTTTCCAGACCACGCTCGCGTCGCTGCTGCTCGCGGTCTTCACGCTCGCGACCGCGGTCGTGTTCTACGACTTCTGGAACCAGCAAGGCAACCAGCGCACGCTGATGCTCACCGGCTTTCTCGAACACATCAGCATCATCGGCGGCTTCATGATCCTGATCGCCGCCGGCCCCGGCCGCCTGGCCGCCCATGCGTGAAGCCGATTCGCCGGTGACCGGCCGCCCCGCACGCACGCGGGATCGAGGAGAACGAAGATGACGAAACTGCATATCGTCGCGGTGCTGTACGCGAAGGCCGGCCACGAGGCGCGCCTGCGCACCCGGCTTGCCGAGCTCGTCGAGCCGTCCCGGCAGGAGCACGGCAACCTGCGCTATGAACTGCTGCTCGACGAAGCCGACCCACGCCGCTTCGTGTTCGTCGAGATGTGGGAGAACGCGCAGACCCAGGCCCGCCACCATAACGAAGGCCCGCATATCCTCGCGTTCCAGGCCCGCGACTGGGACGCCGTCGAGAAGGTGGAGGTCTATCGCCTCAGCCAGATCGCCTGACGCCCGCCCGCGCGCCTGCACCCGGCGCGGGCCGCCGTTCGCAAATCGCGCCGCCCCGACGGCGGCGCGATCGATCGTTCCATGCATGGAACACTGAGGACAATCCGGCCCGTCTATCGACACGCAACGCCTTCCACTACGCTTGAAGCCGTACGGACTGCCTACGGCGTCGGGCTCGCGTGAACCACCCTGCTCCCGAACGGCTGGACCGTGCTGCGTTGCGGCGCGGTCGCACGCCGGCGCGCGGGCGGACGATGCATTCGGCGCGTCGAACACGTATCGCAATCCTGCGTGTTGCCACAGTTCCGGCGCTTGCCGCCGCGCGCCGCGCTTTCGTCGCACGATTCGCGCCGGCTCCGACCGCAGCGTCGTGCGTCGATCGCCGCAGACAGACCGCAAGCGCGGCAGACGTGCGCCCCTGACTCATGCCCGACGACACTCGGACCGCATCATGAAATCCCTGAACATAGACGATATCCAGGCCTTCCTGTTCGCCGTCGAGCGGCAAAGCATCACCGAATCCGCACGCCGGCTCGGCCTGTCGAAGTCCGTCGTCAGCAAACGCATCAGCGACCTCGAGCGCACGCTCGGCGTGCAGTTGCTGATGCGCTCGACCCGCAACGTCACGCCGACCGAAGCCGGCGTGACCTTCTACCGCGCCGCATCCGAATCGATGCGCCGGCTCGTCGACGTCGCCGAGGAGATCGCCGAACGTTCGCACGGACTGTGCGGCGAGCTGCGCATCACGTCGCCAGTCAGCCTCACCCGCCGCTGGCTCGGGCCGGCGATCGCGAAGTTCGCCGCCGCGCATCCGCAGTTGCGCGTCACGCTCGAAACCGACGATCGCACCGTGAACCTCGAAGTCGAGCGCTTCGACGTCGCGATCCGCTCGGCACGGCTGCCCGACAGCGCGCTCATCGCGCGCCGCGTCGCCGCGTGCGAGCGTGTCGTCGTCTGTAGCCCCGGCTATCTCGCGACGCACGGCGAACCGGCGTCGATCGACGCGCTGCTCGAGCACCGGTGCCTGAACTACAGCCACACGGCGCCGTCGGCCACGTGGACGTTCACGACGCCGGGCAGCCTCGGCAAGCCGCGCGCGATCAGCCCGGGCAGCGCGTTCCTGTCCAACAACGGCGAAACGCTGCGCGACGCCGCGGTGCAAGGCATCGGCATCGCGATGCTGCCGCGCTACATCGCCGACGAATGCCTGCGCGACGGCCGGCTGGTGCGCGTGCTCGCCGATGAAGCGCCGCAGGACGAAGTGATCTACGCGGTCTATCCGCGCAATCCGTATGCGGGCAACAAGCTGAAGCTGTTCATCGAGCACGTGCGCATCGCGCTGCTCGATCCACCGTGGTCGGCCGATGCGGACAAGGAGTTGCATGCCGAAACGCTGTCGACGGATTCGGTCTGACGAGATGCGCGTTTCCATCGATACGACAGAGCGTTTCGGGTCCGGTTGCGAGCGCGACTGGTCCGGCTTTCGTCGCGTGACCCGACGGCAGCCGGCCGCTTTCGCAGCATCGCCGCGCGCGCCACGCGCGCCACGCGCCGCCCCGTCGAACCCGCCACGCCGGACCCGTCCGGTCGCCACGCCATGTCATCGAACAAGCGCACGCTAACGCGGCCGTTCACCGCGGCGTGGGTCGCGCGCACGCTGATCGGCATGAGCCGCGAATTCGGCCAGACCGACGGCGCCCGCCTGATCCATGTCGCGAAGACGGTCGTCGCCGTCGTGCTGGCGATGGGCGTCTCGATGCGGCTGGAGCTGGCGGCGCCACGCACGGCGATGGTGACCGTCGTGATCCTGATGATGCATCAGCACAGCGGCATGGTGATGGCGCGCGGCTTCTATCGCGGCGTCGGCATGCTGATCGGCAACCTGGCCGCGATCGTGCTGATCGGCGCGTTCCCGCAGGAGCGCGTGCTGTTCCTGAGTGCGCTCGTGGTATGGATCGGCTGCTGCACGTGGGGCGCCGCGTATTTCCGGAACTATCAGTCGTACGGCTTCGTGCTCGCCGGCTATGCGACCTGTATCGCCGCGATCCCGTCGATCGACCGGCCCTACGACATCATCGCCAATGTCGTCACCGGGCTCGGCGAGGTATCGATCGGCATCCTGTCGGCCGGTGTCGTCAGCGCGCTGATCCTGCCGCGCCATGTCCGCGCGATGCTGATGAAGACCGGCGAAGACCACTACGCCGACGTCATCGGCTTCGTGCGCGCCGCGCTCACGCAAACCCTGCCGGCCGACGAACAGAGCCGCCGCTACCTGCGGCTCCTCGCCGCGCGCGCGCAACTCGAGAACCTGCGCAGCGCCGCGGTATTCGAGGATCCCGACCTGCGCGCGCGCAACGACATCATGACGCGCATGGCCGGCCAGTTCCTCGATGCCGGCGCGCGCTTCCATGCGCTGCATCAGTATCGGGCCAGCCTGCAGCGCGCCGCCGACCGGCACGCCGCCAGCGTGCTGTCGGCCGCCTGCGACGACGTCGCGCGCGTGCTGCCGCCGGATGATCCGGCGCGCGCGTTCGACCTGCGGGCCGTCGAGCAGCTCGTCGACGCGCTCGACCAGGCCATCGCGCGGCTGACCGACAGCCGCACACCGGAACCGGTGCCCGATGCGCGAGACGCGCTCACCGGACTGTCGCTGCTGAAACAGGCACTCGGCAGCCTGCGCGCGTATCTGGCGGACTTCATCGCGATCCGCCGCCAGCCGGCGCCGGCCGCGACCGCATCCGGGCCGGTCCGCGCACCGGTGCGCATCGTCACCACCGCGAACCGCATGGTGTCCGCCGCCGCGGGACTGCGCGCGATCGTCGCGGTGTCGGCGGTGTCGCTGTTCTGGATCGCGTCGGGCTGGACGGGCGCAGCCGGCGCCGTTGTGTCCGCCACGATCGCGAGCGCGCTGTACTCGATCATGCCGGCGCCGGCCGCGGCGACGCGCCAGGTCGCGCTCGGCTGCACGGTCGCATGGCTCGCGAGCGTCGGCTTCAATTTCGTGCTGCTGCCCGGCATGGACAGCTTCGCACCGCTCGCCGCGGCGTTCGCGCTGTTCATCGCGGTCGGCGCGTACCTGAATTCGTTTCCGAAGACGGCCGCATTCGGCCTCGGCTTCAACATCTACTTCTGCTTCCTGACCAACCTCACCAATCCCGTCGTCTATGCGCCCACGGCGACGCTCGATGCAGGCTTCTCGTCGATTCTCGGCATCGTCGCCGCATCGCTCGCGTATTCCGTCGTCGCGCCGTATGCGGGCGACTGGGCGACCGGGCGCTATCTCCATGCGCTGCGGCGCCTGGTGTCGGTCGATGCGTGTTTCGGCGAACTCGCCGGCCTGATGCCGCGCTTCGACGCGGGCCTGCGCGACTTCACGCTGCAGATCGCCGCGCGCCCGGCGACCGGCCACCTCGGCCAGCAGGAACTGTTCGCGTGGAGCTTCGCGTCGCTGGAGATCGGTCGCAGCATCGTCGATCTGCGCACGGCAGGCGCCGCCGAGCCGCCAGCTAGCGTGTGGCACGCGCACGAACGTGCGCTGTGCACGTCGGTCTCGCGCCTGTTCGAGCAGCCGTCGCCCGCGACACTGCACGATGCCGAACGCGCGGCCACCGATGCGCTCGCCACGCTCAATGCCGCGCCCCCGCTCACCTCCGGCCTGGCGCCGCGCCTGGCCGACTGCGTCCATTTCATTCGCGTGTCGCTGCAATGCAATCTCGTCCCGCTGCAACGCCCGCCCGCCACGTCCATTCCGCCCGATGATGCCCGTGTGTAATCCCGAGTGCCGCACCGCGGCAAGCTCGTCCCGCACCCTCGCCGCGCGCGGCATCGCGGCGCTCGCCCTGCTGTGGCTCGGCGCGTGCGCGCATACCGGCGGCATTGCGCCGCGCGCGACGCTCGTCGACGCAGCCGCGGTCGCGAACGGGTTGCCCGCGTCCGCGTCGCAGGCATCGTGGCCGCGCGACGACTGGTGGCGCGCGTGGCGCGATCCGCAGCTCGACGCGCTGGTCGCCGACGCCGTGGCCGGCAGCCCCGCGTTGCGTGTCGCACAGGCACGCATCGACCGCTACGCCGAGCTGGCACGCATTGCCGGCGCGGCGCGCTACCCGACCGTCTCCGCGAGCGGCGATTTCGGCCGCACGCGCTTCGCGCGGTTCGCCAGCTCCAGTCCGCCGGGCGGCAACACGGTCTGGCACAACTCGGCCGGCGTCGACGTCGGCTACCCGCTCGACCTGTGGGGCAAGCATCGCGCGGAACGCGAAGGCGCGCTCGACAGCACGCTGGCGGCCGAGGCCGATGCGCGCGTGGCGCGCCTGGCGCTCGAAACCGCGGTCGTGCGCACCTACGTCACGTTCGCGAAAACGTTCGACCAGCGCGACGTCGCAGTGGCGACCCGCAAGCGCCAGCAGGACGTCGTCGACATCATCGCGCGCCGCTACCGGGCCGGACTCGCGAGCCGCTTCGAGATCACCCAGGCGAGCACGCCGGTGGCAACGAGCCGCGCGCAGATCGAGGAACTCGACCGGCAGCTCGCGGTGCTGCGCAACGAACTGGCCGTCCTCACCGGCCGCGGGCCGGGCGCCGGCGCGGCGCTCGCGCGGCCCGCGCTGCGGCTCGACGTGCCGGTCGCGCTGCCGGCGAACCTGCCGGCCGAACTCGTCGGCCACCGGCCGGACATCAGCGCCGCGCGCTGGCGCGTCGAAGCAACGGCAAAGGGAATACACGCCGCGCACGCCGACTTCTATCCGAACATCGACCTGATCGCGAGCGCCGGGCTCGCGTCCGCGGCGTTCGGCGGCTTCTTCACGTTCATCAACAACGATGCGATGACGCACGGGTTCGGCGCGGCCATTTCGCTGCCGATCTTCGACGGCGGGCTTCGCCAGGGCCGCTACGGCGTCGCGGTTGCCGACTACGACCTCGCGGTCGAGACATACAACGAAGCCGTCCTCGCGGCGTTCCGCGACGTCGCGGACCAGGTCGTGTCGCTGCAGTCGCTCGCGCAGCAGCAGGTCGACATCGAGGCCGCGAACGACTCCGCGCAGCACGCGTTCGACTACGCGACGCAGGGCTACCGCGCGGGGCTCACGGATTACCTGAACGTGCTGTCGACCCAGACCGAACTGCTGCAGGCGCAGCAGGCGCTCGCCAACGTGCGCGCCGCCCGCCTCGACGCGTGGGCGCAACTGATGATGGCGCTCGGCGGCGGCGTCGAACCGACGGGCGACACCGCCGCCCGGCCACCGCGAGGAGCGCCCGATGTTCCCTGAAGTTCCGATCGCGTCGCTGCTCGTGCCCGGCGTGCTGCCCGCGTTCCTCGGCTGCGGCGTCGCATTCTGGATCGTCGACCGCGTGCTCGCCCGCGCGGGGCTGTACCGGCACGTGTGGCATCCCGCGCTGTTCCGCGTTTCCGTGTTCGTGTGCCTGTTCTGCGGCGCCGGCCTGCTGCTGGCCGGCTGATGGATCACCCTGCTTCGTATCGAGTCAACATGCGTGCCCAAACCTGTTTCCGCGTGGCGGCCACCCTGCTGCTGTTCGTCGTCGCCGTCCTGCTCGCCCACGCGCTGTGGAATCGCTACATGTATGCGCCGTGGACGCGCGACGGCCGCGTGCGCGCCAAGGTCGTCAATATCGCGCCGGACGTGTCGGGCATCGTGACCGACGTGCTCGTCGCCGACAACCAGCAGGTGCGCCGCGGCGACGTGCTATTCCGCATCGACGCCGACCGCTTCCGCTACGCGCTCGCGCAAGCCGACGCGCAGCTCGACCTGCGCAAGGCCGAGCTCGACATGCGCCGCCAGCAAGCGTCGCGCCGTGCGCAGCTCGACAGCGCGGTGATCTCGGCCGAGGTGCGCGAGGATGCCGGGTCGGCCGCACGGCAGGCGCAGGCCAGCTACCAGGCAGCGCTCGCCACGCGCGACGTCGCGCGCCTGAATCTCGCGCGCAGCGAAATCCGCGCGCCCGTCGACGGCTACATCACGAACCTGAATCTGTATCCGGGCGACTACGCGACCGCCGGCGTCGCGCGGCTGGCGCTGATCGATGCGCATTCGTACTGGGTCTACGGCTATTTCGAGGAAACCAAGCTGCCGCAGGTGCACGTCGGCGATCCGGCCGAAATCCGGCTGCTGTCCGGCGGGCCGTCGTTGAGCGGGCACGTCGAAAGCGTCGCGCGCGGCATCAGCGATCGCGACAATCCGGCCGGCTCGACACTGCTTGCCGACGTCAACCCGATCTTCACGTGGGTGCGGCTCGCGCAGCGCGTGCCGGTCCGGATCCGGCTGGACGGCATGCCGCCCGACGGCTTCCTCGCAGCGGGCACGACCTGCACGGTCACGCTGCGCCCGGCGCCGCGTGCGACGACGCACAGCGCGCCGACGGATGCGCGCCCGTGATGCCGTGGCCTGATCCGTCGCACGCAGGCACGCCGGTGTTCGATATCGGGCAACACGGTGTTCTTCGCCCCGTGCCTTCCGGTGCCTGCGCACGCGCTTTTACACTGGGCATGCGTCGACGATCCGCACGGCTCGTCAATCCCGTGCACCGTCTGGCGGCGAATTCCGTACCGACCGCGTCGATTGCGCGCGGTTCGGCTCGATCCCGATCGACACCATCCCCGTTGGCCGGCAGGAGACTCGCAATGGCATTCAGCGTAACTAACGAAGTTCGGCGTTTCGCCCGGCGCACCGCAGGTGATCGATCATGCTGACCGTCTCTTCCGTCGGCATCGCGCCGCGCGCCGCGTCGCCCGGGCGCAGCCAGATTCATGTCACGCTGCTCGAGTGGTCGCACGATGAGCTGCTCGTGCGCTGGGTCGAAAGCGGCCGCCTGCACTACGGCGAACAGAAATGGCGACGCGCGGTTGCGCGGCGCGATGGACGGTGCGCGTATTCGGGCCGCACGATCGTGCAGGGCGACGCCGTGTTCCGTCCGACCGGCCGGCCGCGCCCGGCGAATCACCTGGCGATGATCGCGGCCGACGCGATCGCGTCGCTCGATGCGTGATGTGCGCAGCGGTGCTGGCTGCGTCGGGAACCCGCTTGCTCGAACCGGCGCTGCCGGGAGCGAAAGCGACGTTCCGCGCAACGCCTCTTTCGCACTCCGGATGCTGCTTCGCAGGCGTTTTCACCGGCTTCGTTGATCACCGGGCGACAGTGCGTCACGCGTGTGCCCGCTTATCGTTCGAGGTGATCGCGCGTATCGTCAACGCATGCTGTCTGATCCCGGTGGCGTCATCGGTATCGCTCGCCAACCGGCAGTCCACGCTCGTATGAGCGTGGACGTTGAAAAAAGGAAACTGATCATGGAATTCGTACTGGACCACTCGCTCGACGACGACACCGCACGCGCCGTCGAACATGAAATCTGGCGCGTCGATCCCGACGCGAAAGTCGAGATCGATCGCGCGACGTCGCACGTGAAGGTCGACTCGTGGCTGTTCCCCGAGGAATTCGTCGTCGCGTTCGAGGACGCGGGCTACAGCGTCAGGATCAAGGATCACTGACAGTCGCCGGCATGGCTGCCACCTGCCGGCGAGCGTCGCTCACTCGCCGATCTTGAACGCCGGAAGCTGCTGCCCGAGCCGTGCGCCCATTTCCGCGCCGAGCGCCTGCAGCGCATTGAGCGGGCGAATCATGACCTCGAACTCGACAATGCGCCCGGCGTCGTCGAAACGGATCATGTCGATCCCCTTCAACCGTTTGTCGGCAAGCGTCGCACTGAATTCCAGCACGACGCTCGTGCCGTCGACGTCGACGAACTCGCGGTGGTATTCGAAGTTCTCGAGGATCGTAACCACCGTGCGCAGCGCCAACAGCAGCGCGGGCGCAGGGCCGTATGGCTTGAACGCCATCGGCGAGCGGAACACGGCGTCCGGATGGACGATCGTGTCGAGTTCGCCGAAGTCCTTGCGCGCGATCATCGCGTGCCACGCGTCGAGCGATTTCGCGGCGGCGGGATGCAGATTCGATAGCGGTTGCATGTTCAACGTCTCCGGTAACATCACACAAAAACATCTCGATCGAAGGCGGCGCCCGATCGGACTGCCGCCGCGCGGTCCGACGTCGGCGTGATCACGCATCCGGCAGGATCACGACCTTGCCCTTGACCTGCCGGTTCGCCATGCGCGCAATCGCGCCGGCCGCACCGGCCAGCGACACGCGCTCGGTGATCGCGGGCCGCACCTTGCCGGCCGCGAACCATTGCGCGAGCTGGCGCATGTTTGCCGCGTGCGGCGCTGGATCGCGCCGCACCGCGTCGCCCCAGAATACGCCAAGGATATCGCGCTCCTTGAGCAGCGTGAGGTTCAATGCGAGCGTCGGGATCTCACCGGCCGCGAAGCCGACCACGAGGAACCGGCCGCGCCATGCGGTCGCGCGCTGCGCCGCCTCGCTGTACGCGCCGCCGACCGGATCGTAGACGACGTCCGCGCCGCGCCCGCCGGTCAGTTCGTCGACGCGGCGCCGCAGGTCTTCGGTCGCATAGTCGATCGTGTCGTCGGCGCGCAACGCAGGCGCACCGGCCTGCACCGCGACACCGTCCGTCATCCGCGCAGCGCGGCGCTCAGAACCACCCGTCGCGCATGTCGAGCGTCGTCGTATCGACACTCGCCAGCAGATCGAGCTGCGCATCCACCTTAGGCAGTTCCCAGCGAAAGAAGTAACGCGCGGCGGCCCGCTTGCCGTCATGGAAATCGTCATCGCGCCCGTGCGCGGCGAGCGTCACGTCGAGCCACAGCCACGCGACGATCAGATGGCCGAACGCCTCCAGATAGACGCTCGCATTCGCAAGCCGCACCTGCGGATCGCCGATCGCCGCCAGTGCGCGCGTGACGTCGACGAGCCGTGCCCACCGCTGCGCCAGTGCATCGGCATGCGAACCGGCGTCGCCGTCCGCCGCCCGCGCACGTTCGACCGTCGCGCCGATGCGCGCGTCGAGCGTCCGCAGCGGCGCGCCGTCGTCCTGCACGACCTTGCGACCCAGCAGGTCGAGCGCCTGGATGCCGTGCGTGCCTTCGTGGATGGGATTCAGGCGGTTGTCGCGGTAGAGCCGCTCGACCGGATAGTCGCGCGTGTAGCCGTAGCCGCCATGCACCTGGATCGCGAGATCGTTCGCCGCGAGACACCACTGCGACGGCCAGCTTTTCGCGATCGGCGTCAGGATGTCGAGCAGCCGAGCGGCCTCGGCCTGCACCTGCTCGTCGACGTGCGCGCGCGCTTCGTCGACGAGCCGCGCGCAGTACAGGATCAGCGCGAGTCCGCCTTCGACGTACGCCTTCTGCGCGAGCAGCATGCGCCGCACGTCCGGGTGCGCGACGATCGGCGCCTGCGGCGCGGCCGCGTCCTTGCCCGCCGGCCCGAGCGGACGGCCCTGCGGCCGGTTGCGCGCATAGTCGAGCGCGTGCAGGTAGCCCGTGTAGCCGAGCGCCACCGCGCCCGCGCCGACGCCGATGCGCGCCTCGTTCATCATGTGGAACATATAGGCGAGGCCGTGATTCGGCTCGCCGACCAGATAGCCGATCGCACCGGCCCGCCCTTGCGGACGATGGCGCGTGCCCTCGCCGAAGTTCAGCAGGCAGTTGGTCGTGCCGCGATAGCCCATCTTGTGATTCAGGCCGGCGAGCACCACGTCGTTGTGCTCGCCGCGCGCGGCGCCGTCGTCGCTCGGCAAATACCTGGGGACGATGAACAGCGAGATGCCGCGCGTGCCGGGCAGCAGCCGGCCCTGTTCGTCGGGAATCTTCGCGAGCACGAGGTGGACGATGTTCTCCGCCAGCTCGTGCTCGCCGCCGGAAATCCACATCTTGTTGCCGGTGATCCGGTAGCGCGAACCGAGCGGCGACTCGCCCTCGAAGTCGGCGCGCGTGACGATATCGGACAGCGACGAGCCGGCTTGCGGCTCGGACAGGCACATCGTGCCGAAGAAGCGCCCTTCCAGCTCAGGCCGCGCGAACGCGTCGATCTGGGCGGGGCTACCGTGCGCGAGCAGCAGGTTCGCGTTCGCGACGGTGAGAAACGGATACGCAGCGGTTGCGATGTTCGCGGCCTGGAAGAACAGGAACGACGCGGCTTCGACGAGTTTCGGCAGCCGCATCCCGCCGAACGCTTCGTCCTGGCCGGCGGCGATCAGGCCGGCCGCCGCAAAGGCGCGCACCGCCGGCTCGACTTCGGGAATCAGCGTCACGCGCTCACCGTCGAACTGCGGCTCCTCACGATCGCCGCGCGCCGCATGCGGCGCGAACAGGTCGGCCGCGATCCGCTCGCTGGTGTCGAGCACCGCGTCGAACGTCTCGCGGCTGTGCTCCGCGTAACGCGGCAGCGCGACGAGCGCTTCGGCATCGAGCCAGTCGTACAGCAGGAACGCGAGATCGCGTCGCGACATCAACAGGCTCATCGTGACGCCCTCCGCATTGCCTGCGATTCCCGCAGCCGCTCATGCGCGGTCTGGTCGATCCGCGTGCGCTCGATCGATGCATGCTCCATCACGTCTGTCTCCTGTCGGGCGGCATGCCGGCGCGCCCGTTGGCTCCGGTTGCCGGAACCGGGTTGATGGGTCGGTGACTGCAAGTGCTGACGGGAATTTAGCACGGTCGTTCGCAAACAACAATGCTCGCGCCTCGCGCGCAGGCGATCGATCGGTGCATCGCGCCGGGCCATGCGCATGACCCGGCGCGCGACCGCGCATCAACCGGCTTTTTGCTTCGCGAGCTGATCCGCGACGGGCAGGCTGCGAATCCGCGTGCCGGTCGCCGCGAAGATCGCGTTGGTCAGCGCCGGCGCGACCGGCGGCAGGCCCGGCTCGCCTACGCCGCCGAGCGGCGTCGCGTAGTCGTCCGGTGCGACCAGATGAACGCGGATTTCACGCGGCGCCTCGCTCATCCTGAGCACCTGGAAGCCGTTGAAATTGCTCTGTTCCGGGCGCCCGTCCTTGAACGTGATCTCGCCGTGCAGTGCGATGCCGAGCCCCATCACCACCGCGCCTTCGAGCTGCGAGCGCACGCGCTCCGGGTTGACCTGCGGCCCGCAGTCGATCGCGATGTCGACGCGCGGCACCGCAATCGCGCCGTCCGCGCCGATCTGTACCTCGCACACCGCCGCCGTGTACGACACGAAGCTGCGATGCGCGGCGATTCCGAGCCCGTGTCCCTTCGGCAGCTTGCGCCCCCAGCCGGCTTCGCGCGCGACCGTCTCGATCACACGCCGCAGCCGTCCGGTATCGACCGGATACAGCGCGGGATCCTCGCCGTAGTTCACGTTCTTCACCGTGATGTGCGGCTCGAAACGTCGCGCGGGCCCGATCAGGTCGAGCAGGAAATCCTTCGGGTCGCGGCCCGCCGCGTGCGCGAGCTCCGACACAAAGCTCTGAATCCCGAACGCGTGCGGAATGTTGTACACCGAACGGAACCAGCCGATGCGCGTGTGCGCTTCCACGGCCGGATTCTCGATCCGCACGTTCTGGACTGCGAACGGCAGATCCGCGATGCCTTGCGCGAGTTCGCCCGGCTGTTCGTGCACGACGCCGGCCTTGAACGTCGACTGGATCGACGGCGCGACCGTGCGATGCTGCCACGCGACCACTTTCCCGGACGCGTCGAGGCCGCCGTCGAACGACTCGAGCGACACCGCGTGGAAATAGTCGTGCGCGATATCGTCCTCGCGCGTGAACGTCAGCTTGACGGGCGCACCAACCGCCTTCGACAGCAGCGCGGCCTCCACCACGTAATCCGGTTTCGACTTGCGGCCGAAACCGCCGCCGAGCAGCGTCACGTTGACCGTGACCCGCTCCGTCGGCAGCGCGAGCGCCTTGGCGATCTCATCGCGGGTGGTCTGCGGCGCCTGCGTGCAGGTCCACACTTCGCAGCGGCCGTCGGCCACGCGCGCGACCGCTGCGGGCGGCTCCATCGTCGCGTGCGCGAGATGCGGAACGTAGTATGTCGCGCGCACCCGCTTCACAGCACCCGCGAGCGCCGCGGCCGCATCGCCGTCGTTGCGGATCACGTCGCCGGGTTGCTCGGCCGCCGCTTCGAGCGTCTTGCGGTAGGCGGCCGAGTCGTAGCCCGCATGCGGCCCGTGCTGCCAGTCGATCTTCAGTTGCGCGCGCGCCTGGATCGCCGTCCACGTGTCGCGCGCGATCACGGCCACGCCGCCGAGCGGCTGGAAGCCGGACGGCAGCGGCGTGGACACGAGCTGCACGACCTTGACCACACCCGGCAGTTGCTCCGCAGCGGACCCATCGAACGACGCGACCGTATCGCCATAGACCGGCGGACGCGCAACGACCGCGTACAGCATGCCGTCGAGCCGCGTGTCGATCCCGTAGTGCGCGCGGCCGCCGACGATGTCGCGTCCGTCGATCAGCGCCGTCTCGCCCTTGCCGATATAGCGGAACTCGGCCGGCGCCTTCAGCGCCACGCTGTTCGTGTCGGGCACCGGCAGCGCGGCCGCCTTCGCGGCCAGTTCGCCGAAGCCGAGCTTGCGCCCGCTTTTCGTATCGACCACCTCGTGCACCGTCGCCTTCACCTGACGCACATCGACGCCCCACGCCGCCGCCGCGGCCTGCTCGAGCATCGTGCGCGCGGCCGCACCCGCGCGACGCAGCGCGGCGAAACTCTGGCGCAGGCTGCGCGAGCCGTCGGTGTTCTGATTGCCGTAGCGCGGCTCGTCGCCGACCGCCTGCGCGACTTTCACGCGTGTCCAGTCCGCGCCCAGTTCGTCGGCGACCACGAGCGCGACGCTCGTGCGCACGCCCTGACCCATCTCGGAACGGATGCAGGTCACCGTCACCGTGCCGTCCGGCGCGATCGCGACGAACAGGTGCGGATCGTCGCGCAAGCCGTGCGGCATGCCTGCACCGCCGTACCGCGGATTCGGGCTCACGGGCGGCTGCACCGGCGCGGCCGCGCGCGCGAGCGACGGCACGCCGAACGCGAGCAGCAGCCCGCCGGATGCGAAGCCGAGCAGCAACGCGCGGCGGCTTTCGTTGTGGACCGAGAGTTCCGGCGCGTTCATGCGGCACCTCCGCGGCGCACCGCCAGCCGGATCGCCGCGCGGATGCGCGTATAGGTGCCGCAGCGGCAGATGTTGCCGGACATCGCGTCGTCGATGTCGGCGTCGCTCGGATGCGGATTCGTCTTCAGCAGCGACGCGGCCTGCATGATCTGTCCGGACTGACAGTAGCCGCATTGCGCGACGTTCAGTTCCTGCCAGGCCTGCTGCAGCGGGTGGGTCAGGTCGGTCGACAACCCTTCGATCGTCGTCACGCGCTTGCCGGCGGCGACCGCAACCGGCGTGATGCACGCGCGGATCGCCACACCGTCGAGATGCACCGTGCACGCGCCGCACAGCGCCATCCCGCAGCCGAACTTGGTGCCCGTGTGGCCGACGACATCGCGCAGATACCAGAGCAACGGCATGTCGGGATTGCCGTCGAAATGCTGTTCGCTACCGTTGACGGTCAGCGTGATCATCGTTCACTCCTGGTTGCGACGCCGCGTCGCGCGGGCGTCGTGTGGGGATTTGAACGGCGCTGGGCACATTCCGAACGACCAGGTGGGCCTGACGCCGTTTCGTTTCCGGATTGTGTCGGGTGACGACGCAATCGCGGCAATGCTGCCGCCTGGTTGCCGGTGCAACGGTTCGGCGGGATTCGAACGATGGCTCGTTCGGGTGGATCGCCGCTCGTATTATCAGACGAATTCCGGATCGTCGTCGGATCGGGGCGATCCGGGAGCGCGCGTTATCCGACCAGCACCACCGGCTTGCCCGAAAACCGGCGGTGCCGGAGTCCTTCAAGTTGCTCGGGCAAGTGCTCGAAGTCGCCCGTGACACGCGCTTCGGATTGAAGGGTGCCGTTGGCGATACCGGCCAGCAGCATGCTGCCCGCGGTGGTCGTCTCGAGCCACGCTGCGGCGTCGCCGTATGTATGCAGTGCATTCAGCGCGACTTCATGAAGCGACACGCTCGTCGTAAACGGCGGCAGCGGCTGTGCCTCGAACCGCCCCTGAATGCACACGACATGGCCGTTTGCGGACACCGCCGGCGCCCAGCGTGCCGCGCTTTGTGCATCGACGCTGTCGAACACCGCGTAGAAGCGCCCCGCCAGTTCATGTCCGGCGTCGATGGTCTCGTCGACGGGACCGGCCAGAAAGTGAGCCGCCCCTCGCGCACGCAGGCGCTCCCAATGACGCTCATGGCACGACACCGTGACCTCGAAACCGCGGTCCGCGGCGATCTGCACCAGATAGTTGCCCACCGCGCCCCCTGCTCCGCTGACGAGAATTTCGCGGGATGTACGGCACGGCACTTTCTCGAGCGCCTGCCACGCGGTCAGCGCGGGACATGGCACGCTTGCGGCCGTTTCGAAATCGAGCGCGTCGGGAACCGTCAACAGCACGGACGCGGCGATCGGCGTGTATTCCGAGAAACTGCCGTGTTCGTTGAGGCCCTGATGGTAGGCGACGCGACGACCGAGCAAATTGCGCGCGTGCTCGTCCGCGACCGCGACGACCGTTCCCGCGCCGTCGACACCCGGCACGTGCCCCTCCGACCAGTTCACCAGCGCGCCGCCGAGTACTTTCCAGTCGACCGGATTCAGGCCGATCGCGTGGTTGCGCACCAGCACCTGTCCGGGCTTCAGCGCCGGCATCGCGATCTGTTCGAGACGCAGTTGCTCGGGATGCTCGCAGCCTTGCCAGGTCCATGCGCGATAGCGGGTCGGCAATGATTCGTGGTGGAGGGGTTGGGTCATGGCGTTGGCGTGTAGTTCGAGTGACCGGCGGTGCCTGCGACATGGTGTACATGCCGGACGCGCCGTGAGGATGATCGGCCCGGACGCGGGATGCCCAAGGCAGCGGTCATGCAAGGTTCGATGGGATTTCCGGCGGATGCGGAATGTGTATGGCCGTGAGTATCCGTGGCCGACGTTGCGTCGGGGAAGGGACATTCCGCGAAAACACTTTTGAACTCGGAGGGAAATTCGCGATTTTTGCGGAACGTGCGACAAGGCATTTGTGCGTATCGGTCACGGGGGTTCCGCGATCGGGCAAACAGAAAGCAAGCGGTGGGCTGGCCAAAACGGTACGCACCGCCTTCGACTGGAAATCAGCGATGAACCAGCTTGCTATCCTGTTCGGCGAGCGGTTTACGCAGGCGCGCGGATAACCTGTTGTTCAACCGCCTCGCCCACAAAAATGCGGACAGGTTCCTCCCCGAGTCGATCGACGGGCTTTTTTCGTCATGCGGTTATCATAGCAACGTCAGACGTTAGCGTGCCCGACACCATTCAGCGCAACCGAAACAGTCGGCGAATATATCGGTTCACCGCCTTCCCGGTTCATCACTTCACGCAATGGATCATCTGCTTCCGCATTACGAACGAGAACTTTCACTACTGCGCCGGTCAGTTGCAATCTTTGCAACACGCTATCCCAAAATTGCCGTTCGTCTCGGAATTTCCGGCGACCACTCCGAAGATCCCCACGTCGAACGGATGCTGCAGTCGTTCGCTCTCCTCGCTGCGGATATAGGAAGTCGGCTCGACGACAACTATCCGGAATTCGCCGAAGCCCTCCTCGGCATGCTGTATCCCCAGTATCTTCGAACGGTTCCTGCGTGCGCAATCGCCCAGTTCGATGTCTCAGACATGTTCGAAAAGCTCACTGAGCCATCGTTCATTGCCCGCGGCACAGAACTGGCGAGCAAAACGGAAGACTGCCTTTTCCGAACCGTATATGACGTAACGTTAGCGCCCGTGCGGATTTCCGCTGCGCGCTATGCCCCGGCAACTGCCGTTCCCTCCGACGTCGTCCTGCCCGCCAGCACAACCGGTCTGCTCTCCATCACCTTTACGGTTGCCCGCCCCGACTTTCGCATCGAAACCGTCCCCAGCCCGTTGCGCATCCATGTCAACGGCCCCCGTGAAGTCGTCGGTGCGGCAATGGATACGATGACGATGCGCACGGCAGCCGCCTTCGTCGAAAACGCCGAACGTCGCTGGTCAACGCTGACCACACTGCCGCTCGCCGCCGCCGGCTACGATGAGGCCGAGAAGCTTCTCGACGAAGACGACGGGCCGCCAGCCCTGCGGCTAATGAGCGAATATTTTGCGTTTCCGAAGAAATTCGATTTCGTTGACGTCGACCTCGCCGCGCTCGCGCGGACGGCGGGCTCCAGCCAGCAACTTACCTTGCATCTCGCCATTTGCGGCGTTCATCCAGATTCGTGGACAGCACAGCGACTAAAAAATCTGTCGGCTGACAATCTGAAGCTCTTTTGCACGCCGATCGTCAACCTGTTCCGGCTGACGTCGCTGCCACTCAAGCGGAATCCGATCACGAACACGTACCCCGTGCAATCCCAGAATACGGACGTTGCGGGTGTCGAAGTTTGGTCTGTCGAGTCGGTCCGTGCCACGACAGGCAGCTCCAGAGCGAACATCATTCATCCGTTCGCGTCGCTCATGCACGGCAGCTCCGCCAAACCGGCCGGCCCCTATTGGGTTCTCATGCACCATGACGCGGCCTCGCCATCGGGAAAGAAGGAAACCGCGCTCAGCCTGGTCGAACTCGACGGCCGACCGGCAACCGACACCGTAATCGAACAGATAACGGCAGACGCCACCTGCTCGAATGGCAATTTCCCTCGCACGATGCGGGCCGGCGCCGAAGATGGTGATCTAGTGAACGAGCAGGGAACGATGGTTTCACGCATCGTGATGCTGGACACACCGACGGAAGTTGCGCGATTGTCGAGCGAAGGCGATGCGGCTTGGCGGCTCATCACGCAGTTCGCCCCGCACTCGATCGAATTGACCCGCACCGGGCTTGCGGAGCTGAAACGCGTGTTCCGCCAATTCACCGTTCATTCTGCAGGGCACGCGAAACTGCTCGACGGACTGACGAACCTGAGCCATCGCGTCAAACAGCTCTGGCTGCCGGGAGAACCAATGCCGAGTTTTGTGCGGGGTCTGGAAGTGACGTTGACCGTCGATGAACAGGCATTCGCTGCGGCCAGCCTGAGCACCTTCATCGTCGCGATGGATCACTTCTTCGCCGTGCATGCGCCAGTGACGAGTTTTGTCCAACTTGTCGTGATGTCGGCCAACTCCGGTGTGGAAATTCGACGCTGCACGCCGAGACCAGGCACAATCATGCTCGCCTGATTTTCCTGCCTCCAAACCGCAAAGATCAAGTCACTCTGTAACTCGTGCAGATCAGGTAAGGCTCGAAATCAGGTGACAGCCGCAGGTCGCCCGGTGACCGTGTCGAGCAACTGGAACACCGTTATCTGTCATCGATTCATCGCCCTCTTCGATCAAATTCGGTTTGACGTCTGGATGTTGGGGACAAGTAACCTCGTCCCCCTTGCGAGCAACGAAACGCATCGTCGACGAACCCGTGATCACCTTGCCGCCGTGGTCGGCATCATCGCCGACACGGATGAGATTCATCATGGATGAGGCCCCAATCTTCGAGTGAGCGAACTACTGTTAGTAGCGGAAATACAAGATGCCTAATGCGCCCGGATCTCCCGGCTTCTTGCTCTTTTTCGTGATCGCTGGCAGATCGATGTTCTTCACATTCTTCCAACCAAAACCAGAAAAAATTCCTTCAGCGAGACGCACGAACCCCATGAATTTTCTAGATATGTTGAATGCAATCAAACCAAAAATAGCAGCAACTATAGCCCCCCCACCCGCATACATATAAAAAATCCCCAACCAGTTATCAACGGGATCAAAGAAAGACATGACCACCCCCAAAAGGACCATGATCAACATCATCGATGAATAAATCAAAAACCACCATCGCACAGTCGCCTTATAGTGCGCATATCGGCCTCGACTGCAATGCGGATGCAGCGCCACGATTCGATCGCTGACACGCCTGATGCCAAATACATGCCATACCTGCCCCAATCGTTCAGCGACAATCTCGACTTCGTCGCCCTCTTTGAACACGGATACCCATACCCACGCACGAATGCTTTTCCCATCCAGTTCAAATTCAAGCAGATCAGCGTCCTCGGCAGTATCGTCCGCAGACGCGGCCAGCCCGATAGCCACACCGCCAAGTCCCGCTAGCTCAGCCGCAACAGCCGTTACCCCCATCGCCGTCCGGTCAGCATCTGTAAACAAAAACTCCTGGGACTGCCTCGTGCTACGAAGATTCCGGATATGCCCTCTCAACAGTTGTGTAGAGGTAGATTGTGCCGTGTCTGCCATCATTAATTCGCTCCATCAACCGAAACCCCACTGCCGAGTTAGCGGGTTACCACTAATAACGAAAATACAAGATACCTAATGCCCCAGGCTCTCCCGGCCTCTTGCTCTTTTTCGTGATCGCAGGCAGATCTATGTTCTTCACATCCTTCCAACCAAAACCAGAAAAAATCCCTTCAGCAAGACAAGCGAATTTCATCATCTTTCTACCCATACGGACCGAAATTACGCCAGCAATGGTCGAAACGATCACCCCGCCCCAAAAAAACAAATTCAAAACACCTAGCCAATCACTCTCACCACTAAAATACAAAACAATTACAGCAAAAATATTAAAGCACAATAAGAATGTGCCCGTCAGCCCAATCCACCATCGCGCCGTCGCCTTATAGTGCGCATATCGACCTCGACTGCAATGTGGATGTAGCGCCACGATTCGGTCGCTGACACGCCTGATGCCAAACGCATGCCATATCTGGCCAAATTGCTCTGCGACAATCTCGACTTCATCGCCCTCTTTGAACACGGATACCCATACCCACGCACGAATGCTCTTCCCATCCAGTTCAAATTCAAGCAAATCAGCGTCCTCGGCGGTATCGTCCGCAGACGCGGCCAGCCCGATAGCCACACCGCCAAGTCCCGCTAGCCCAGCCGCAACAGCCGTTACCCCCATCGTCGTCCGGTCAGCATCTGTAAACAAAAACTCCTGGGACTGCCTCGTGCTACGAAGATTCCGGATATGCCCTCTCAACAGTTGTGTAGAGGTAGATTGTGCCGTGTCTGCCATCACTAATCCGTTCAATCAGTCGAAAGACCAATTACCTTCAATGCCTTTTAAAATTCATCGCTCTGCTTCCCCGCATCCCAAGCCGGATTCGCAGGCTTCCGCCCGAATGCGGACTTTTCAAGCCATTTCTGCAACTCATCGTCCGAAAAATACCAAATCAAAAACTGAATAGCGACCACTGCCAAGGCGACTTCCCAGCCAGTCAGGATCAAAACACCTCGACCGAGGAGCAACAATGCCCCTCGCGAACCGACCGTTATGCCAGTTTCCTCCACCGCTATACCGACTGCGGTCGTGCCGGCCTTCTTTGCCGCACCCTGTCTAGCAAACCACCCGCCAGCCTCCGCAACCTCGCGGGTCGTAAACGAAGCCAATCTGGAGGTCGCACCGGCAATGCCCGCCGCACCTCCCCTTGCTAGAATCACAATGCGACTCCCGTCACCAGCAAGACGAGCAAGCAGCGGAGCCGACGATGTCAGAGCGGTAAGAAGATACGATAGGCCCGCGCCAAAGCCCAATACCGCTTTGGCGTAGTAAAGATAAGCAATGACATTATTTCCCGTCTTTCTCGCCATCCGGACGTCCACAGTCGCCTGAATCAGTGCCGAAACTCCCCCCAAGAAACTCGTAATCGCCTTCAGATTGCGCAGCTTCTGCGCTGCATCACTCCCGAACGCCTTGAGCGCCTTCTCTGAAACAGCAAAAAACCGCCCCTACCACCGACACCCCGGACGCGACCAGCAACGCACAGTCATCGTTACTTTTATCCACTTTGGCAAGCAAGCATCCGAAATTCAGCATCTCGATTACCACCAGCGTACTAACCAACCGGGCATTCAATTGCGTCGACGCGCCCTTTTGCGACTTGCTGAACTCCTCCCACATGTCCGTCAAACTCTTGACACGCTTATCCAATCCTACGGCTTGCAGCGAACGCACATACGCCTGAGGCGGCGGCACACACTGCTGCCGCAACGCGCGATAACCCATCAGCAAAGCGAGGCGCATCGCGGGCTCGGCTGCCATCGAGGCCTTGATGAGCTTGACCGTGATGCCCCACAGCATGGGGTGCACTTCTTCAGACTGTCGAACATCCCGATCCACTGCCTGCCTTAACGTGGTTCGCTCCACACGGACACAGCACCATATCGCCATCCAACACGCAGGACCGGCCGTCCTCTTGCATATCGGTACCGCTACCTTGAATCGGATGCTCGCCGGGACATTTACTACACGTTGCCATTTCGTGATCCAGGGCGATACGTCTGTCGTCGTCGTACATACTCGAAGCGGTCGCGATGACGTGCCCGCCGGTTGTCGTCGGATCGCCGTCACATACCAATGCTTTGCTCATAGTGTTCTCCGGATAGTAAGCAGTTGAAGGCGCCTTCGGAGCCTATTCGGCGAGAACTCAAGACTCGGTGTACCGAAAGATCAACTTTCCCATCTGCCACGTATCTTCAGGTTGCTTTAGCCTTTTGGACACTTTAGGCAAATCAACGTCGGGGGAATTTTTCCAACCAAATGTTGAAAGAATCTTATTAGCCATCTGCAACTGCCTCTTGAATCTAAGACAGATCCTAAGCGCAACGAAAACTGCCAATACCTCCACCGCCAGCCAGATACCAAACAGAGCTTTCCCCAAGAAAACCCACTGATCTCGATCATGAGGTAGCGGCTGCATTAAAAAAAATGTCGGGACTAACGCACAGATGCTCCAAAATAGTATCGACCACCTTAGGAAAAACTTACCAAGCGCTCTACTACCGCGTTCACAATGAGGGTGAACGGACAAAATTCCGTCACTACATCGCCTGATCGCGTATCCAATCCATCCGGACTCTGCCCGCTCCGCGACAACGTCGACTTCATCACCATTTTCAAAGACAGACAGCCAAATCCATGCGCGGACTTCCTCACCGTTCAGCCTGAAGGCCACTAGGTCCCCCACCGTATCCGTGAACTGCGTGGATGTACTGAGATTCAGCGCAATGTCGTTCAAGCCAGCCAGCGCTGCGACGATCGCAGTTCGCTCCATTGCCTGCTTATCCGCGTCCGTGAAGATCGTCTCATAGGAGGCTCGGCGCTTCGTCAGTCCTGTGATGACTCCGCGCAGGAGCACAGGGGCAGTAGCCTGCTTAGGTTCCATCTTTGTATCCGGTTGCAGCCAACGCCCCCATGTCCCCACTCGATGAAGAATCAAGACTCTTCGTAACGAAAAATAAGCTTACCCATTTGCCACGTATCTTCGGGTTGCCGCAGTCTCTTTGACGTCTTCGGCAAACTAACATTGGCAGGGTCTTTCCATCCGAATGTCGAGAATATCCGATTGGCCATTGGCAATTGCCTCTTGAATCTACGGCTTACCCTATAGGCTATAAAAATCGCCATTACTTCAATCGCACCCCACGAAACGATAAAAGATTTAATAAAAAACATCCATCGATCATGCAAGCCGTTGTATAACATCATCGACGCCACCAGTAGCGTCACCGCCATCGCACAACCGCTCCAGAATAGTATCGAGAGTTTCAGGAAGAATTTAAATAGCGCTCTACTCCCACGCTCACAATGAGGGTGAACAGACAAAATGCCATCACTACACCGCCTGATTGCGTATCCAATCCAACCGGATCCTGCCGGCTCCGCGACGACCTGGACTTCATCACCATTCTCGAAGACAGACAGCCAAATCCACGCGCGGACTTCCTCCCCGTTCAGCCTGAAGGTCACTAGATCCCCCATCGTATCCGTGAACTGCGTGGACATACTGAGATTGAGCGCAATATCGTTCAGGCCAGCCAGCGCTGCGACGATCGCAGTGCGCTCCATTGCCTGTTTGTCCGCTTCCGTGAAGATGGTTTCATAGGAGGCGCGACGCTTTGTCATTCCCGTGATAACCCCACGCAGCAGCACCGGCGCGGTAGCCTGCTTATTTTCCATCTTTAATTCCCCGTTGCAGCAAGCGCCGCCTCAAAAGCGGCCTGCTGCTTTTCCAATGTTCGTCCTTTGTCTGGTGCGGTTCCGAACGGCGAACTTGATAGCCAGTTTTCAAGGTCATCCGGCGTAAAGTAGTTGTAGATCAGCGTAATTACCGTCAAGACCACCGCCACTTCCCAGCCCGTTGCGATCAGAATCAGACGTCCGCTAAGCATTAGCCATCCGCCGGCGGATACTTCCGCGGCAAGCCCGAGTGCAACGGTTTCGCCCGCGTAGATCCTTGTCCCCTTGAGCACCGTACTCGCGACATACGCTTCCAGCTTTTCGGCCGCAAGACCGGCAGCCTTGCCCTCGATCCGGGCCTGAGCACCTGCCATGCCGGCCGAGAGTCTCCCAAGGAACCGCACCTTTCCTGGAGACAGACCGGCTGATCGCATAAGTAATGGCGCAGAAGAACTAATAGCCGTTAGAACCGTTGCGATACCTGATCCAAGATCCAGCATCGCCTTGATGCTATAGAAAACAGCTTGCTTGTAGTTTGACGACGATACTCCTGATGTCACTTTCATCCCATCAGTCGTGACTGATATAAACGATGAAATCCCACCCAAACAGCTCGCCGCGACTTTCATGCTCGCGAGCGTCGCGCTCGCCGCAGACTTCCCGAAACCGCTGAGCCATTTGTTGTAAACGTTGAGCCCGGCCCCAACCAACGATAAGGTCCCACTGGCAATAGTCAATTCGTCAGCAGCCGTCTTGTTCGGCTTTGTCCAGAGCAGGAAGTAATTCATCATCTCGATGATGAACAACGCCCCGGAGATCTTGACCGACGCGGCGGCCTTGTCCCGCGCGGCGTTCGGTGTAAACCGCGTCTCCGCATACAGCTTGCGTACGAGCGCGCCACGATCATCGTTCGCCAACGTTGCGTATGCTTGCGCCCGAACCTGCATGGGATTCAAGCTCGGATTCTTCGCCTTGATTTCCCATATCGTTTTGCTCATCACGGTGTCCATTTGGCCTTCCCAAGCAGCCAGCTTCACCACGATTCGCTTCGCGTCTTCCAGTACGAGGCCCCCGCGAACCATCAACGCTCCCTTGATCAGCATGCCGCCAACGGAACGAGAAATCGGTCCAAAGACATTTACCAACGCACGTCCCGACCACAGCGTCAATCGCTCGATCCCCAGGGCCTTGAGCGGTCGCTCGGTCGCTGACCCGGCGCGCTCGTGCTTGAAGATGTCCTCGACCTTTTCGTAGAACTTCACAAACGACTTCAGGTAGGCAAGATCGATATAGAGCGACGCCTGCTTCGTCTCGTACCACGACGCGGCCTGATCCACGATCGATTCAGTTTTTGTGGCCTGCACCCTCGTCAGGAACGTCTTCATTTCCTGACGAATATCCGTCTGGTTATATGAGAATGCGCGCCAATAGTAGCTGCGCTCATCGGTCGGGTCCATGTTGTTGATGAGCTTCTCGACAATACGCAGTCCCGCATCGGTCGCAGACAATCCGGCATACGCTTCGTCGATCACACCGTGAAACGCCATGCCGTCACCCGCGTCATCCGGATGATAGTCGTTGAGCGCATGCCGGAACGCATCGGCGGCAAGCCAGGCGTCGCGGTCGGGCACACGTTGCTTCTGCAACTGCTCGCACTTGGCTGTGACTTGGTCAAACCAGGTACTGAAGTTGTTTGGCCATTTCCCGCCCTTGAGGCTAGCCTGGTATTTGCGCCAGGCCTTGTCACCTGCGGTTTGTTTTTCCGCTGGTGTGAGCTCTCCCGCGTTGTCAATCATCTCCAATGCGGTGGGTGCCATAATGCCGCCATCACCCGCACCAAGCGCAGCACTCATCATGCCCTTGCGCAGGAGACTCTCGCTCAATGCCGCACCACTGCGAACCGAGCGTTCGGCCGCTTCGATGGACTGCGTGGCATCCACGCGAAGCGGCTGCGTGCTGGTGAAGCGCATCAGCGTACCGGCGGGATCGTTGTGAAACCCGGCGAGTTCGTGCGCGATACCGATCCCATCCCACAGCGCCAGCAACATCGGCTTATGGGGCGCGCCGCCAGCATTCTCGCCAATGTCATTCATCAGCTTGACCAGACCTTCACTGGCCGAGCCCGACGGCGAAGTTTGACGAATATGCAACGGATAACGCGTGGCCTCCTGCTCCCAAATGGTGTTGTCGGTCGCACGTCCATACTCATCAGTCACGATCGGTTTGGCGGGCGGGGCGAGCAAGTCAGCCTTCAGGCCTGGCTGGTACTCGACGATCTGATCTATCCCGGCTTGTGTGGCAACGGTCGCATGCCCGGCCTCGCCTTTATTCATGCCGAACATGCCGCTTCCCGTCTGGATCCATGTCGCTGGCATGATGACCTGCATGCGTTCGCCGCGCAGCTTCGAGGACGTCGCGTACTTCTGGAACACCTCTTTGATCCATGGATATTCGGAGAAGGCGATGAAGACACGCGTCGCCTTCTCTGGCTTCTCGATGGAGATAACATCCATAGGCACGGCACCACCGCCCTGCGCGCAAGCCGGATCCGTCTTGGGTACCGACGGCAAAGGGATCGTCTGCTTCCAGAGCCGTCCGTCTTCGGTCACCCGGTAGGCTTCCCAGTAGTTGCTGCCACGGGCACCCTTCTCGTAGAAAAGGTAAAGCCAACCCTCTCGGAGCGTTCTCAGGCTGTAGTGATGCGCGCTCAGTGCGATGTCCGTGACACCCGGACCAACAATGCCGGGAGGCATCGCATTCGACATGGTTTTCGGCACAACGGCATATCGCACCGGCAGAATCGCGAGACCCGATTTCATACAGTTCGGACACGTCGCGGTACAAGTCAGAGGAGTGTTTGCCATGATCTGTTTCGTTATTCGTTATAGGGTTCAGGCGCGGCCGCCAGCGTTATCCGAGACACGCAAGCGCTCATGCCAAACGCCATTCCGAATTTCCGCAATTTCGTCCGAAGTGAGCTCGTCGATCCGTTCGACATAAAGATCCCCGTCAGCCCTGCTCCCCAGTATCTGTAGAACCCGCGGATGCAGGTCAAACTCCGGATGCCACGAGAGCGCGTGACCGACAAACGCCACCTCATCTTCCTCGTCGGTCAGGCCATAGCGTCGAGCCTTCAGCACCGCTGCCACGGCTGCATCGACCTCATGTTGCTTCGGTTGACGGTCGAGATCGTACGCATGCAGTGCAAGCGCGCGATTGACAACGCCATGGCAATGGATAGCCTGCCATTGCACGGCGTCGAGCGCAAAGTCGTCTCGCCGCCCCATGGTGTTCATGCGGGTGATGGGCACCGCTCCGGCGTCGAGGGTATGCCATGCTTGGATGGGACCCAACAAGGCGTGCTGCTGCACCGGTGCCAGCAGAGGCCAGAGCAGTGCTTGCGAACGCGGGTCGTAAAATCTCAGCAGGCAAAGACGACCCCGATCGTCGTTCTGAAGCGCGAGACGCGAGCAATGTGCCGCGACCTCCCCCGCAGATGCCGAACTGGCCAGCCAGCCACCAATGCGCTGCCCCAGGCCCTCGGCCATCGATTGTGGGCGCCTGTCCTCAAGAGCCAGTCGCGCGCTTTCTTCCAGCGCGGCGACACCAGATTCAGTTTTGAGATCCAGTTCGAGAAGGTAGGGATAATGTGCCGGCGAGACCGCCTCGTGATCTATTACCACGTCGGTTTTGGGTAGGTCCGCGCGTAACGGGTTGTCGCCACCATCGTCGGCCAGCGGATCCCGCTGGCTGGGGTCGACAAGCAGCAGGCAACGCATGTCCGGATGCTGGTTGAACCAACTCTTTAATGCACCGACCTGCTCGCGAATTCTGACCTCCTCCGCCACGGAATCGTCCGCTTTACTTCCATCGCGCCCTTGCTGTGTCTGCATGTATGACATCGACTTACTCCAGCACGACGGTTGACGCGCTATTGGCGGATGCCGACGCCGTCTGCCACGAACATCCCTTCGTGACGCTCGTAATCTGTGCGGGCAAGCGCATGGACGACGCCCCCTGCTTACTCCACGATGCGCCCTTCTCAAGAATTCGGCCGGTTGTCCCGTTCTCGATCAGGTCCGGCGTGATCTTGATGTACGACCCGCCTGCTCCAATCCAGATCTCCTTGTCCGCCGAAATCACGACCCGACCGTCGACACTGGTGATGTTCAGATCCTGCTGCGAGGTCAACGCCATGGCATCGCTTTTCGCCTGGATCTCGACCTTGCCCTTCGCTGCAAACAGCTTGATCCCTGCGTTCTGCGCGAACAGGCTAATCTTCTCCATCACACTCGTGATCAGCGATTTGCCGGCCGCCACGTGCACGCTCTTGCCACTGACGATATTGACCTGCTGGTTCGCCGTGACCTGCGCCGACTCTTGCGTCGACAGCCCCACGCCTGCAGGACTCGCCATCAGCATGATCGGTGTCGAAAAACCGTTCGCGTTGCCCGTGCCACCGCCGCCCGTACGACCACCGCTGCCGGCACCGCCACTCACGCTGTAGTGCGTTGCGTCGGTAAACTTCTTGAGCGCGTCCTGCCCCTCCTGCAAACTTTCGGCTTGGTTCGCCGAACTTGCCTGCGACGTCAAATCAACAACGGTTTCCGCACTGGCCAACTGCTCAGACGCAGCCGTCACGTTCAACGGCTGGTTCGTCGCTGTCGGGTGGGTAGATACGAACAAGCCCTGCCCCGCCCGAATGGCGCCATAGGCGTCTGATTTGAGGTCGAACCCGCTCCCAAGGAACGCACCGCGCGTATTGTCGGTCTGCTGGATCAGATACCCCAGGTGCAAGTGGGACTGATAGCTGCTCGAGTAAAGGTGAACTCGATTCTGCTGCGTCGAGTCGTCCATCACGAGCTGGTTGTAGCCTGTGCCGCCGTACTCACGCGAGCGTTGACCGGACAGCAAGCCGTTCGTGTGCCACACCGGCTGCGTAGCCCCCCCGTACATTCTCGCGATGATGACGGGCCGGTCACAGTCACCCTCCATGAAGCCGATGACGACTTCGTCGCCCTTGCGTAGCGGCTGAATCCCACCACGGTTCGAGCCTGCATCAAGGAATGTCGGACGCACCCAGCACGACGCACGCTCGTCCTGGCCATTGCGGCGATTCCAGTGGAACCACACCTTCACCCGGTTCAGCGAATCGGTATACACCTCTTCCCCGCTCGGCCCGGCGACGATTGCATTCTGCAACTGCATCACCGGCTTCTTGTGTTCGAACGGGCTACGGAAAGGGACGTTGCGCGGCTGCGCCTCGACCATCACCTGAAAGAAACCTTCGCTGCCATCTGCATGGCGAACCGTCGCGCCAGCCTTCGCTTGCGCAACTTCCGCAGCCAGCCCGTCGGGAAATTGCTCCGCTTCGTCCAGACCGGGCAAGTTATTGCAAATCAACCATTCGACTTCGAGCAAAACAAACTCACGATCCGGTTGACTGCCCGCATCATGCACCGGATGACCGCGAAGTTCGAAGCGCCGCCCCGGCATCGCGCAGCGCAAGCCGCCTATCCCGTGAAAGCGTTTCATCCGCGACTTGCGCTCTTCAAGCCGAATCTGGGCAAGACGCTCGCCTTGCTCACGGTCCGACCACATGTACGCGCCAGGGTAGTCGTAGATCTCCCCATCGGTCGGCAACTGGCCGTTCACGTCGGTCACGCCCTGCACCTGCCGAGGAAGATCGGGGCGCTTATAGTCGAACGAGCGAGACGTCAGTTGCGCACTGTCGATCTGAAGTTGCTCCTTCCATTGCGCAAACCCGTCCAGTTCCCCGCTGATTTCCGTGGGGCCGAACTCGACAACGGGCTGTTTCAGTTGCGGGACGAAATAAACGTCGTCCGTCAGAACCATCGTGTGCGACCGGCCGTTGTCCGCCTGTTCGAAGTACGGGAACACCCCCACCTCTTCGAGACTACGATGAACAAAGTTCAAGTCGTATTCCCACTGCACACGGTTCGAATACGATGGCAGCGGCTTATGTAGATCGAAGCGATATGCTCCGCGCGCTTGCGAATGTTCGTTGAATACGTCGGTCAGGATCTGCTCGCCGTTCTGCTCCTGCCAGTCACGCATGTCGCGGCGCAGGCGCAAGAAATAGAGCCAAGACGAGAACGCCAGCTTGTAAAAGGTCAACGGTCCATCCGCGCCCAGCCTGCTGAATCGGTGAACGTAGCCATGGATCGGCATGTATGTGCCGTCCGTCTGCTGGATCCAGAGCGTGACCGGCTTGGCGAGTAGCGCACTTAGTTCAATCTGGCTGCCGCGTGGCGAAACGGCATCAATCACGAATTCGTAATCGCGACCGAGCCGAGCCGATCCTTTCACATACAGCGGCAATAACCAGTCGACGCCAAGCGGCGTGTCGAGTTTGACAAGACGGTTGTATTGCGCGTCGCCCAGACGCAACGTCTTATAAAGTGCGGTGTGGCCCATGCAGCTTTCCCTTGGTTGGTATTCAGGTGGGGTTTCTGCCGAGGGCTGATTATAAATGCCTTTTAGAACAAGACGATAGTGGGCCTCACATACCGACCTATCTCAAATAAATTAGCGACCTGACGTTCGTGCGTGCAATTGCCGGAATCTCACAATCTTTCAGGAAAAATTTCCGATTGCACCGTGAGCCAGATTTTTTAAATAAAATATTACCGATCTGAACACGGCCAGCTACGACCGCTCCGCCGATGCATTTCCACGCCGGCGCACTTCGCTCAGGAGTTTTCGTGATCTCTGCCCCCTCCTTTGTGCTGATCGGGCTGGGCCTCACACTCGTCGCCATGTTCCCGGTGGGTTTCTATTGGCTCGCCACCAACGACCAGCCGACACGCCCCCATTCCCCCGTCGCTCCGCTACCGGCTCCCGGCGCCACCGTCACGCGTGATCGAGATGGATCTACTTCCATGAGCTGATGAACGAGACACCGCCGAACAGGCGGCAGCTGGCTAACCTAACCGAACAAGGAAAGTCATGGGCGCCCTCTGAATGGGAGTTCGCTAGTAACAGATCCGAGGACGGAAAGATTGCTGAGCCCAGAAAAGCCCACGACGGTGGCTGCCCCTTGGAGATCCGGGGACAGTCGCCCTGGTAGCTGCCTTGCGCGATCGCCGGAGTCTGCGTAACGCAGATCGATGCGCGACGAGTGCCGACGTGTCGAAAAGAAGCTTTTCTAACGTTGCAGGCACCAGGAATAACGCCCACTTACGCGGGCGTCGGTACAAGCGCTAGCAACAACACATCGTCACTTTGCAGCGTCAGCCTGATCAGATTTCAGAACCGTCAGTTTCGATTCTTTCACCCCATCCCGCCCGGTAGTGTCGTCGACGAGTTGTAGCTTGCTGCGAGCGTACATGATACCCATCTTGACCTCCTGCCAAACGTAGTAGATCTTTCCGGCAACCGTGTCCACGTCCAGCGTTGAGTCGTTTTCCGCCTTCGAGACCAACTGATGATGGCCAGGCTCTACCTCGCTATACAGGTAAGTTTTCGCGGCCGTGTCGCCCAAAATCTTCCCGTCCAGTATCACCGGCATCTTGACGGCTCCGCCCATGCTTTCGTTTCGATAGACGTAAATTGCCGCCTTCTCATGCGGAGCGCTGAACGTCTTAAGTTCAGCGTCGCGCTGTGGATCGCCCATTGGCACCGAGGCACATCCCACCAGAGTGCCAGCGGTCAACCCGAGAACAAAAAAAGATCGCAGATGCAGTTTCATTTTAGAACCCCGTTTATCTTACTGCGAATCTAAAAATCGAAGTGCCGCGCATAACGCGATATATCGCGCAACACGTTCGCTGCCACACTACTCACTGCTGGATCTTCGCGTCCTTCATTAATCCACCAACAAACTCAGCTGTGGCCGTCTCCAGCGCGAGTACCTGCAACTGCTGCTGGATCGTCGCCTTCGTCGTGTCGAATGACGGCACCTGTGTAGGCCGCTTCGCATCGACCTTGACGATTGCGCGCGGTCCATTGGCATCGTTACCCGATGCAATCGATTGCGGCGTTATGCCACCCGCCGGCAACTGAATGATTGCCTGCGCAACCGCAAGTGGCAAGCCCTGCGTCTTCCCTTCCACCACCGGCGTCTTGAAACTTACCCACGGGAGTTCACCACCGGCCGCAGCAGTAGGCGCCTGGCTGTACTGACGCGCCAGTGCCTCGAACGACTGCCCCGATATAAGTTGTGCCAACACGGTCGCCCCCTCGCGTCACGGCTGCTGTATCGCCGTCGCGGAATTGCCCAACGGAAATTGCGCGCCGATAGGGCGATCAGCGGAGGGTTCAGCCGTATACTTCGGGCCCCACACACGACGCAACTCCTATGCGACAAATCTTCGCGTGCGCGCTAATGGCCCTTGCCACTCACGCCTTTGCTTCTAGCTCCTGCCCGCAGTTCAGTCCGAAAGGAAAATCTCCGGTCGTCACCAATCCTCGGATAGCCGCGAAGACGCGCCTCCTGTGCTATTCAGATTTTGAGGTGTTGCACTCGAGCATCACGCACGGACCGCTTTGGTCAGCCGAACACCTGACCCGTTCGCACCTCGCGGCGGCGAAGAACGAGGTCCGCACGAACCGATTCTTCGAGGAGTCGCGGTTACCGAACGGAGAAGGCGCGCGACTGACGGACTACCGCAAAAGTGGCTACGATCGCGGGCACATGAGCCCAGCTGGTGATCGCTGGAATGATCGGGCAATGGCCGAATCGTTTACGCTTGCAAACATGGTGCCGCAGAATCCGACGAACAATCGTCACCTGTGGGCACACGTCGAGGAAGCGGTTCGCCGGATCGGTCTGCGCGCGACGGACACATACGTTGTCACGGGGCCGATGTTCAAGGGTGCAGAATTGACGACGATCGGCAAATCTGGCGTCATCGTTCCAACCCAGATTTTCAAGGTAGTCTATGTACCTCAGAAGCGGCTCGCGTTCGCAGTCGTCGCTAATAACACCGCAACCAAGCGCTACACGATTGCGACCGTACATGAGGTCGAGGCGCAAAGTGGCCTGCGATTCCCCGGCATTCCGGAATCGCTGAAGGACACACGCATCGGAGGTCTAAATGGAGTTTAAGGCGTTTGCAGACGACTCGACCGTCGTGAATATTCACGGCGACGCGTTCACCGTCACCAACGATCCTGAGCGGATCGTATTGTCAGGCACGTTAGAACTGACGCGCGACAAAGCGGGCCTCGCCGCCGCACTTGCACTACAGCAGGCCGTCGCGAGCATCGTAGACGTACTTCAGCACGATCCCGCACTGCCCGAACACGTCCGCGATGAGCCCGCCGCACCGAAGGGTAAAATCAAGAACCCCTTCACTGGATAGACGGACTCCTCGTCTGACAGCTGAGCCCACTGGCCACCCATACCGTTAAAGATGGAGCAATGAGCAGCAAGTAGGTGGTTACCCGCCTCATAGCTAAGTGTCGCTAAACGATGTCGTCTGCGAGGCGACCAGACGCGGTGGTGGAGAACAAAGACAGATGCAAAGATCGTCACTGAGCGCTGTCTGCCGCCCATCGGGTCCGGTGGTGGAAATCCGCGGGCCATCGCACGCGATTTTCCCGACGGTTTTGCAGACTGGACAAAAGACGGGATCATGTTCGTAGGCTTGCTCGCGACCGTTTATCAGGTCAGCCCCATCGCCGCTCTGCACCACTCCGCCAACGGTTGTCAGATCGCCCTTCACGATGTCATAGCGCGGGATTCCTCGACCTCCTGCTTACTTCGCGGCGCCACGATAATGGAAGCTGTTTAGGACCGTATCCCACGCCTGGACGGCCTGTTCCTCATTCACCGGTGACGTCGTCACGGACGCGGGATTCACCGCGTCAGGTTCCGCGCCGAACAACAATTGAATGGCGGTGTGCGGTTTTGATGGATCTCCCTCTACCCCGGCCGCCAACAGGTAGAACTGGTACTTCTGAACGCCACCTTCGTGAATGTCGACGAGAATTTCCTCAGCTTGAATGCCGGCGACTTGACGCTTGCCCTTTCGCAAAACCTTATAGTGCCCCGCGTACGGCTTCAGCTGGGCCTCGAATTCCGAAAGTCCGCCCAACAACGACGCCTTCTGATCGGCATCAACAGATTCGCGCAGCTTCACGATCAGATTAGACGGTCGCCCCGGAACAAGGCCCGCCGCGACGGTGGCATCGAACGCCGGAAGTTGCTTGCCGCCGATCAGGCCGCCGTTAAAGCAAAATGCGCCATCGTTCGGCACGTCCCCTTCATCACGCGGACGAATATTTCGCAGGATCTCGGACGCATTCTGGACCGCGCTCTGGTCATAGCCATCGCCGAACTTGTTCTTCAGGGTGAATTGCGTGTCGTGCGACCACGCGTACCCTTCCACGTCGTATGAGAGCTCGGCGGGCGGGACGTCATATCGCCCGAAAACAAAGAGACGCGAGTATTCGTTGGGCTGCACCGCTTGATGGAGCCATGGCGTCTTCGTCGGCGAGAAGGAATTGTGCGGATCAACCCGCAACTTGGTCTTCAGTTCGTGCTCGCGCGCCTCTACTCTCCGTCCGAATTCCTGTTGACCTACGTTCTTCGTTACATCGATCGAGTACCCCATGTACTTGTATTCTTGGTTGTACACCTCTGCATCACGGGGAAGGTCGAGAACGAAACGGCCGATACACCACGGGCGGGTGTCATGCATCACGGGGGTGGTCATAGGCAACTCCGACGGATTACTCTTCGAGCACGCGGCCATCCCTACCGAGAAGGCCACGAGCGCGACTGCGATTCGATTTGTGAACTGGTTTAATGTTGTCATACGGGAACGTCGATCGATTTTGCGACCTTGACCATACTATAGAGCGTGGCCCACTTCGCCCACGGATGCCCGAAGCAGCCTTGGTGGTCAAACCCGTTCTGCGTGAAGGCGATCTGCACACCCTTTGCCTTTTCGCCAGGGACACCGGCCTTCAAGCCACGTGCGACGGATTCCCCAGACCAGCTTGGCACCGTGCCATCCCCGAAGATCAAGCCTCGCTCCTGCGGAAAATTGGGATCCATGATCTCCGCAAAGAGTGTACAGACGAGCCCCTTGACCCGGATACGGACCTGGCCCTTCTGGTCGTCGCTCAAGAGTTCGGCCTTTATCAGGTCCTCTTCAGCCGTACCAGCCGGGAAGTCACCACGCCAGTAGATTCGACCGAAGGTGAGCAGCTTATCCGCTGGAGCGGTGGTCTCCTGCCGGGTAGGAACCTTGACTGTACCGCCCTTTGTCGGGTCAACCTCGCTCGACCGTCGCAATGGACCGTTCCCATAGAACGCAAAGGTGTTGGGATGATAGTTGTTTATGAGTTGATGCTGCCGGTCAACCACGTCCTGCATTGTCGTTAGAAAGTTTTTCTGCAGCGTCATGCCGGGCTGAGTCGTTTGCAGGCGCTGTTTCGCGATTCCAGCAGGATCGAGCATTGCGTCGGACTGGTTGGGGACCAAGCCGTACCACGCCTGTGACGTGAACAACTTCAGTGTGTCGTTTTTCTTCGGCAGCGCGAGTACTTCCTGGCGCTTCATGTCGCGCACGACCCACCATGGTTCATAGTCATGGTAATCGGGCATCGGAAGGAGCTCCAACGGCCCGGGTGCATTTACCGTGATTGCCGTGAATTCCGGCGCGTTTCGCCCCACGAGTACCTTATTGAGGATTGCCCCCTCCCCTTCAGCGCTGGCGCGAAACCGTCGTGCGGCCAACGGTGCGCCAGTCGCTGGCTGCGCCCCGTGGATCACGCCGTACATTAAGTTGTCGTAACCCGCTATCACTGAAGCCATGCGGGCGACGAGCCCCCCCCCCATGGAGTGGGTGATGATGATTGCCTTCTTTACTTTGTTCTCGGCGCAGATCTCCTTGATGCCCATCAAATGGTATTTCTTGTGGGTTTTCTGATCGACATAGTCAACGCCCTTCACGGCGTCTTCGGCCGACAGCAGATTCGATTGCAACCAGTTGTAGCCGATCGCATACACCGGATATCGGTACTGGCAGAACTTCTTAAATTCATCCGAGTCGACCTTAAGCGGGTCGATACCCGGACCATTCGCGCCGTAGCTCGATGGCGCTGTCCCGATGACCGGATTCAAAGTGAAGTCTTCACCTTTCGGGTCCCCGCTTGCCCAGGCGCCAAGGAGCTTTCCCGCCTTCATCGGGTGGTTGAGCTCGCGCTCAAGCCAAGCGAGCGATCCATGGTAACTCTTCGAATGGACCGACCCCCAGCCTCGCCGTCGCGCTTCGTCGGCCGTCAGATCGCAACCCGTCGTCACGATCGCACCGAGCGTGGAGACGACTGCCGACGATGTGTCGTACTTTGTTTCGCGCTCCGACGCATCTGAGAAGTATCCATTCCAGCCGAATGCTATCGCAGCGCGGTTGGTTTCATTCGGCGGATTCCAAATCTCCTGCCCGGTATTTCTGTTGATTAGCAGGGAGCCCATCACCCCGGGAATAAAAATCACCGGGATAGGTGGCCGCGGATCGCAATGAAACTCTTTAGTGCACTTGTTGGCATCCGGCGTTAACGTCACCTTTGCGGACGACCCACCACCTGGTTCGTGCTGCCCTTGAATGACGACCGTATCGGATTGCTTCGCTGCGTTGTTGCTGCCGGAATTGTTCGGACCCGTACCGGTACCTACGATTATTGCGGTTGATCGGAGAGATTCAAGATGTGCTGATGGCGATTGACGCGATCCACGATTCGGACCGCTAGCCGACGTCGTTGAGCGTGCGAGGCAACACACGCACAGTCATCGTCTCGACGTCCACGTTCTTCTGCACCGAAGTCTTACCGAGTTCGTCCGTCACGCCCTTGATGACTGTTCCATCGCTCCGTACGAACTCGTACGGGTGATTCTTGAGCACTTCGCCTGTGATCGAGTGGCGAAGCACATAGGGGTCGTTGAACGCAGTCTTAGGCAAGCTGTTCATGTGTTCAGCGATCGAGCTCGGACCTTGACGGCTGAATGAGGCCGATTTGATCGTGCGAGGTCCTCGCGAGCCGTCTTCGATACCGTAGGCGAGAAAGATACGGCGACCGGACGTGTTATCTCCGTCCACCGCGCCGCACCGGCATTGAGTGATCTGCGCTCCCACATCGATCAGTACACCTGGGCTGCATATTCGTCTCACTGGCACGAACCTCAGCGGGATGTCACGAAGTACCGAGTCGTGGTGCCGCTCGCTCGCCCTTGCACGCCTGACGAATGGCCGAGTGTCTGGGACGGGTTCAACATCCTTCTCCAGGGGCATTGCGATGCCGCTTGCAAGGATGCAGCGCGAGTCTACTACCTGCCAAGTTGTCCGGCCGAATCACGCGGCAGCGCTTTCTTCGAGACGAACGACGGCGCTTTGCTTGATCCCGACTTGCTGATCGGAATGGTACGGCAGCAAGATGCGACACGAGCCACGGACCTTGATTTCCGCAATTTCGACAGCAAAACGAATCATCCTGTGCCCGTGGAGACGCCAGAGGAAATCGAGCGCGTGAATTTCATGCTGGCGACCGTCAAGCCTGATTGCGACTATCACACGTGGCGCAATGTCGTGTGGGCAATTGCCAGCACCGGTTGGAACTGCGCAAAGGACGTGGCGCGGAAGTGGAGCATGGGTGCGCCAAGAAAGTTCGACGAATCCCATTTCCTCAAGGTATGGCACTCCTTCGACGCGGGTCGCGGAATCGGGTTTGGTACCTTGGTGCACTACGCCGCTCAGAACGGATATTTGAGGGCGCGAGGGAACGTTGACTGGATGGGCGCGGATATCGAAAACGGACGCCGCTTCGCCGATAACGGCAGCGGCGTGCGCTCGACAGCCGCAATACGCTTGCGTCGCCGCTTGTGCACGCTCAGCCCCGCCTTGCTGTACAGGCGCCAGATGCGCTTGTGGTTGGCGAAGCAGCCATCCCGCTGCAACAGCACGTGAATCCGACGATAGCCGTATCGGCGCTTCTGCGCGGCAATGGCCATCATCCGGCCAGTCAGCGCTTCGTCGTCAATTCGACGGCGTGATTCGTAGTGGAACAGCGAGCGCGAAATCCCTACCAGCCCGCAGGCCCGGGTAACACCCATGGCACGTTCGGTCATCAATATCCGGACCGCTTCGCGCTTGGCCTGCGGGCTTGCTACTTTCGAGCCAGCAGGTCCTTCAACGCGGCGTTGTCGAGCATCGATTCGGCCAACAGACGCTTGAGCTTGCTGTTCTCCTGCTCCAGTTCCTTCAGGCGCTGCGCTTCGGAGACCGTCATCCCGCCGAACTTCGCTTTCCAGTTGTAGTAGGTCGCTTCCGAGATGCCGTACTTGCGGCACAGCTCCGCCGGCTTCAGGCCAGCCTCGGCTTCCTTCAAGATGCCGATGATTTGTTCTTCGGTGAATCGCTTTTTCATTGCCGTTCCTCTCTGGAACGGACTCTACACCGTCACCGTACTAAACGCGGAGAGCAGGTCATCGACACGCTACCGCTATCGCCCGTTGAACATCTCTATGCGGCATTCGTTAAGCCGATGTCTCGCCCGTGCTGGCAGAAATTGCCTACACCATGCCTACACGACAAAGTACCTTGAATGATCAACCGAAGAAAAATGCCGTAACCGCTTGATTCTATTGGCCCGCCCTACACGATTCGAACGTGTGACCTACGGCTTAGAAGGCCGTTGCTCTATCCAACTGAGCTAAGGGCGGTCGAGGAGAAAAGACACGGCCACAACCCGGACCGCATTTGACGCGCGAGGCTTCGAGCACCACCACAACCACCGGCTCGAAGCCCCGAAACGAAACGGGCCCGGCATGAAGCCGAGCCCGAAATTATACCCGATCATCGCGCCATATCACGCGCGACCGGCGCTGCAGCCGTCAAACCGGCTGCGCATGCAGCATGAACCACCCGAGACAGAACACCCCGGCGATCACGCAATACACGCCGAACGACGCCAGCCGCCCGCGCCCTTCGAAATAGCGCATCAGGAACCGCACGCTCAGATAAGCGGCGATCGCCGTCAGCACGCCGCCGAGCAGCGCATCCGCGAGCTGGTCGCGCGCGTGGAACAGCTTCGGCAATTCGAGCACGCCCGCCGCGAAAATGATCGGCGTGCCGAGCAGAAACGAAAACTCCGCCGCCTTCTCCGCCGTCAGCCCGGCCGCATTGCCGGCGATCATCGTCAGCCCGCTGCGCGAGAAACCCGGAATCAGCGCGCCGATCTGAGCGAGGCCCACGAAGAACGCCTGCTTGAACGTCATCTTCTCCGGCGCCTGGTGCGCACGGCTGCGCTGGATACGATCGCCGATCCACAGCAGCACGCCGTTGATGATCAGCGCGATCGCGACGATCCGCAGGTCGTGGAAGATGTGCTCGATGCGCTTTTCGAGCAGCAGCCCGACGATGCCGGTCGGGATCGTGCCGATGATCAGCGCCCACATCAGGTGGCCGTCGTCGTTCTTGCGGCCGCCGAGCTGCGCGAAGAAGCCGCTGATCAGCGCGATCCAGCGTGCCCGGAAATACCACAGCAGCGCGAGCGCGGTGCCGAGGTGCAGCGCGACGAGGAACGGCAGCAGTTGCGGCGCATGCTTGTCGATGTGCATGCCGAACAGCGCCGGCACGAGCAGCGTGTGGCCGAGACTGCTGACGGGGAAGAGTTCGGTGACGCCCTGCAGGACGCTCAGGAATACCAGAAACCAGAGACTCACGCGTCGGTCCTTTTAGTGGAGATCAATCGGGTAGAAAAGCGGACGACGCAGTGCGCGTCCGAAAAAAACGCGCCCCGATTATGCCCAGCCAGGATTACCGCGCCAAGGCATTTGGCAGATTATTGCGGCAATGCACACAAACGCTTGCAACATGTAAGCGAACAGAAAGCAAAAAGCCCGCCATTTGCATGGCGGGCCTTTCGAATCCGGCACAAATTGCAGTCAGCGGCCGAGCTGGTAGAAAAATAGTACCGTGCTGCCGGTGAACATGCCGAACAGTGCGATTCCCATTGCCATTGCCAGATCCATGGCCTCTCCACAAAGTGTCATGACCCGGCAACATCACCGGTTTAGTTGCATTATCCCGACCGCCGACCGTCCGAAAAACTCGCAATTTCCCGAGAAGGGTTTTCCCCGACCGCATCGCGGCCCGATAATGGAGCGCGCCATCGCGCACCCTGCCCACCCGTTCATACCGATTCGCCATGCCGACCTTCCAGCAGCACGACATTCATGAACTTCACGCCGGCCCGTCGCTCGTTCGGGTCGCTCCGCAATTCGGCGGCCGCCTGCTGTCCTGGCACGTCGACGGCGAGCCGGTCATCTTCTGGCCGGAAACGGCCGACTGGACCAACCTCGCGCGCGTGCGCGGCGGCAATCCGCTGCTGTTCCCGTTCCTCGGCCGCCACCGCGTCGACGGCGAACTCGGCCGCTGGCGCGATGCCGCCGGCGTGGTCCGCGACCTGCCGATGCACGGCTTCGCGCGCGACCTGCCGTTCGCAGCGCAGCCGTCGGCCGACGGCACGGCGCTGTCGATGACGCTCGATGCAAACGACACGCTGCGCGACAGCTACCCGTTCGACTTCCGGTTCGAAACGACCTACCGGCTCGCCGACCCGCACACGCTCGACGTCGCGCTCACCACGACCAACCGCGGCGACACGCCGCTGCCGTACTACGCAGGCCACCATTTCTATTTCGCACTGCCGCACGGCGAACGCGCCGACACCGCGCTCGAGCTGCCGCCGACGGGCCGCTGCATGCAGCGTGCGGACGGCTCGATCAGCCCGCTCGAACCCGGCGCAGCCTCGTACAGCCTCGGCGACCCGGACATCCTCGACCGCTTCCACTGCCTCGACGGCGCGCCGTCCACGCCGGTACGCATCGTGATGCCGGGCCGCCGCCGCACGATCGAGATCGAGCTCGACGTGCCAGGCTCGATCCCGTGGTACGCGGTCACGACCTGGACCGAAAAACCGGAATCGGACTTCTACTGTGTCGAGCCGTGGCTCGGCCTGCCGGACGCCATTCACAACGGCCTCGGGCTGCGCATGCTCGCACCGGGCGCAACTGAAACGGCCACGCTGCGGATTCGCGTGCTCCCGCTCGCCGGCTGATATCGGCCGCCCCGAACCGGTGCGCGCCGGCCGCGCCCGCGGCCCGAAACTGCGGTGCGCGGGTCGAACCCGTTAAACTCTGACGTTTTGTATTGCCTGCCGCGCCGCGCGCGGCAGGGTTTTGCGAGGTTCAATGTTCGGAACAACAACGAAGCGGCTGTTCGCGGCCGCCTGCGCCGCGCTGCTCGTCGCGTGCGGCTCCGCACCCGTCGGCCCCGGGTTCTACCGCGTCGAGCGCGGCGACACGCTCTACAAGATCGCGCGCGAGAATCGCACGTCGACGCAGAACATCGTGCGCTGGAACCAGATCACGAACCCCGACGCGATCGAGGTCGGCCAGGTGCTGCGCGTCGCACCGCCGCCCGGCACGACGACCGCGTCGACCACCGGCACCGGCAGCGCGGGCCGCAGTCGCCCCGCGCCTTCCGCGCCGGTCGAATCGGCCGTCAAGCCGGCCACCAGCATCGCGCTGATCTGGCCGGCCGCCGGCAACGTGGTGCGGACCTTCGACGGCTCGAAATCAAAGGGCATCGATATCGCGAACTCGACGGGCACGCCGGTGATGGCCGCGGCGCCGGGCGTCGTCGTCTACGCCGGCAACGGCCTGCGCGGCTACGGCAACCTGATCATCCTGAAGCACAACGCCGACTACCTGACGGCCTACGCGCACAACCGCGCGCTGCTCGTGAAGGAAGGCCAGTCGGTCACGCAGGGGCAAACGATCGCCGAGATGGGCAACAGCGACAGCGATCGCGTCGCGCTGCATTTCGAGCTGCGCTACGGCGGCCGCTCGATCGATCCTGCACGCTACCTGCCCGCGCGCTGAGCGCGCCGCGAGCGACAGGCGACACACGATACCGGCACGCATCGCGTGTCGTCGCGCGGAACATCGGGAAGGTTGTGTCAGCGCCTGCGCAGACGTCCGGTGAAACGGCCGGACAACGGATCGACGCGGCGGGCAAACGCCACCAGCACACCGATTCCGAACAGGCTGAACCCCGCAGCTATCAGAAGCAAATCCATGGTCACATCACTGTTTTGTCATGATCTTATGCATCATTGCGGAATCGTGCACTGAGGCGCCCCCGTTGCACGAGCCCGAACATTCCCTATCAATCAGGCGCCATTGTGGATTCGGCCACGTGAAATGCAGATGTAATCCGCGGACGAATCCCGCCGTTCGACACCGAGGAGACCTGCGATGCTGCCCGCCGCAAACCGCTACGACGACCTGCTCTCCCGCTTCGCGTGGGACGTTCCGGCCCGCTACAACATCGGCGTGGACGTCTGCGACAAGTGGGCCGACGGCAGCGGACGGCTCGCGCTGATCCACGAAACGTCGCATGGCGATGTGTCGCGTCTCACCTTCGACGACCTGAGGAATGCCTCTAACCGGCTCGCGAACAGCTTCGCGCGTGCGGGCCTGCAACGCGGCGACCGGATCGGCATCTTTCTCGCTCAGGGCCCCGAAACGGCGATTGCCCATCTCGCCGCGTACAAGCTCGGCGCGATCGCGGTGCCGCTGTTCACGCTGTTCGGCGTCGATGCGCTCGAATACCGGCTGGCGAACAGCGAAGCCGCCGCGCTCGTCACCGATGCGGCCGGCTACGCGAAGATCGCGCCGCTGCGCGCGCAACTGCCGGCGCTGCACACGTGCTACTGCATCGGCGGCGATGCGCCCGACGCGCCGGGCGTGCTGCGCTACGACGCCGCACTCGCCGCCGAATCGCCGGATTTCGTGCCGGCGGACACCGCAGCCGACGATCCGGCGGTAATCATCTACACGTCGGGAACGACCGGCAAGCCGAAAGGCGCGCTGCATGCGCATCGCGTGTTGCTGGGCCACCTGCCGGGCGTCGAGATGTCGCAGCAATGCTTCCCGCGCGACGCGCGCCTGTTCTGGACGCCCGCCGACTGGGCGTGGATCGGCGGGCTGCTCGACGTGCTGCTGCCGTCGTGGCATCACGGCGTGCCCGTGCTCGCACACCGCTTCGAGAAGTTCGACGGCGAAGCCGCGTTCGCGCTGATGGCCCGGCACGGCGTGACCCACGCGTTCCTGCCGCCCACCGCGCTGAAGCTGATGCGCACGGTGCCCGCGCCGCGCGAACGCCACACGCTGGCGCTGAAGTCGGTCGCGAGCGGCGGGGAATCGCTCGGCACCGAACTCACGGCATGGGGACGCGAAGCGCTCGGCGTGACGATCAACGAGTTCTACGGGCAGACCGAATGCAACATGGTGCTGTCCTCGTGCGCGGCACTGTTCGATGCGCAGCCCGGTGCGATCGGCAAGGCGGTGCCCGGCCACACGGTCGCGATCGTCGACGCGCACGGCACGCCGCTGCCGCCCGGCGTCGAGGGGCGCATCGCGGTGCGCCGCCCCGACCCGGTGATGTTCCTCGAATACTGGCGCAATCCCGCTGCGACGCACGACAAGTTCGCGGGCGACTACCTGCTCACGGGCGACACCGGCACGATCGACGCAGATGGCTTCGTGCGCTTCGTCGGTCGCGACGACGACGTGATCACGAGCGCCGGCTACCGGATCGGCCCAGGCCCGATCGAGGACTGCCTGCTCACGCATCCGGCGGTGCGGATGGCGGCCGTGGTCGGCGTGCCCGACGCGACGCGCACCGAAATCGTCAAGGCGTTCGTCGTGCTGAACCCCGGCCATGTCGGCGACGACGCGCTGGTCCAGGCACTGCAGGCACACGTGCGCACGCGGCTGGCCGCGCACGAATACCCGCGCGCGATCGCGTTCGTCGACGGGCTGCCGATGACGGCAACCGGCAAGATCGTGCGCCGCGCGCTACGCGACGCGTGAGCCGGGCGCGGCCGCGCCGGGCGGCCGGCCGGTCGCCCGGATGGTTTATAGTGGCGCCACGCAGTCTATCCAACGCATATCCGATGTCCTCCGACCAACACGAATCCGCCGCGGGCGCGTCGCACAGCCCGCTCTACGCCAAACTCCTCGGCGAAACCGCCAAGATCGACTGGTGCGATCTCGAACGCTTCTTCGCGCAAGGCAAGCTGCTGTCCGTCGCGCGCGACCTCGACCTCGTCAGCGTCGCGGAAGCCATTGCCGGCGACGACGCGGAACAGGTCACGCGCTGGCTCTCGGCCGGCATCGTCGCGCGCATGCCGGCGGAAACCGCCGCCGACTACGCGGCGCGCAATCCGGAACTGTGGGCGGTCGTCGTGTCGCCGTGGGTGTGCGTGCAGGAACGCGCCTGACGCGTCCGCCATGTCCGAATCCGCATTACCGCACGGGGCCGACGCCGGGTCGGCCGCCGTCTCGCATCGGCGCGTGCTCGCGCTCGCATTCCCGATCGTCCTTGCGAACCTGACCCAGCCCATCCTCGGCGCGGTCGACACGGCCGTCGCCGGCCACCTCGACGGCGCGCAGTATCTCGGCGGCGTGGCGCTCGGCGGGCTGTTCTTCAACTTCGTGTTCTGGGGTTTCGGCTTCCTGCGCATGGGCACGACCGGCCTCGTCGCGCAGGCGCACGGCGCCGGCGACGCCGCCGGCATCCGGCTGAACGTGCTGCGTGCGCTGATCGTCGCGTTCGCGCTCGGCGCCGCCGTGCTCGCGCTGCAAGTGCCGCTGCTGTCGTTCGCGCTGAGCGCGCTGGGCGGCAGCGAGGCCGTCCGTACGACGGCATTGGCCTATAGCCACGCGCGGATCTGGAGCGCCCCGTTCGCGCTCGCGAACTACGTCGTGCTCGGCTACCTGCTCGGCGTGCAGCGGGTGCGGCTCGCGCTCGTCGCGCAGGTCTTCATCAACGCGGTGAACATCGGCGCGGTGCTGCTCTACGTGTACGGCTTCGGCTGGGGCATTGCCGGGATCGGTGCGGCAACCGCGACCGCGGACGCGTGCGGCTTCGCGCTCGGTGCGTGGATGCTGTGGCGGCTGCGGCCGCGCGGCCTGGCGCCGCTTGCCGCGCGTGCGCTGGCCGACCGCGCGGCGCTCAAGCGGCTGATCGCGCTCAATCGCGACATCTTCCTGCGCACACTGTGCCTGCTCGGCGCGTTCGGCTGGTTCGCGCACCTCGGCGCGAAACAAGGCGACGCGACGCTCGCGGCCAACGCGCTGCTGCTGAATTTCCAGACCTTCATGGCGTACGGGCTCGACGGCTTCGCGCATGCGGCCGAGGCGCTCGTCGGCGCCGCAGCGGGTGCACGCGACCGCGCCGCCTTCCGGCAGGCCGTGCGCGTCACGCTGCTGTGGTCCGCGCTCGGTGCGCTGCTGTTCGCATTCGTCTATTGGGCGGCCGGCGGCTGGATCGTCGCACAACTGACCGACCAGGCCGAGATTCGTGCGGTCGCGCTGCGCTACCTGCCGTGGGCGGCGATCTCGCCGATCGTATCGGTGTGGGGGTTCCTGCTCGACGGCGTGTTCATCGGCGCGACGCAGACGCAGTCGCTGATGCGCGCGATGGTCGCGTCGTTCGCGGTCTTCATCGCCGCGACGCTCGTCGCCGTCGGCCCGTTCGGCAATCACGGGCTGTGGTTCGCGCTGCTGCTCTTCATGGTCGCGCGCGGCGCAACGCTCGCACGCTACCTGCCGGCGCTGCTGCGGCGGATCGGCACCGACGCGCCCGCGGCCCGCGCCTGACGGCCGCGCGGGGCGGCCGTTTCGTTATTGCGCGGGTGCCGACGGCGCCGGCTCGCCGAGCATCGACGGCGGCGTCATGTCGGTCGGCACGCCGTGGTAATCGGCCGGATCTTGCGGCGGGTGGCCGCGGCGGGCCTGTTGGGGATCGCTGCCACAACCGGCAAGAATGGACGCGGCCAGCACGGCCAGCATGAAACGGCTCATCGGGAAGGCTCCTGAAAACGGCGCGCCCATCGCGCGCCAGGACCGCGCCGAGTCTAGCGGAATTCCGGGTTAGGGGTCGCCCCGCGTATGTTCTAACATGTACGCATGGCGCTGTACCGTTGAAAGGAGGCTGCCATGTCGTCTGAAGAGATCGCTGGCCTGATCGGCCTATTCATCGGTCTGATGGTGCTCGTCGCCCTGTCCTATTTCGAGTCGCGCGAATACAAGCGCAACCACGGCGGCGAAGGGATGATCCATCACTGGATGGCCGAACACCACCTGCTCGACTGGCGGCGCAAGCACTAGCCGAGCCGCCGGCGGCGTCCGGGCCACCCGATGCGCGGCCCGCGCGCAAACGTGCCGTCCCGGCGCGGTGGCAGCCGCGTACCGCTGAAATTAACAGGGCCGGATACATCCGCTCGATCCGAATAGCCGAACGCCGTCGCGTGGCAGCCTGCCGCGCGACGGCGTTCGTTTGCGTGCGCGCCGTGACTGGCGCACCGCGATTCGGGGTCAGCCCAGGAAATGCCGGGCGTAGCGCGCGTTGATGTCCGACAACCGGAACAGCGTCAGGAAATCCGCGCAGTTGAAGTCGGGATCCCACGCCGGCGCGCCGCAAATCTTCGCGCCCAGGCGCAGATAACCCTTGATCAGCGGCGGCGGCGCGACGACGGTGCCGGTCTGCAGCTCGTCGACCGGCAGCGCCGTATGCGGGAACGCGCGGTATTCCGGCGCCGTCAACGAGTTCGCGGGCAGCGACTGATACAGGTTTGCCGCATAGTGCCCGCCGTCGGCCATCGACACGCTCGCGCAACCGAGCATCGTCTCGTAGCCGTTCTGCATCATGTACGCGCCGAGACCGCCCCACAGCGCCATGATCACGGCGCCGCTGCGGTAGTCGCTGTGCACGCACGAGCGGCCGACCTCGACCATCTTGCCGCGCAGGTGCGTCAGGCGCGACAGGTCGAATTCGCCTTCCGCATACAGACGGCCGACGCGCGCGGCCTGGTGCGGCGGCAGCACGCGGTACGTGCCGACCACCTTCAGGGTGTCGAGATCGCGCACCAGCAGGTGGTCACAATAGGCGTCGAACGGATCGACGTCGAGACCGGAGGGACCACTGACCTGTGCGCCCATCTCTTCGGCGAACACGGTATAACGCAGGCGCTGGGCCTCGCGCAGTTCGTCTTCCGTGCGCGCCCAGGCGGCACGCAGACGGTACTCGGATGTGACGGTTTCGGCAGCGCGCGGCAGATGACGCCGCGTCGTGTCGAGGGGCAGCGAGGCAAAAGGGAGCGTAGGCGTCGGCAGTTCTCGCATTAGGCTTTCCTGGTCGTAAGGAATAGGACGACATGCCAGCCAATGTAGTAACCGGCCGTTACCGTTCTGTGGCACGACCGTGTCCTTTCAATGACGTGTCGCCGAATTGACTTTAGCAGAAAGCTTGCGAAACCGTATGATGAATGCCTTCAACCCCCGTCACACAAGGTCCGGCGTCAATACCGCGCGCAGCACGGCCTGACGGCTGCCGTCGCGCGTGCGGCTCGCGAGCCACACGATGCCGCCCTTCTTGACGCTCCAGCTGTCGTCGTTGCCGGCGATCAACTGCGCAGCGACGCTGCCGAGCGTCGGCTGGTGCCCGACGATCACGACCGTCGGCGCGATGCCGTCGGGCCAGCCGGCGGCCGTCAGCACGTCCTCGACGCTGCCGCCCGGCGCGAGCGCCTCGATGGTCCGGTACTGGTCGGTCAGCGCCTCGACGGTCTGCACGGTGCGTGCGGCCGGGCTCGCGAGGATCACGCTGCTCGATTCGAGCCGGCTGCGCAGCCACTTGGCCATCGCCTGCGCTTCCTTGCGCCCGCGGGCGGTCAGCTGGCGTGCGAGGTCGCTTGCCGCGTAGTCTTCGGCTTCAGCGTGGCGCCACAGGATCAGGTTCATCATGATGTCTCTCCATGCGTCGGTGCACGATCCGGGCACATGCATGCGCACCGGTCGCCCATCTGCAAATTGTCGTCGATCGCGGCCGTTTCGCCATCACGTACATCGTATGCATAACGTGGTTGACCCCGCCCCCCATTAGACGATAAAATCTTTGGCTTGTCGGAGCGTAGCGCAGCCTGGTAGCGCATCTGATTTGGGATCAGAGGGTCGTAGGTTCGAATCCTATCGCTCCGACCACGAGATACACGATAAGGGTTGCAAGCCATCGCGCTTGCAACCCTTTTTCGTTTGCTCCGCCGCGTGCCGTCCGCCGCCACGCGCTGGCGTTCCGTCCGCCACCCGCGCACGAATCTTGCGGGAACACACGATAATATCCGTGACCAACCCGCAACCGCGCATGAAAAAACACGTTCTCAAGATCGCCCTGCTCGGCGCGCTGCTCGCCTCCGGCGCCGCGCCGGCCAAGTCGCTCGACAATGCGCTCGACTGCCACTCGAACGGCCACAAGTTCGTCGCGCCGCTGCTCGCGGCCGGCGACATCCAGTCGGAGCCGATGCACGTCGAATCGAATTCGGTGAATGCGTTCCGCACGAACCATCCGCTGACCGCGTACGGCTTCGGCGTCTATGTCGTGCTCGGCTACCAGGCGAACGACCCGATCTTCCAGCCGGGCGACGGCACACCGATCGGCGAATGGGCGTACGGCGTCGTGGTGCGCGGTACGAAGAACGCGGTGGAACAGGCCGTGCGCAAGGCCGGCAGCGATGCCACCGTCAAGCAGGCGTTCCCGTTCCTGACCGCGATCGTGTGCTCGGACTGAGCGCGTCGCAAGGAAGGCTGTGCGGCGCGAGCGCGCCGCCCCGGTGCCGGCGCGTTACGCGCCCGTATAAACCACGCGATACGGAATACCGACCTTCTCCCACTCGGCCGCTTCCTGGCTGAGGCTGTAGTCGGTCAGCGGGTTCTGCTCGACCCACGCGCCCGGCAGGCGCACTTCATACCCGCCCTTCTTCATTTGCGACACGGAAATCTCCGGCAGCCCGGCATCGGTCCGGCGCCGGCACAGCAGCGCCGCCAGCCGCAGACAGAACAGCAGCGGCCATTCGACTTCGCGCGCCTGTGACAGCTTGCCGAGCTTGCCCGCGTGACCGAGCACGAGTGCGGCCAGGCGCGCCTGGTCGGTGCGCGAGAAACCCGGCATGTCGGCATTGCTCGCGATATACGCGGAATGCTTGTGATACGAGCTGTGCGAGATCGACAGGCCGATCTCGTGCAACGCGGCGGCCCAGCCGAGGAACATCCGGCCTTCCTCGCGCTGCTCGTCGTCGTCGGAGTCCTCGAGCTCGTCGTAGAACCGCACGGCCAGCCCGGCGATCCGCTCGGCCTGCGCACGATCGACGCCATAACGGCGCGTGAAGCCTTCGACGGTCACCGCACGCATGTCCTCGTGCTGGGTCCGGCCGAGCAGGTCGTACAGCACGCCGAGACGCAGCGCGCCGTCGGTGGTATCGACATAGTCGACGCCCAGCTCCTCGAACACCGCGAGCATGATCGCGAGGCCGCCGGCGAGCACCGGCACGCGATCGGGCTTCAACGCGACCAGTTTCAGCCGGTTCACGTTCTCGGACTTGATCAGCGCGCGCTTCAGGCGTTCGAGCCCGCCGCGCGAAATGCCGTGCGTGATGCCCGCATCGTTGAAGCCGTTCGCCTCGACGAGCTCCGCGAGCGCCCGCGCGGTGCCGGACGAACCGATCGCCTGGTCCCAGCCGGCTTTCTTGTATTCGCTCGAAATGATCTGGATCTCGCGCTTGGCCGCGAGTTCGGCCTGCCGCATCGTGTATTCGTCGACGTTGCCGGCCGGGAAGAACGCCCGGCTATGGCTCACGCAGCCGATATAGAGGCTCTCCATCACGATCGGCGTGTAGTGCGAGCCGATGATGAATTCGGTCGAGCCGCCGCCGATGTCGACGACGAGCCGCTTGCCGGCGCTCGCCGGCACCGAATGCGCGGCGCCCGCGTAGATCAGACGCGCCTCTTCGCGGCCCGCGATCACTTCGATCGGAAACCCGAGCGCCGCTTCGGCCTCGCCGAGAAACTCGCCCGCGTTCTTCGCGACACGCAGCGTGTTGGTCGCCACCGCCCGCACGTGATCGGGATGGAAATCGCGCAGGCGCTCGCCGAACCGCTTGAGCGCATCCCAGCCACGTTCCTGCGACGCGCGATCGAGCATCTTGTCGCTCGACAGGCCCGCGGCCAGTCGAACGGGCTCGCGCAGCGCATCGACGGGATAGATCTGGCTGCCCGCCGGCGTCTCCTCGACGCGCCCGACGATCAGCCGGAAGCTGTTCGAGCCGAGATCCACGGCAGCCAGCAAGTGGGGAGAGGTAACCATCAGAAGGGGGCTCCGTGCGCGTTCGCCCTCGGCAGCCGGTCCGGCGCGCGCAAGGCGATCAATCAAAGGCGACATTTTAAGCGTGGAACGCTTGCCGTTGCCACGCTCCACGGGCATGTACCCCGGTAGATTGTATATAGCGGAAACATTTATGAGACAAAACGGTTCCGGCGTAGAATTTCCCGATATAAATACACTACCGTCATCAGAACGTCATCGTACCGTGAGAGTTTCCGAGCGTCCTTTCGAATCATCGCCCGAATCACCCCCTACTCTGCCGATGTCCGTCCGTTATCCGCTTCTCAATCGTGAACTCGGCATCCTCGGTTTCAACGAGCGCGTGCTGGCCCAGGCGGCCGACCCGCAAGTTCCGTTGCTCGAGCGCCTGCGCTTCATCTGCATCACGAGCAGCAACCTCGACGAATTCTTCGAAGTCCGCATGGCCGGCCTTCAGGAACAGATCCGCGACAACCCCGGCGCACTGACGCCCGACGGCATGTCGCTGCAGCACGCCAGCGATCTCGTCGTCGAGCGCGCGCAGCGGCTCGTGCACCGTCAGTACACGATGCTGCACGAGACCGTGCTGCCCGCGCTCGAACAGGAAGGCATCTACTTCCACGCGAGCGACACGTGGAACGACGAGCAGCTCGATTGGGCGCGCCGCTACTTCCTCGATGAACTGCTGCCGGTGCTGACGCCGATCGGCCTCGATCCCGCGCACCCGTTCCCGCGCGTGCTGAACAAGAGCCTGAACTTCGTCGTCGAGCTCGAAGGCCGCGACGCGTTCGGCCGACAGGCGGTCATGGGCATCGTGCAGGCGCCGCGCGCGCTGCCGCGCGTCGTGCGCATGCCGCAGGCGCTGTCGGGCTTCGAGCACGGCTTCGTCCTGCTCAGCTCGTTCATGCAGCGCTTCGTCGGCGAACTGTTCCCGCAACTCGTCGTCAAGAGCTGCAACCAGTTCCGCATCACGCGCAACAGCGAGCTGTTCGTCGACGAGGACGAAATCACGAACCTGCGCGTCGCGCTGCAGGGCGAACTGCCCGCGCGTCACCTCGGCAACGCGGTGCGGCTCGAAGTGTCGGCCGACACGCCGCAGCACATCGTGCGGCGCCTGCTCGAGGAAAGCCTGCTGGACGAGAAGGACTGCTATCGCGTGGCCGGCTCCGTGAACCTCGTGCGCCTGATGCAGATCCCCGATCTCGTCGACCGCCCCGACCTGAAGTTCACGCCGTTCGCCGCATCGATCCCGACCGCGATCGTGAGCGCGCCGACGATGTTCGACGCGATCGACGACGGCGACATCCTGCTGCACCATCCGTACGAAAGCTTCCAGCCGGTGCTCGAACTGCTGCAGCAGGCCGCGAAGGACCCGAGCGTCGTCGCGATCAAGCAGACGATCTACCGCACCGGCACCGATTCGCCGCTGATGGACGCACTGATGGAAGCCGCGCGCAACGGCAAGGAAGTGACGGTCGTCGTCGAACTGCTCGCGCGCTTCGACGAGGAAACCAACATCAACTGGGCGTCGCAGCTCGAAGCCGTCGGCGCGCATGTCGTGTATGGCGTAGTCGGCCACAAGTGCCACGCGAAGATGATGCTGATCGTGCGGCGCGTCGTGCAGGACGGCAAGGCATCGCTGCGCCGCTACGTGCACCTCGGCACCGGCAACTATCACCCGCGCACCGCCCGCCTCTACACCGACTTCGGGCTGATGACGGCCGACCAGAAGATCTGCGAGGACGTCCACCACGTGTTCCAGCAACTGACCGGGATCGGCGGCGAACTCACGCTGCACGAGCTGTGGCAGTCGCCGTTCACGCTGCACCCGCGCATCATCGAATCGATCCAGGCGGAGATCGACAATGCGCGCGCCGGCAAGCGTGCGCGGGTGGTCGCGAAGATGAACGCGCTCCTGGAGCCGTCGGTGATCGCCGCGCTGTACGAGGCGTCGCAGGCCGGCGTCAAGGTCGACCTGATCGTGCGCGGCGTGTGCGCGCTGAAGCCGGGCGTGCCGGGGCTGTCGGAAAACATCACGGTGCGCTCGATCGTCGGCCGCTTCCTCGAACACCACCGGATCTACTATTTCCACGCGGACGGCGCCGAGGATGTCTATCTGTCGAGCGCCGACTGGATGGACCGCAACCTGTTCCGCCGCGTCGAAGTCGCGTTCCCGATCCGCGAGCGCAAGCTGAAGCGCCGCGTGATCGCCGAAGGGCTGTCGGTCTGCCTCGGTGACAACCAGTTGGCATGGCAAATGCAAAGCGACGGCCACTACCGCCGGCGCCGCGCAGGCAAGACGATCCGCAACGCGCAGCTCGGCTTGCTCGCGAAGTTCTGTACGTAAACACACGACGGACGGTTTCGCGCCGCACGACAAACAAAAAAGCACAGCCCGCGGGCTGTGCTTTTCTATTTCAGGTGGAGCGCCGCAGTGCGGCACCCGACCCGCGTCACGCGCTCACGCCTCGAACGTGGCCGGCCGGATCGCGATGATCCGCGCTGCCGGGAAACGCGCGGTGAACGTGCTGCCGCGTCCTTCCTCGCTCTGCACGTACAGGTGCGAGTCGTGCCGCTGCAGCACGTGCTTGACGATCGCGAGCCCGAGCCCGGTGCCGCCCGTATCGCGCGAGCGGCTGCGGTCGACGCGGTAGAAGCGCTCGGTCAGCCGCGGCAGATCGGCGGCCGGAATGCCGAAGCCGCTGTCGGTGACGGAGAACACGCCCTGCGCGCCCTCGCGCCGCCACGACACGACGATCTTGCCGCCGTCCGGCGTATAGCGGATCGCATTGGTGACGAGGTTCGCGAACGCGCTGAACACCTCGGTCTGCGCGCCCGTGACGCCGAGCGTCTCGTCGATCGAGAACGCGATCTCGTGATGCCCGTTCGACAGCGTCTGCGCGTCCTCCTTCAGATGGTCGAACACGGCGCGCATGTCGATCGCGCGATCGAGCGGCGGCTTGCTCTCGCCCTCGAGCTTCGCGAGCACCAGCAGGTCGGTGACGATGTGCCGCATCCGCGACGCCTGCTGCTCCATCATCTCGAGATAGCGCGCGCGATCTTCCTCGTTCAGCGGCAGTTCGCGCATCGTCTCGAGGAAGCCCGACAGCACGGTGAGCGGCGTCTTCAGCTCGTGCGACACGTTGGCGACGAAGTCGCGCCGCATCGCGTCGGTGCGCTCGAGCTCCGTGATGTCCTGCGTGAGCAGCAGCTTGCGGTTCTCGCCGTACGGAAACACCTGCACGGCCAGCACGTTTTGCCGCGAGTCGCCCATCCCGTGCATCACGAGCGTTTCGTCGTAATGCTGCGCGTTCAGATAGCGGACGAAATCCGGATGACGCACCAGGTTCGTGATGTGCTGGCGCAGGTCGCGCTTTGCATCGAGGCCGAAATGCACCTCGGCGATCGCGTTGCACCACTCGATCTGGTCATGATCGTCGAGCATCGCCACACCGTTCGGCGACGCCTGGATTGCCTGGATGAAGCGCGAATGCTGCTGCTCGACCTGACGCACCTGGGCATGCCACTGCTTCGCGAGCTTGTGCAGACGGTAGTAGATTTCGCCCCAGATGCCCGGCGCGCTCGGCACCTCGCCATAGACGGGGGCATCGAGCAGACGCCACAGGCGTTGCGTATGGAAGGTACTGAAGAAGCCCTGCGCAACCAGCATCACGACCGCGAACCCCAAGCCCGCGATCGGGCCGGCGAACACGCCGACCAATACGCTGAGCAGCACGAGCAACACGAGCGACACGAGAAAGCGCGCCCAGATGATGTTCATGATTCAGCGCCCGAAAGAAGGAACGGCATGCCGTGGCACACGGCATGTCCGGATACGTTACGCGTGCTTCGCGAGCCGGTAGCCGCTGCCGCGCACGGTCTCGATCATCGCATCGCAGCCGGCCGGTTTCAAGGCCGCGCGCAATCGTTTGATGTGCACGTCGACGGTGCGCTCCTCGACGAACACGTGATCGCCCCACACCTGGTCGAGCAGTTGCGTGCGGCTGTGCACGCGTTCCGGATGCGTCATGAAGAAATGCAGCAGGCGGAATTCGGTCGGACCGAGATCGAGCTTGATCTCGCTGCCGTCGCCGTGTGCGGCGACCCGATGCGTGGCCGGATCGAGACGCAGCCCGTTGATCGACACGACGTCCTCGGTCAGCTGCGGCGCGCGGCGGCGCAGCACGGCCTTGATCCGCGCCATCAGTTCCTTCGGCGAGAACGGCTTCGTCACGTAGTCGTCCGCGCCGATCTCGAGGCCGAGCACCTTGTCCTGCTCGTCGCCGCGCGCGGTCAACATGATGATCGGGATATGCTTGGTCCGTTCGTTGTTGCGCAGGTCGCGCGCGAACGCGATGCCGGACTTGCCCGGCAGCATCCAGTCGAGCAGCACGAGATCGGGCAGCACATCGCTGATCAGGTTCTGTGCCTGCTCCGCGTTGTACGCCCGGATCGGGCAGTGGCCGGCATGCTGGAGATTCACCGAGATCAGTTCGGAAATCGCTGGCTCATCTTCAACGACGAGAATGTTGCTGGGCATCGGCACCTCTGTTTTTTCCTGTACGTGGTGGCGTTAACTGTTGGCTTCGCGGTCGAGCGTGTCGCGCGGCTGGTGCCGCACGTCGGTGCCCTTCACGATGTAGATGATGAACTCGGCGATGTTCTTCGCATGGTCACCGATCCGTTCGATCGCCTTCGCGATGAACAGGTATTCGAGGCCGACCGAGATCGTGCGCGGATCTTCCTGCATGTACGACACGAGCTTGCGCACGAACGCGCGGAATTCCAGGTCGATTTCCTTGTCGTCCTTGACGATCTGCGCGGCGGCCACCGTATCGAGGCGCGCGAACGCGTCGAGCGCGCGGCGCAGGATCGTCACGGCCATCTCGCCCGACACCTTGATCTCGGCGATGTTCACCGTACGCGCGGCCGGTTCGTCGACCAGGCGACGCACGCGCTTCGCGATCTTCTCGGCCTCGTCGCCGGCGCGCTCGAGGTTCGTAATCGTTTTCGAGATCGACATCAGAAGACGCAGGTCACGCGCGGCAGGCTGCCTCCGCGCGATGATGTTGCCGCATTCCTGGTCGATGTCGACTTCCATCGCGTTCAGCGTTTCCTCGGCCGCGATCACCTTCTCGGCCGCATCGCGGTCGAATTCGTTGAGCGCGTGCATCGCGCCCACGATCTGCGACTCGACGAGCCCGCCCATTTCCAGCACTTTCGACGACACGGCATTCAGGTCCGCGTCGAACTGGCTCGACAGATGTTTATCCGACATGGTTGTGATTCTCCGTCATCAGCCGAAACGGCCGGTGATGTAGTCTTCCGTTTCCTTGCGCACCGGCTTGATGAAGATCTTTTCGGTTTCGCCGAATTCGATCAGCTCGCCCAGGTACATGTAGGCCGTGAAGTCCGAGCAGCGCGCGGCCTGCTGCATGTTGTGCGTGACGATCACGACCGTGTAGTCGCTTTTCAGCTCGGCGATCAGTTCTTCGATGCGCCCCGTCGAGATCGGGTCGAGCGCCGAGCACGGTTCGTCGAGCAGCAGCACTTCCGGTCGGATCGCGATGCCGCGCGCGATGCACAGACGCTGCTGCTGGCCGCCGGACAGCCCGTAGCCGCTCTGGTTCAGCTTGTCCTTCACTTCGGTCCAAAGCGCCGCCTTGGTCAGCGCCCATTCGACGCGGTCGTCCATTTCGGAGCGCGTGAGCTTCTCGAACATCTTCACGCCGAACGCGATGTTGTCGTAGATCGACATCGGGAACGGGGTCGGCTTCTGGAACACCATGCCGATTCGTGCGCGCAGCAGCGAGATGTCGCGCTTCGTCGTCAGCAGGTTCTCGCCGTCCATCAGGATTTCGCCTTCGGCGCGCTGCTCCGGATAGAGCGCGAACATCTTGTTGAACGTGCGCAGCAGCGTCGACTTGCCGCAACCCGACGGGCCGATGAACGCCGTCACCTTCCCTTCGGGAATGCGCAGGTTGATGTTCTTCAGCGCGTGGAACTTGTTGTAGAAGAAGTTGAGGTTGTTGACCTCGATCTTCGCGTTCAGCGGCGCCAGCGGACGGCCATGTGCCGCATCGTGCGTGCCGGCGGGCGCAGCGGTGCGCTCGACGGGATTCAGGTGGCTTTCTGCCATATTCATCGGATTGCTCCGCCGTTACTTTTTCGAGAAGATCGAGCGCGCCAGGATGTTGAGTCCGAGCACCCCGAGCGTAATCAGGAACACGCCTGCCCATGCGAGCGATTGCCATTCCGCGAACGGGCTCATCGCGAACTTGTAGATCGTGACGGGCAGGTTCGCCATCGGCTGGCTCATGTCCCACGAGAAGAACTGGTTCGACAGTGCCGTGAACAGCAGCGGCGCCGTTTCGCCGGCAATCCGAGCGACCGCGAGCAGCACGCCCGTCACGATCCCGCCGACCGACGCACGCAGCGTGATCTTCAGCACCATCCGCCACTTCGGCGTGCCGAGGGCGAAGGCCGCTTCACGCAGCGCATTCGGCACGAGCTTCAGCATGTTCTCGGTCGTGCGGATCACGATCGGAATCTGCAGCAGGGCGAGCGCGATCACGCCGGCCCAGCCCGAGAAGCGCCCCGACTTCGCGACGACGATCGCGTACACGAACAGGCCGATGACGATCGACGGCGCCGACAGCAGGATGTCGTTGATGAAGCGAATCGTGCTCGCCAGCAGGTTCTTCTGGCCGTATTCGGCGAGATAGACGCCTGCGAGGATGCCGATCGGCGTGCCGACCAGCGTACCGAAGCCGCACAACAGCAAGCTGCCGACGATCGCGTTCGCCAGACCGCCGCCTTCCGTGTTCGGTGCCGGCGTCGATTCGGTGAACAGCTGCAGCGACAGGCCGCCGATGCCGAGATGCACCGTCGTGTAGAGAATCCACACGAGCCACAGCAGGCCGAATGCCATCGCACCGAGCGCCGCGGTGAGCGCGATCGCGTTGGTGACCTTGCGCTTGCGCTGCAGCCGGTTGCGCATGGCCTCGAGGACGGCGCCGTTCGGCCCCGGGAAATTCATGATGGGCTCGCTCATTTCTTGCCCTCTCCCTTCTCGAGACGAAGCAGCAGCAGTTTGGAGATGGACAGCACGATGAACGTGATCACGAACAGGATCAGGCCCAGTTCCATCAGCGCGGACGTATGCAGGCCCGGTTGCGCTTCCGCGAATTCGTTCGCGAGCGCCGACGTGATGCTGTTGCCCGGCGCGAACAGCGACACGCTGTCGAGCAGGTTCGTGTTGCCGATCACGAACGTCACGGCCATCGTCTCGCCGAGCGCGCGGCCGAGGCCGAGCATCACGCCGCCGATCACGCCGGTCTTCGTATAGGGCAGCACGACCTTCCACATCACTTCCCACGTCGTGCAGCCGATCCCGTAGGCCGATTCCTTCAGCAGCACGGGCGTGACTTCGAACACGTCGCGCATCACCGACGCGATGTACGGGATGATCATGATCGCGAGGATCACGCCGGCCGCGAGAATACCGATGCCGATGGGCGGGCCGGCCGTCAGCGGGCCGAGCACCCATACGTTCGCGAACAGGTGGCCGATCGGCTTCTGGAAATATTCGGCGAAGATCGGGGCGAACACGAGCAGCCCCCACATGCCGTACACGATCGACGGAATCGCGGCGAGCAGCTCGATCGCGATGCCGAGCGGACGGCGCAGCCACACGGGCGACAGCTCGGTCAGGAACAGCGCGATGCCGAAGCTGACGGGCACCGCGATGGCGAGTGCGATGATCGACGTCACGATCGTGCCGTAGATCGGCACGAGTGCGCCGTAGACATCCGAGTTGGGATCCCACTCGGATTGCAACAGGAAGCCGAGGCCGAACTTCTGGATAGTCGGCATCGACGCAATGATCAGGGAAACGATGATCCCGCCCAGCAGCAGCAGGGTCACGATCGCGGCAAGCCGTGCGAGGCCGCCGAACAGAACGTCTCCGAGGCGGCTCGGCGCGCGCTGCTGCGCGGCGTCGGCGGGTCGGGAGGACGTGTAGGAAATATCAGACATGGGCGCCTGTTCTGGATCGCCGGGCGCCGTGACGCCCGGCCTTACCGCACACACTGCCCGACCGGCACGGCCGGGCAGCGAACCGCTGCAATACTTACTCGGCGGCGACCGGCTTGCCCGATGCGTCCGTCACCTTCGTCTTCCACTGCTTGCGGATTTCCGTCTCGACCGCCGGCGGCAGCGAGATGTAGTCGAGGCTGTCGGCTGCCTTCTCGCCGTTCTTGAACGCCCAGCTGAAGAACTTCAGCGTTTCGACGCCCTGCTCCGGCTTGTCCTGCTTCGCGTGCAGCAGCACGAACGTCGCGCCGACGACCGGCCATGCTTCCTTGCCCGGCTGGTTCGTCAGGATCTGGTAGAACGACTTCGACCAGTTCGCGCCCGCGGCAGCGGCCTTGAACGTTTCCGTCTTCGGCTCGACCACCGTGCCCGTCGAGTTCTTCAGCGCGGTGTAGACCATGTTGTTCTTCTTCGCGTACGCCCACTCGACGTAGCCGATCGCGCCCGGCAGGCGCTGCACGAAGGCTGCGACGCCGTCGTTGCCCTTGCCGCCCGTGCCCGTCGGCCAGTTGACCGTCGTGCCTTCGCCGATCTTCGACTTCCACTCGTCGTTGACCTTCGACAGGTAGTTCGTCCAGATGAAGCTGGTGCCCGAACCGTCAGCGCGGCGCACGACCGCGATGTCCGTATCCGGCAGCTTGACCTTCGGGTTCAGCGCGGCGATCGCCGGGTCGTTCCACTTCTTGATCTTGCCGAGGTAGATGTCGCCGAGCACCGGGCCCGACAGCGTCAGTTCACCGGCCTTCACGCCCGGCACGTTGACGACCGGCACCACGCCGCCGACCACCGTCGGGAACTGGAACAGGCCTTCCTTCGCGAGCTCTTCATCCTTCAGCGGAGCGTCCGAGCCGGCAAAATCGACCGTCTTTGCATTGATCTGCTTCAGGCCGCCCGACGAGCCGATACCTTGGTAGTTCACCTTCGCGCCGCCGGACTGCTGATAGTCAGCGGCCCATTTCGTATAGATCGGCATCGCAAACGTGCTGCCTGCGCCCGTGATGTCGGCAGCTTGAGCGGCGACGGCGAAAAGCGCGCCAGCCAGGCCGGCAATCGCGGTTTGCATCAATTTCATGAGACCTCCAGTGTGTGAGCGGATGACTACGGCACCGCGAAGGTTAGGGGCTCCTCATGACGTTAATGTGACAATCGATGAAACTGGCGTGACAGTAACATGACTGGTTGAAAGGGAGTAGCGCGCGTCCGGCGGACCGCCGCGGAGGCGCGGCGCGCCGGGGATGGCGGCAAGAATTGCCGGCCCGGCAGGGATGGTGGAGGCCCGCGCCGACGCGGGCTGCGAGCGGATCGTATCGCAGCCGGCACCGGCCGCAAAGCCCCTTGCAATTGGCTGCCACGATTCAGGGGCGGGAGGTTTTCCTGGTCAGACGAAATGCGTGTCGCAGGCACCTTCCGTCAATAGCGCAAACCTTTGCGTATGAAGAATTGCGGCGCCCGCAGGCGCCGCATGTCGATTCACCGGAGCGCCGGCGCGCGCCGTCGCTGCTTCGGCTCAGCTCGTCGCCACGCGCACCGCGTCGGCGATCGCCTCCGCATGGCGGGTCGCGTCGGCCGCGTGCTGCGCCTCGACCATCACCCGCAGGACCGGCTCGGTGCCCGACGCGCGAATCAGCACGCGGCCGCGGCCGGCAAGCGCGCTTTCGGCCGCGTCGATCGCCGCGCGAATCGATGCGCTGCCCTTCCAGTCGGCGCCCGGCTTCATCCGCACGTTGATCAGCTTCTGCGGGAACAGCGTGACGCCGTCGAGCATCTGCGCGAGCGTGCGGCCGCTGCGCTTGAGCGCGGCCAGCACGAGCAGCGCCGACACGATGCCGTCGCCGGTCGAATGCCGGTCGAGCGACAGGATGTGGCCCGAGCCTTCCGCGCCGAGCTGCCAGCCGCGCTCGCGCAACTGTTCGAGCACGTAGCGGTCGCCGACCGCCGCGCGCACGAACTCCACGCCCTCGCGCTGCAACGCAACCTCGACCGCGAGGTTCGTCATCAGCGTGCCGACCGCGCCGTCGACCTTGCCGTCGGTGGCGATCCGGTCCTTCACGAGCACGTAGAGCAGTTCGTCGCCATTGAACAGCCGGCCCGTCGAATCGACGACCTGCAGGCGGTCCGCATCGCCGTCGAGCGCGATGCCGAGATCCGCGTGGTTCGCGCGCACCGCGCGCACCAGCGCGTCGGGCGCCGTCGCGCCGACGCCGTCGTTGATGTTGAAGCCGTTCGGCGCGACGCCGATCGGGATCACGTCCGCGCCGAGTTCATGGAACACGTGCGGCGCGATCTGGTACGCGGCGCCGTGCGCGCAGTCGATCACGAGCTTCAGCCCGCGCAGGTCGTATGCGGCCGGGAACGTGCTCTTGCAGAACTCGATGTAGCGGCCGGCCGCGTCGTCGAGGCGGCGGGCCTTGCCCAGCCCGTCCGACGGTGCGCATTCGAGCGGCTTGTCGAGCCACGCTTCGATCGCGGCTTCGGTATCGTCGGGCAGCTTGTTGCCGTCCGCGGAGAAGAACTTGATGCCGTTGTCGTGATACGGGTTGTGCGACGCGCTGATCACGACGCCGGCCGACAGGCGCAGCGCGCGCGTCAGGTATGCGACGCCCGGCGTCGGCATCGGGCCGGCCAGCATCACGTCGACGCCGGCGGCCGAGAAGCCGGCTTCGAGCGCGGCCTCGAGCATGTAGCCCGACACGCGCGTGTCCTTGCCGATCAGCACCGTCGGACGCGCGCCGGCCGCGACGTCGGACGTGCCGGCCAGTACCTTGCCGGCTGCGTAGCCGAGACGCAACACGAAATCAGGCGTGATGGGCGCATCGCCCACCGTACCGCGAATGCCGTCCGTGCCGAAATATCGACGCCCCATGTGAACCTTCCTCCTTCGTCTTTCCGAATTCTGACTTATCGTTGCCGCGCGGCTTCGCGCACGGCGTTCCAGACCTTCAGCGCATCGACCGTCGCCGCGACGTCGTGCACGCGCACGATCGCGGCACCCCGCGCAACCGCACACAACGCGGCGGCCACGCTCGCCGCGACGCGTTCCATCGGCGGCTTGCCGCCGATCACCGCGCCGAGCATCGACTTGCGCGACATCCCCGCGAGAATCGGATACGCGCGCCCGTCGGGCCGCGCGGGCGCCGTGTCCGGCAACGCGGCCAGCAGCGCGTAATTGTCGTCGACCACCGCCTTGCCGAACCCGAACCCCGGATCGACGCAGATCCGTTCCGGCGCGATGCCCGCGTCGCGCAGCGCCTGCGCGCGTGCGGCGAGAAAGTCGCGCACGTCGGTCACGACGTCGCCGTAGTCGGGCTCACCGACCTGCATCGTCTGCGGCTCGCCGAGCATGTGCATCGCGCACAGCCCGCTGTTGCCTTCGCGCACCGCGTCGATCGCGCCCGGCTGGCGGAACCCCCAGATGTCGTTGATCAGGTCCGCGCCCGCTGCGAGCGCCGCGCGCATCACGGCCGGCTTGTAGGTGTCGATCGACAGCGGCACGTTCAGCGGCCGCAGCGCCTCGACGAGCGGAATCACGCGCGCGAGCTCCTCGTCGAGCGGCACGGGCGGCGCGCCTGGGCGCGTCGACTCGCCGCCGATGTCGATCAGGTCGACACCGTCGGCGATCATCCGCTCGGCCTGGCGCAGCGCATCGTCGCGCGCGAGGAAACGGCCGCCGTCAGAAAACGAATCGGGGGTGGCGTTGAGGATGCCCATCACGAGCGGGCGGTCGAACGTCAGCGAGAAGCGGCCGCACTGGAGCGGCGCGGGAATGAACGCGGAAACAGCGGAATCGGACACGGGCAGGAGGCGTTGATGAAAGCAAAACGGGCCGGTGTGAAGCCACACCAGCCCGTGAACGGTGCTACAGCGGAGGTTATGCCGGCGAAGCAGGCGCCGGTGCGTTGCCCGGCTTTACTTCGGCGGCCGTACCGCCACCCGACGAATCGCCGCCGACCGCCGGCGAGCTCTTCGGCGAGCGCGGCGGGCGCCCTTCCATGATGTCGTTGATCTGATCGGCGTCGATCGTCTCCCACTCCATCAGCGCGGCCGTCATCGCCTCGACCTTGTCGCGGTTCTCTTCGAGCAGGCGGCGCGCAAGGCCGTACTGTTCGTCGAGCACGCGGCGGATTTCGCCGTCGACCTTCTGCTGCGTCGCTTCCGAGATCGTGCGCGTGAAGCCGCGGCCGAACGGACCGTTGTCGCTCTCGTCGTCGACGTAGACCATCGGTCCGAGCGCGTCGGTCATGCCGAAGCGGGCCACCATCGCGCGCGCCGTCTGCGTCGCTTTGTTGAAGTCGTCCGATGCGCCGGTGCTGATCAGGTTCAGGAACAGCTCCTCGGCCACGCGGCCGCCGAACAGGATCGCCAGGCGGTCGAGCAGGTAGTCCTTCGAGTACGTCTCGTTGTCATGCTCCGGCAGCTGCCACGTGACACCCAGCGCGCGACCGCGCGGGATGATCGTGACCTTGTGCACCGGATCGGCCTTCGGCAGCAGCTTCGCGATCACCGCGTGGCCCGACTCGTGGTAAGCCGTCGCGCGCTTCGCTTCCTCGCGAATCACGGCCGACTTGCGCTCCGGACCCATGAAGATCTTGTCCTTCGCGTCCTCGAAATCCTGCATCTCGACGATGCGCTTGCCGCGGCGTGCAGCAAACAGCGCCGCTTCGTTCACGAGGTTCGCGAGATCCGCACCCGAGAAGCCCGGCGTGCCGCGCGCGATGACCGCTGCGTCGACGTCGTTCGCGATCGGCACCTTGCGCAGGTGCACGCGCATGATCTGCTCGCGGCCACGGATGTCCGGCAGGCCGACATAGACCTGGCGGTCGAAACGGCCCGGACGCAGCAGCGCCTTGTCGAGCACGTCGGAACGGTTGGTCGCGGCAATCACGATCACGCCCGAGTTCGCCTCGAAGCCGTCCATCTCGACCAGCATCTGGTTCAGCGTCTGCTCGCGCTCGTCGTTGCCGCCGCCCATGCCGGCGCCGCGATGACGACCGACCGCGTCGATTTCGTCGATGAACACGATGCACGGTGCATGCTTCTTCGCCTGCTCGAACATGTCGCGCACACGGGCCGCACCGACACCGACGAACATTTCGACGAAGTCCGAACCCGAGATGCTGAAGAACGGCACCTTCGCTTCACCCGCGATCGCGCGGGCCAGCAGCGTCTTGCCGGTACCCGGGGGGCCGACGAGCAGCACGCCGCGCGGAATGCGACCGCCCAGCTTCTGGAATTTCTGCGGGTCGCGCAGGAAGTCGACGAGCTCGGACACTTCTTCCTTCGCTTCGTCGCAGCCCGCGACGTCGGAGAAGTTCACCGCGTTGTTGTTCTCGTCGATCAGCCGCGCGCGCGATTTCCCGAACGAGAATGCGCCGCCTTTGCCGCCCCCCTGCATCTGCCTCATCATGTAGAACCAGAACACGATGATCAGGATCGTCGGCCCGAGGTAGTACAGCGCGGACATCAGCGCGTTCGGCTCGTCGTCGGCCTTGCCGCTGACCTGCACGCCGTACTTCATCAGATCGCCGACCATCCAGATGTCGCCGGGCGACACGATCTGGTATTTCTGGCCATCAGCCGGAGTGACGGTGAGGTTGCGCCCCTGCACGATGACAGTCTTGACCTTGCCGTTCTTGGCGTCGTCCATGAACTGCGAATAGGACACACCTTCCTGGACGCGGGGCTTGTCGAACTGCTTGAACACCGTAAACAGCACCAGTGCGATCACTAGCCACACTGCTGCCTTCGAAAACATATTGTTGTTCAAAGCACCACTCCTTCACTCGTAGACGAGCGCCTACATTTTCCTTGCGGCGCTCCTCGGTCATTCTAATCCAGTCCGACCACCCTCGCCATAAGCATTGACAACCGCCGCGATAGCGCTTCGCTTGTCTGGCAAGGGCCGGAGCCCGTTTGCGGTATCCCGCTCCGCGTCACCGCGGATGCTTCAGATGCCGACCCAAAATGAACGTTTCGGACGATTTGTCGCGGGACGCCTTCGGCTTGCGCGGCGCGACGGTCTTAAACTGCTGTTTGAATTTCTCGACGATCTGGCTGTAGCCGCTGCCGTGAAAACACTTCACGAGCAGCGCACCGTCCGGCTTCAGATGGTTCTGCGCGAATTCGAGCGCCAGATCGCACAGATGCTCGATGCGCGCCGCGTCCGCCGAGGCCACGCCGGAAAGGTTGGGGGCCATGTCGGAAATAACAAGGTCCACCGAGCGACCTTCGAGCACTTCTTCGAGCTGGTGGAGGACGGTGTCCTCGCGGAAGTCGCCCTGGAGGAAATGGACGTCGGCGATCGGCTCCATCGGCAGGATGTCGAGCGCAACGATCGTGCCGTCGATGCCGCCCTCGCGCTCCGCGTCGCGCTTCTTGCCCTGCGCGAGCTTGTTGCGGGCATACTGGCTCCAGCTGCCCGGCGTCGCGCCGAGGTCGACGATCACCTGGCCCGGACGGATCAGCTTGTCCTGCTCGTCGATTTCCTTCAGTTTGTACGCGGCACGCGCGCGATAGCCCTCCCGCTGCGCCATTTTGACGTACGGGTCGTTGATGTGGTCGTGCAGCCAGTGCTGGTTAAAGCGGTTTTTTGCCATTCGAGAGAGAGATTGCTGCTATTTGCTTCGTGAAGCCGTGCTTTTGGCGGATAATACGCGTCTTCTTCGCGCGGCTGCGGCCCCTTCCGGGCCCATGCCGCGATTTTACGTGGTTTCGGCGCGCGGCTGACGCGGTAACTTCCCGCGATTCGCTTCTGACGCAGCGCGCCCCTATTTAGATTTCGACATTTCCATGCCCGCCCTTTCGCTTTCCCCCGCCGAGCGCTCCGCGCTGCGCTCCCAGGCCCATGCGCTCAAGCCCGTCGTGCTGATCGGCGCCGAAGGGCTGACCGACGCCGTGCTGAAGGAAATCAAGGTGCACCTCGCCGCGCACCAGCTGATCAAGATTCGCGTGTTCGGCGACGAGCGCGACGAGCGCGTCGCCATTTACGACGAGATCTGCGACCGCCTGAGCGCGGCGCCGATCCAGCACATCGGCAAGCTGCTGGTGATCTGGAAGCCCGAGGCTGCCGCAGCGGCCCCGGCCCGTGGCCGTCGTGCCGGCACGCTGCCGAGCGCGGCCGAAGCCATCGACGACAAGAAAGGCCGTGCGCCGCGCACCGTCAAGGTCGTCAAGGTGTCGCCGAACGCGAGCCCCGTGCGCCGTCCGAGGCCGGTGAAAGTCACGGTCCGCGGCAACGAGCGCGTGACGGCAGGCGGCACGGTGAAGCGTGCGAAAAAGCGTCAGGCCAGCACGAAGCGGCCGCACCAGGACAAGTAATCCTGCTGCGCGGCACGGGGCATCCCGTGCCGCCCTGCCCGCGCGGCGCTCAGGCGTCGCGCGCCGGCAGACGCCAGATCAGCATCAGCCCCAGCACGCTCTCGACGAGATAGAACAGGCTCGAGACACCGTGCAGCATCCCGAAGCGGCTCGCATACGGCGAGTTCGCGATATCGGTGCCCGCATCCATCGCGGCCACCCGCAGCGCGTTCATGAACGGCTGCAGCGCAAAATACCCGACCAGCACGCACGCGACCATCGCCGCGACGATCCAGCGCACGCGACGATAGTCGCCGCTGCCACGTCGTACCTGCTGGTTCGACAACGCGAGCAGCAGCACGCCGCACACGACACCGAGGATCGCCTCGATGCGAAACAGCTGGGCGGCGACCGAACCGGCCGTCATCCGCTCCAGCATCTTGAACAGCACGGGCGCGACCGCATACCCGATCGTCAGCAAGCTGCCGACCCACACGGCCGACAGCAGACGGAACACCCGATGCGGCATCACGTCGCCCCGCTTCAGATGTAGCTGACCGAGATGATTTCGTATTCGCGCACGCCGCTCGGTGCCTGCACGGCTGCGACGTCGCCTTCGGACTTGCCGATCAGCGCACGTGCGATCGGCGAGCTGACCGAGATCAGGCCGTGATCGATATCGGCTTCGTCGTCACCGACGATCTGATACTTGACGGTGTCGCCCGACTCGAGATCCTCGAGTTCGACCGTCGCGGCAAACACCACGCGACCGTCGGCGTCGAGCACCGTCGGATCGATGACCTGCGCGGCGGACAGCTTCGATTCGAGTTCCGCGATGCGACCCTCGATGAAGCCCTGCTTTTCCTTCGCGGCGTCGTATTCGGCGTTTTCGGACAGATCGCCCTGTGCGCGGGCCTCCGCGATCGCGTTGATCACGGCCGGCCGCTCGACGGACTTGAGGCGCTGCAATTCATCGCGCAGTTGCCCTGCGCCACGCTTTGTCAACGGAATGGTGCTCATAAACGGCTCAATCGCTAAAAACGGCTATAAAAAAAATCACCGCGATTAAGCGCGTTTCCGGCGAACCGGAAACACCGCTTAACCGCGGCACGTGTTGCTTCGACAGGTAACTGACTGCTTAGTTTAGGCGAGCGTGAAGACCTTGTAAATCATAGACTTCCAGATCCTTCAGGTAGCGCAAGCCTTCGACGGCCGCGCGCGCGCCCGACATCGTCGTGTAGTACGTAACCTTGTGCGCCTGCGCGCTCATGCGGATCGAACGCGAATCGGCGATCGCCTGGCGCGTCTCGTCGACCGTCGTGAACACGAGTGCGATCTCGCCGTTCTTGATCATGTCGACGATGTGCGGACGGCCGTCCTTTACCTTGTTGACGACCTTCACCGGCACGCCGGCCGCTTCGATCGCGGCAGCCGTGCCCTTGGTCGCGACGATCGGGTAGCCGAGGTCGTGCAGCATGCGCGCGACTTCGACGGCCTTCGGCTTGTCCGCGTCCATCACGGTCAGCAGCACCGTGCCCGACTCCGGCAGGCGCGAACCGGCCGCGAGCTGCGACTTGAACAGCGCTTCGCCGAACGTCTGGCCGACGCCCATCACTTCGCCGGTCGAGCGCATTTCAGGCCCGAGGACCGGATCGACGGTCGGGAACTTGACGAACGGGAACACCGCTTCCTTCACGCTGAAGTACGGCGGCTCGACTTCCTTCGTCACGCCCTGCTGCGCGAGCTTCTGGCCGACCATCGCACGCGCCGCGATCTTCGCGAGCGGCAGGCTGGTCGCCTTCGACACGTACGGCACCGTGCGCGACGCGCGCGGGTTCACTTCGAGCACGTAGATGATGTCCTGCTTCGAACCGTCCGCCTGCGGCACCTGCTGGATCGCGAACTGCACGTTCATCAGGCCGACCACGTTCAGCGCCTTTGCCATCGCGCCCGTCTGGCGCTTCAGCTCGGCGACGGTTTCCTTCGACAGCGAGTACGGCGGCAGCGAGCATGCCGAGTCGCCCGAGTGGACGCCCGCCTGCTCGATGTGCTCCATCACGCCGCCGATGAACACGGCGTCGCCATCGCAGATGCAGTCGACGTCGCATTCGATCGCGTCGTTCAGGAAGCGGTCGAGCAGCACCGGCGAATCGTTCGACACCTTCACGGCCTCGCGCATGTAGCGCTCGAGGTCGCGCGGCTCGTGGACGATTTCCATCGCGCGGCCACCCAGCACGTACGACGGACGCACGACGAGCGGATAGCCGATTTCGGCCGCCAGCGCGAGCGCTTCGTCTTCGGCGCGCGCGGTGCGGTTCGGCGGCTGGCGCAGGCCGAGGTCCTGCAGCAGCTTCTGGAAGCGTTCGCGGTCTTCGGCCGCGTCGATCATGTCCGGCGACGTGCCGACGATCGGCACGCCGTGCGCCTCGAGGTCGAGCGCGAGCTTCAGCGGCGTCTGGCCGCCGTACTGGACGATCACGCCGACCGGCTTTTCCTTGTCGACGATCTCGAGCACGTCCTCGAGCGTCAGCGGCTCGAAGTACAGGCGGTCGGACGTGTCATAGTCGGTCGACACCGTTTCCGGGTTGCAGTTGACCATGATCGTTTCGTAACCGTCCTCGCGCATCGCGAGGGCCGCGTGCACGCAGCAGTAGTCGAACTCGATACCCTGGCCGATCCGGTTCGGCCCGCCGCCCAGCACCATGATCTTCTTGTTGGTGGTCGGCTGCGCCTCGCACTCTTCCTCGTAGGTCGAGTACATGTATGCCGTCTTCGTCGCGAACTCGGCCGCGCAGGTGTCGACGCGCTTGTAGACCGGGCGCACGTTCAGCTCGACGCGGCGCTTGCGCACGTCTTCCGGCGTCGCGCCGAGCAGCTTCGCCAGGCGGCGGTCGGAGAAGCCGCTCTGCTTCACGTAGCGCAGTTCGTCGAACGACAGCGACGCGAGCGTGCGGCCCGACAGCGCCTTTTCCTTCAGGATGATCTGTTCGATCTGCTCGAGGAACCACGGGTCGATCGCGGTCTCCGCGAAGATCTCTTCGGCCGTCATGCCGATGCGGAACGCATCGCCGACGTACCAGATGCGGTCCGGGCCCGGCTCGTGGATCTCGATCGCGATCTCGTCGCGGTCGGTCGACTTTTCGTCGAGACCGTCGACGCCCACTTCGAGGCCGCGCAGCGCCTTCTGGAACGATTCCTGGAACGTACGGCCGATCGCCATCACTTCGCCGACCGACTTCATCTGCGTCGTCAGGCGCGAATCGGCTTCGCGGAATTTCTCGAACGCGAAACGCGGGATCTTCGTGACGACGTAGTCGATCGTCGGCTCGAACGATGCCGGCGTCTGGCCGCCGGTGATTTCGTTCTTCAACTCGTCGAGCGTGTAGCCGACCGCCAGCTTCGCCGCGACCTTCGCGATCGGGAAGCCGGTCGCCTTCGACGCGAGCGCCGACGAACGCGACACGCGCGGGTTCATCTCGATCACGACCATGCGGCCGTCCTTCGGGTTGATCGAGAACTGCACGTTCGAGCCGCCGGTGTCGACGCCGATCTCGCGCAGCACCGCGAGCGATGCGTTACGCAGGATCTGGTATTCCTTGTCGGTGAGCGTCTGCGCCGGCGCGACCGTGATCGAGTCGCCGGTGTGCACGCCCATCGGGTCGAGGTTTTCGATCGAGCACACGATGATGCAGTTGTCGGCGCGGTCGCGCACGACTTCCATCTCGTATTCCTTCCAGCCGAGCAGCGACTCTTCGATCAGCAGCTCGCGCGTGGGCGACAGGTCGAGACCGCGCTTGCAGATCTCTTCGAATTCTTCGCGGTTGTACGCGATGCCGCCACCCGAGCCGCCGAGCGTGAACGACGGACGGATCACGACCGGGTAGCCGCTGCCGCCGGTGCCGGCCATGATTTCGGCGTGCACCTGGGTCGCTTCTTCCATCGAGTGCGCGATGCCCGACTTCGCGGAACCGAGACCGATCTTGGTCATCGCTTCCTTGAACTTCTGGCGGTCTTCCGCCTTGTCGATCGCTTCCGGCGACGCGCCGATCAGTTCGACGCCGAACTTCTCGAGCACGCCGTGGTGGTGCAGGTCGAGCGCGCAGTTCAGCGCGGTCTGGCCGCCCATCGTCGGCAGGATCGCGTCCGGGCGCTCCTTCTCGATGATGCGCGCGACGACTTCCCAGGTGATCGGCTCGATGTAGGTGACGTCGGCCGTGTTCGGGTCGGTCATGATCGTCGCCGGGTTGCTGTTGACGAGGACGACCTTGTAGCCCTCTTCACGCAGCGCCTTGCAAGCCTGCGCGCCCGAATAGTCGAACTCGCAAGCCTGGCCGATGATGATCGGGCCGGCGCCGATGATGAGGATGCTTTTGATGTCTGTGCGTTTTGGCATGGCTTGTGAATTCAGTAAGTAATCGTTGTCGTGGGTCGGCCGGCTGCGCTCAGCTCATGGTGGCGAGCGCGAGCTTCACCGAGAAACCGATGAACAGGCCACCCACGCTGCTCGCCGCGCCCGCCGCGAGCTTGCGGCGACGGCGGAAATGCTCGGCGAGCCGTGCTCCCGCGAAGATCAGCGTGCTCAGGTACAGGAAGCTCGCGCCTTGCGCGATCGCCCCGAGCACGACGAACGACAGCGCGGGATGCGGAAATGCCGGGTCGACGAACTGGATGAAGAACGAGATGAAGAACAGGATCGCCTTCGGATTCAGGAGGCTCACGATCAGCGCCTTGCGGAACGGCTTGTCGAAAGACCGCTCGCCATCCACCGCGGGCGCTGCCTCGACCGGCGCATTCGCCGGCGCACGCAGCTTCTGCCACGCGCTGCGCAGCATGCCGGTGCCGATGTAGAGCAGGTACGCGGCGCCGCCGTACTTGACGACGGAGAACAGCAGCGGGTTCGCCTTCAGCAGCGACGCGACGCCCGCGGCGGACAGCACCATCAGCACCGTATCGCCGACGAACACGCCGCAGGCCGCGCGATAGCCGGCCTTCACGCCGCGCTGCGCCGCGAGCGACAGCACGTACATCGAGTTCGGCCCCGGCAGCAGGATGATGAAGATCACGCCGAACACGTAGGTCCAGATATCCGTGATGCCGAGTGCGTGGCCGAACATGATGTGAATCTCCCGTCCTTCGGTTGCGTCAGTTGCGTCAGGCGTTGCGCTGCTTCGCCGCGTCCATCAATGCGGTGAAGCGGTCGAACAGATAGCCGATGTCGTGCGGGCCGGGCGACGCTTCCGGGTGGCCCTGGAAGCAGAAGGCCGGCTTGTCGGTCAGCTCGAAGCCCTGCAGCGTGCCGTCGAACAGCGACACGTGCGTCACGCGCGCGTTGGCCGGCAGCGAATCCGCGTCGACCGCGAAGCCGTGGTTCTGCGACGTGATCACCACGCGACCGTCGCCGAGATCCTTCACCGGGTGGTTCGCGCCGTGGTGGCCCGTCTTCATCTTCAGCGTCTTCGCGCCGACCGCGAGACCCATGATCTGGTGACCGAGGCAGATGCCGAAGGTCGGCACGCCGCGTTCGATGAATTCCTTGGTGGCCGCGATAGCGTAGTCGCACGGTTCCGGGTCGCCGGGGCCGTTCGACAGGAAGATGCCGTCCGGATTCAGCGCGAGCGCATCTTCCGCGCTCGCCTCGGCCGGCAGCACCGTCACGTGGCAGCCGCGCTCCGCGAGCATGCGCAGGATGTTGTACTTGACGCCGAAGTCGTACGCGACGACGCGATACTTCGGTGCTTCCTGCATCCCGTAGCCGCTTTCGAGGCGCCATTCGGTCTGCTTCCACTCGAACGGCTTGGTGGTCGACACGACTTTCGCGAGATCCATGCCCGCGAGGCCCGGGAACGAGCGCGCGAGCTCGATCGCCTTCGCCTCGTCGTCCGAGCCGGCCAGGATGCAGCCGCTCTGCGCGCCCTTGTCGCGCAGGATACGGGTCAGCTTGCGGGTATCGATGCCGGCGATCGCGACGATGCCTTCGTCGCGCAGGTAATCGCCGAGCGTGCGGTCCATGCGGAAGTTCGATGCGAGCGTCGGCAGATCACGGATGATCAGGCCGGCGGCATGGACTTTCGTGGCTTCGACGTCTTCGGCGTTCACGCCGACGTTGCCGATATGCGGGTAGGTAAGCGTGACGATCTGACGCGCGTAGCTCGGGTCAGTCAGGATTTCCTGATAGCCGGTGATCGCGGTGTTGAACACGACTTCGCCGATCGTATGGCCTTCGGCCCCGATCGAATAACCACGAAAGACCGTGCCGTCGGCGAGTGCAAGCAAGGCGGGAGAAAAAGACGGCAACACGGGAGGCTCCTTGGGGAACACCCTGCTGCCGACCTGTTTACCCTGCCGCGCGAGCGCCGCGCTGCGTAGGCGCGCGGAATCGCTAGCTGGACGCGACCTGCGTTGTCGAGACGCGAACCCGGCGCGTGGCGCACGAGGCTTCGCGGCAGCGCCCGACAGGCGGCGTGCGGCGGATGAACGGGATGAGTGAGGTAGGCGCTAGGGTGCGAGGTTGATCAGCACAAACTTTCAAATTATAGCCCGAAAATGGCCTTATCTTCAATCGACATGGCCGTCCGATCGCGCATGCGGCGCCCGCGACGCCGTGGCATCGCATGCGGCATTCCCTGCTGCGGCCCCGTTTCCGCGACCGCCCTACCCGTCAGCGTACCGCCGGATCAACCTGCTTGCCAGCGTCGCGCGCGGGCCATGCGCACCAGGCCGCGCTCGCGAGCTGCAGCGCGATCAGCACGCTCCACGCGGTGACGTGCGCGGCGACCGGGTAATGGCCGTCGAGCGCCGGCCAGTGCGACAGCACCGCGCCGATGCCGATCTGGAACGCAAAGATCAGCACAAAGATCACAAGCGTCAGCGTCGTATTCACGCGGCCGATCAGATGGGCGGGAAAGTGGCCGGCCAGCACCGCATAGGTCAGGATCCCGACCCCGCCGAACATCCCGTAGGCCGCCCACAGCGCGGCCGGCGGCAGCGGCACGCGCGCGACGATCGCAGCCTGCGTCGCGACGAACAGCGCCATGCCGACGCTGCAGAATGCCTGGACGGACACGCCGCGCCGCTCGAGCACGCGCGCCGCCGCACCGAAGCCGACGCAGCCGGCCATCATCGCAAAGCCGAGCACCGATACGAGCCGCGCGGCGTGCTGCGCGTCGAACCCTGCGACATCGCGCAGGTACGGCCCGACCCACAGCGACTGCATCGCGTAGAACACGCCCTGCGTGACGATCGAGAACGACGAGATCTTCCAGAACGCGCGACTGCCCAGGATGTGCCAGGTGCCCTTGAACTGGCTGACGAGGCCGCCCTGGTGGCGCGGCCGCTCGGCCTCGGGCGCGCCGAAACCGATCGCGGCCGCGACGACGAGCGTCAGCACCGCAAGGCCGCCGCAGATCACGCGCCAGCTGGTCAAGCCGAGCAGCCAGGTCAGCGGCGAGCCGACCGCGACGCCGCCGAGGCCGCCGACGGCCATCACGAGACCGTTGACGAGCGGCAGCCGGCCGACCGGAAAATGCTGCGCGAGCGCCTTGAACGCCGCACCGAGGCACACCGATACGCCGACGCCGATCAGGAGCCGGCCGATCATCATCGTGCCGAGGTCGTGCGCGACGCCGAACACCGCGGCACCGGCGGCCGCGAACACCAGCATGCCGGCCGCCACGCGACGCGGGCCGAAGTGGTCGAGCAGCACGCCGGCCGGAATCTGCGCGCCGGCGAAGCCGAGGAAATAGAGACTGGTGAGCAGCCCGAGATCGGCGGCCGACAGCCCGAGCTCGTGCGTGACGAACGGCGCGAAGCCGAGATTGACGCCGCGGAACACATACGACACGAAATACCCGATCGCAAACAGCGCGAGCACCCTCACCTGCACCGACGACATCGCTTCTCCTTGCGTGGTTGTCCCAGGCCCACGAAGCAGCGGCCCCACTGCCCGCGCAAATGAAAACGCCGTCACCTCGGTGACGGCGTTGCTTCGCGTTTCATCGGATGATAACCCATTCGCGCGGCCCATCCGGACCGACGCGACGCCATCGTGACCGCGCGAGTGTTACTTCTTCTTGCCCTTGTGCGCGGCGGCCTTGGCCGGCGCCGCCTTCGCGCCCCGGGCCGCGGGCTTCGCGGCGGCGTGCTTCGCACCGCGCGACTTGCCGCCCACCGCCAGGCTCGCACGCTCGACATGCGCGCTGCCGACCGACGTCGCGATCCGCTCGGGGCCCGGCTCTGCCGGCACCGTGCGGCCGACCGGCACGTGCAGCACGAGCGTCTGGCCCGGCATCACGAGATCGCGGTGCGTGCGGTTCCATCCCTTCAACTGGCCGACCGACACGCCGTAGCGGCCGGCGAGCGCCGCCATCGACTGCTTGCGGCGCACGCGGATCAGCATCTTGCGCGTGTCTGGGACGTCGGGCTCCATCGCGAGCGCGCCGTTTTCCGCGACGTCCGCACTGATGTCCTCGTCGTCGTCATCGCCGCGCGGCACGACGATCGTCGAACCCGGTTTCAGGCGCATGCCGGCCGGAATCTTGTTGACCGACATCAGCGTATCGGCGTCGACGCCGATCTTCTCGGCGATCGCGGCCGGACGCGCGCGTTCGCTGACCGTGTAGGTCGTCCACGTCGACAGCTGCCCGTTATAGGCCTTCAGGTTCTTCTCGAACGCCGCCGCGTTGTCGAACGGCAGCAGGATCTGCGGCTCGGTCGCACCGAGGATCACCGGCTTCGAGAACGACGGGTTCAGCGAGCGGAATTCGTCGAGCGGCAGGTTCGCGAGCTTCGCGGCCACCGCCACGTCGATGTCGCGCGACGTCGTGACCGTCACGAAATACGGGTGGTTCGGGATGTCCGGCAGCGTCAGGCCATACTGCTGCGGGCTCGCGATGATGTTCTTCACCGCCTGCAGCTTCGGCACGTAGTTGCGCGTCTCGTTCGGCATCCGCAGGCTCTGGTAGTCGGTCGGCAGGCCGGCCGCCTGGTTGCGCGCGATCGCGCGCTGCACGTTGCCCTCGCCCCAGTTGTACGCGGCCAGCGCCAGATACCAGTCACCGAACATGTCGTGCAGGCGCGACAGGTAGTCGAGCGCGGCGCTCGTCGACGCGAGCACGTCGCGGCGCTCGTCCTGCCACATGTTGCGCTTCAGGTTGTACGTGCGGCCCGTGCCGGGCATGAACTGCCACATGCCGGCCGCCTTCGCGACCGACAGCGCCTGCGGGTTGTACGCGGACTCGATGAACGGCAGCAGCGCGAGCTCGGTCGGCATGTGGCGCGCCTCGAGCTCCTCGACGATGTGGTACAGGTACTTCTGCGAGCGCTCGGTCATGCGCTGCACGTAATCGGGACGCTGCGTGTACCACGTCGTCTGCATGTCGACGAGGTCGCTCTGCAGGTCAGGCATCTGGAAGCCGCGACGAATGCGCCCCCAGAGATCGGTGTCTGCGCTGGTCAGGTCGCCGACGGATTGCTTGTCGACGTCGACGGTTTCTTTAGCGGTGGCTGATTTACGGAGGTAGTTGGACGCCGCCTGCGAATCGGCGGCGTTGTTGGCGACAGGAGCCTGGCTCGCACAAGCGGCGAGCAGCAGGACCACCATCGCACTCAATATAAGTCGCATGAAAATCTCGGCTTCCGACGGCTGGAAATTGCTGGCGATACTACGGAAGTGCGTGCTTCACGTCAATAAAAACACCGAAAACTCAGCGAAATCCTACATTTGGAGCAATTTTTACAGACTCCGCTTGAGCTTTGGAGTCCTCCGGAAATCATCATCGGAACCGGTTTTTCCACTCGCGCATCAGCGTGAACGCCGCCAGACGATCCGGCACCGTTTCGTGCAGCTCGGCCTCGAGGGTCGCATGAATAGCCGCGCTGTCCGCCCGCATGAACGGGTTGACGGCACGCTCGTGCGCGATCGTGGTGGGCAGGGTCGGCACGCCGCGCGCGCGCAATGCCTGCGCATCGTCGCGCCAGGTGGCGAGCGCCGCATTGCCCGGCTCGCACGCGAGCGCGAAGCGGATGTTCGACAGCGTGTATTCGTGTGCGCAATGCACGTGCGTGTCGCCCGGCAGCGCCGCGAGCGCGTCGAGCGACGCGAGCATCTGCGCGGGCGTACCCTCGAACAGGCGACCGCAGCCGCACGAGAACAGCGTGTCGCCACAGAACACATGCGGGGTGGCGGCGCCCTGCCCGGCCGCCTGGAAATAGGCGAGGTGGCCACGCGTGTGACCGGGCACGTCGAGCACGTCGAAGGCGAGCGCCGGCGCGCCGAGCGTCACGCGATCGCCACCCGCCAGCGGCCGCGTGACCACGCCGATCGCCTCGGCCGCCGGGCCGTAAACCACGAGCGGCGCATCGTCCGGCTGGCCATCTTGCAGCGCGGCGACACCGCCGACATGGTCGGCGTGATGGTGCGTGAGTAAAATAGCGGTCAACCGCCAGCCGCGTTCGGCAAGAACACGGCGTACCGGCGCGGCTTCACCCGGATCGACGGCGATCGCATCGCGGCCGTCCGAGACGAGCCAGATATAGTTGTCTTCGAATGCCGGTACCGGCACGTATTCCAGCTCGTTCATGGGCGCGCAATCATCGTTATGTCCGATCGTCAAATTATAGACTGGCCCGCCTGGACCGACTCGCCGCCCGGCCGCTACGTGCTGGACTGGGAGCAGGCGCAGCTCGACCGGATCGTGTCCGACGTATTCGGGTTTCATGCGCTGCAGCTCGGCCTGCCGCAGCTCGACGCGCTGCGCGAGAACCGCATGCCGTATCGCGGCCTCGTGCTCGATCCGGCGAGCGGCGCGAGTGCGCCCTACCAGTACCCGTGGGCGCGCGAAGCGCGCGCGCCGGAGCATGCGCCGGCCGATCGCAGCACGACCTGGTGCGATCTGCTCGACCTGCCGTTCGAGTCGCAGAGCGTCGACCTGATCGTGATGCCGCACACGCTCGAATTCACGTCCGACCCTCACCGCCTGCTGCGGGAAGCCGAACGCGTGCTGATGCCGGAAGGCCAGCTCGTGATCACCGGCTTCAATTCGCTCAGCCTGTGGGGGATGCGCCAGTCGTTCGGGCGCATGGCCAACCGCCCGTTCGTGCCGGCCGCGCGCGACCAGATCGCATTCATCCGGCTCAAGGACTGGATCAAGCTGCTCGGCTTCGATCTCGAGCGCGGCCGCTTCGGTTGCTACCGGCCGCCGCTCATCACCGACAAATGGCTGGCCCGCTACGGCTTCATGGAAGCCGCCGGCGACCGCTGGTGGCCGATCTTCGGCGCCGTCTACATGGTCACGGCCGTCAAGCGCGTGCGCGGCATGCGCCTCGTCGGCCAGATCAAGATGAAGAAGCCCGTGCTCGCACCGGGCCTGACGCCGGCAGCCACCCCGACTACCCATCAAGAACACTCATGACTACCGACACCACCGACACCATCGACATCTATACCGACGGCGCCTGCAAGGGCAACCCCGGCCCCGGCGGCTGGGGCGCACTGCTGCGCTACGGCGACCGCGAAAAGGAGCTGTTCGGCGGCGAACCCAACACGACCAACAACCGGATGGAACTGATGGGCGTGATCGCCGCGCTCGAGGCGCTGAAGCGGCCGTGCCGCGTGATCGTCCATACCGACTCGCAATACGTGCAGAAAGGCATCAGCGAGTGGATCCACGGCTGGAAGAAGAAAGGCTGGATCACCGCATCGAAAACACCGGTGAAGAACGCCGACCTGTGGAAGCGGCTCGACGCGCTCGTCGCGCAACACGAGGTCGAGTGGCGCTGGGTGAAGGGCCACGCCGGCCATCCCGAAAACGAACGCGCGGACGCGCTCGCAAATCGCGGCGTCGAATCGCTGGTGGCCTGAACGCAGGCCGCCCTCCTGTCTTTCCCGATTTATCCGACATGCGCCAGATCATTCTCGATACCGAAACCACCGGCCTGAATCCCCGCACGGGCGACCGCCTCATCGAAATCGGCTGCGTCGAGCTGCTGAACCGGCGGCTCACCGGCAACAACCTGCACATCTACGTGAACCCCGAGCGCGACAGCGATCCGGGCGCGCTGGCGGTGCACGGCCTCACGACCGAATTCCTGAGCGACAAGCCGAAGTTCGCGGAAGTCGCCGACCAGATCCGCGACTTCGTGAAGGACGCCGAGCTGATCATCCACAACGCGCCGTTCGACCTCGGGTTCCTCGACGCCGAATTCGCGCGGCTCGACCTGCCGCCGTTCACCGAGCATTGCGGCGGCGTGATCGACACGCTCGTGCAGGCCAAGCAGATGTTCCCCGGCAAGCGCAACTCGCTCGACGCACTGTGCGACCGCTTCGGCATCAGCAACGCGCACCGCACGCTGCACGGCGCACTGCTCGACTCGGAACTGCTCGCCGAGGTCTATCTCGCGATGACGCGCGGCCAGGACAGCCTCGTGATCGACATGCTGGACGACGCGCTCGCCGACGGCGGCGCGGCGAACGGCCAGCGTGTGGCGCTCGCGTCGCTCGACCTGCCGGTCGTCGCGGCGAGCGACGACGAGCTCGCCGCGCACCAGACCCAGCTCGACGAACTCGACAAGTCGGTCAAGGGCACCTGCGTGTGGCGCAAGTCCGCCGACGCGGACGCTGCCGGCGCCGCCTGACGCGCTACGCACCGGCCACGCCTGCAGCCGCGCCTACACGCGCGGCTGCAGCGCGATGACGGCCATCCCGCCGAGCGCGAGCAGCGCGCCGGCCACATCCCAGCGGGTCAGCGCGACGCCGTCGACCACCCGCAGCCAGATCAGCGCCACTGCGATATACACGCCGCCGTACGCCGCGTACGTGCGCCCCGCCGCGCTCGGGTGCAGCGTCAGCAGCCATGCGAACAGCGCGAGCGACAGCGCAGCCGGCACCAGCAGCCAGCCGGGCCGCCCATCCTTCAGCACGAGCCACGGCAGGTAGCAGCCGACGATTTCAGCCAGCGCAGTGACGGCGAACAGCGCCGCGATCTTCATCAGTTCGGTCATCCGGTTCCTCGTGGATTCCCCGCCAGTCACGGGGGCAGCGCGACCCCGCCGCGCGCCGCCGATCATACCGGAGCAGGCCCCGCCGGAAGCCCCGCCACACGGGGGATTCCGGGCAATTTGCACGATCTTCCGTCATCGTGCTATCATGTCGCCTGTTTCAACATTCAATCTCTGTCTATTCGATTTCGCAAGAAGTCCGTCCGCGCGTTGCGGGCCGGCGCTTCGACCGAAATTGCACCCACAGGAAAGCCCGCCCGACAGGCCCGCTTTTCTCGTTTCGTTGCCCCTCCGGGGCGCTTGCCGGAACGCCGGACCCAGTCCGCACCGGCATCTGCCGCTCGCATCACGCGGCCCATTCTTCATGAGCGCACTGTCGCGACGGCCCATCGGGCCCGCGTCGAAGCAGTCCCTTACAGCCTTTTATTCCGTAAGTGCTTAATGGCCTGCCCCGACGCGCAGCACACGACATCGCGCTCGCCGGCAAACCGTGTCGGACGGCCCGCCCGTTCCGGCGCAGTCAAAGGAGTGCATGACCTTGACCGCAACACACGTCAGCCCGACCGCTGCTTCTTCCTCCACGTCGTCCGGCGAGGCCCCGCTCGCCGCGGACGACATTACCGTCGTCGACCAGAGCCTGCTCAAGCGCGCCGTCAGCGCAATGGCCATCGGCAATGCGATGGAATGGTTCGACTTCGGCGTCTACAGCTACATCGCCGTGACGCTCGGCAAAGTGTTCTTCCCGTCCAGCAGCCCGTCCGCGCAGCTGCTCGCGACCTTCGGCACGTTCGCCGCCGCGTTCCTCGTGCGCCCGCTCGGCGGCATGGTGTTCGGCCCGCTCGGCGACCGCATCGGCCGCCAGCGCGTGCTCGCCGCCACCATGATCATGATGGCCGTCGGCACCTTTGCGATCGGCCTGATCCCCAGCTACGCGTCGATCGGCATCATGGCGCCCGTGCTGCTGCTCGTCGCCCGCCTCGTGCAGGGCTTCTCGACCGGCGGCGAATACGGCGGCGCCGCCACCTTCATCGCCGAATTCTCGACCGACAAGCGCCGCGGCTTCATGGGCAGCTTCCTCGAGTTCGGCACGCTGATCGGCTATGTGATGGGTGCAGGCGTCGTCGCGCTGCTCACCGCGTCGCTGTCGCAGGAAGCGCTGCTGTCGTGGGGCTGGCGCGTGCCGTTCCTGATCGCGGGCCCGCTCGGCCTGATCGGTCTGTACATCCGGATGAAGCTCGAGGAAACGCCGGCGTTCAAGCGCCAGGCCGAAGCGCGCGAAGCGCAGGACAAGGCCGTGCCGAAGGTGCGCTTCCGCGAGACGCTGCTCGCCAACTGGCGCGCGCTGCTGCTCTGCGTCGGCCTCGTGCTGATCTTCAACGTGACCGACTACATGGTGCTGTCGTACCTGCCGAGCTTCATGTCGTCGACGCTGCACTTCGACGAGTCGCACAGCCTCGTGCTCGTGCTGATCGTGATGGTGCTGATGATGCCGCTGACGCTCGCCGCCGGCCGCCTGTCGGACCGGATCGGCCGCAAGCCCGTGATGCTGGCCGGCTGCGTCGGCCTGCTGGTGCTGGCGATCCCGTCGATGCTGCTGATCCATGCGGGCAGCACCGCGTCGGTGTTCGGCGGCCTGCTGATCCTCGGCGTGCTGCTGTCGTGCTTCACCGGCGTGATGCCGTCAGCGCTGCCGGCGCTGTTCCCGACCGAGATCCGCTACGGCGCGCTCGCGATCGGCTTCAACGTGTCGGTCTCGTTGTTCGGCGGCACGACGCCGCTGATGACCGCGTGGCTCGTCGACGTGACCAATAATCTGATGATGCCCGCGTACTACATGATGGGGGCGGCCGTGATCGGCATCGTGTCGGTCGTCGCGCTCGCCGAAACCGCGCGCCAGCCGCTCAAGGGCTCGCCGCCGGCCGTCGCGTCGCGTCGCGAGGCACACCAGCTCGTGCGCCAGCTGCGCGAGGACGAGGACACGGAGATCTACGGCGTCGTGTCGACCGCACGCGCCTGAGCGTCGCACATGAAAAAGCCCCGGCCGAAGCCGGGGCTCGATCGAACCCGATCCGCCCGACCGGCTTGCGCCGGCCGGGCTTTTTATTATCTGCGCGCCACAGGCGCGCTCATGCGTGGTGCGCTTCGCAGTGACGGCAGAAGATCAGCGCGCGCGAGCGCGACACGGCCGCCTGCGCGCCGCGCGCGGCGACGATCAAGCCGACCTGGCCGAGATTGAAATCGCGCTCGACCATCAGCTGCGTCAGCGCGGCAAGCGGCAACACGACGGACGGGTGGTACAGGCTCGATTCGATCAGCGCTCTCATCATCGGCTCCATCAGGTAATGCATATTCGATGGAGTGGATTCTAGGGATGGCCGGTATCCGGATAAACACCACGAATGCGAAGTCACTTGTCAGCGGTTGCGAACAATCGGCTGCGCCTTGCCGGGCGGGCCTGGGCGGGTGGCGAGCGGCGGCGCGGGAGCGCGCACGGATCGACGCGAGGGGGTTTTCCGGAAGCCGGGCCGCACGAAAATGGCCGGCCGGGCGTCCGATTACCGCCGGCCGGACCGAAGCGCGCCGGATGTCGGCACCGGTGGGGTCGGACCGGTCGCGCCGCCCCGGGCAGCCGAAGCGGCCGGCGCCGTCAGTCGAGCGGCGTCTCGACAAACGCCGGCAGCACTTCCGCGCGCGCCGAATGTGCGGCGAGCGCCGGATAACGGGCCGGATCGATCCGGCCGAGCGGCGGGTAATCGGCGGCCATGAACTGCGTGAAGCGCCACGCGACCGCGACACTCACGTCGGATTGCAGCAGCCGCGCGCCGCCGAACCAGCCGTTCGCGGCCGCGACGAGCGGCTCGAGTTCGCCATACGCGGCCTCGAGCTGGCTCAGCACGCGCTCGAGCCACGGTGCATGCTGCTTCTCGGCCGGCCGCAGCGCCTGCTCGTACACGACCTGCACCGTCTTCTCGGCCGCCGCCAGCGCGAAGCCGACCGGCACGAGCGCGCGCAGTCGCGCATCGGCGGCGTCGGGCAGCAGGCGCCGCTCCGGCGCGACGCGGTGGTCGAGGTAGTCGACGATCAGCGACGAATCGATCAGCGTCGTCCCGTCGTCGGTCACGAGCGTCGGCGCCTTCACCACCGGGTTGATCTCGCGGAATCGGTCGAAGTGACGGAACACCGAGATCGACTCGTGTTCGAACGGCAGGTCGAGCAGCTTCGCCGAAATGGCGACACGACGGACGAACGGGGAATCCAGCATGCCGATCAGCTTCATCGCAAACGCTCCGCTTGAAAGAATGGGACCGACGACTGTAGCAGCGCCGCGCGCCGCCGGCTAGCGCGACGCGGCGTCGCCGCGTGCTCGATGCGCGCTTGATGCACGTCACTCGGTCACGTATCCGACACCCGCTGCGCGGCCGGAGTGACCATAATGCAGATTCACGCCCCTTCCGTACCAAGGTTCGCCATGTGGTATGCCGTCGTCGAGCAGCAACGGGAATGGATGCGCGCCTGGCGCGCGGCAACGCGCCACGCGTTCGACGTGTGGCCCGCCGCGACGCTGCCGTACGCCGCGTCTTCCTGCTATGACGACCTGTTCGAGCCGCTGCTCGGGCCGGCCGCCGGGCCGCCGCGCTTCGATCTCCAGCGCCCCGCCGTCGACGAGCGGATCGTCGCGCGCACGCCGTTCTGCGACCTGCGCCGCTTCACGCGCGGCGACGCACGGCGCACGGTGCTGCTGTGCGCGCCACTCGCGGGCCACGCGGCCGTGATGATGCGGGAAACCGTCGAGGTGTTGCTCGCCGACGGCGACGTCGGCGTGACCGACTGGGTCAATGCGCGTGACGTCCCGCTCGCGTCGGGCCGCTTCGGGCTCGACGAGTACGTGGCGACGCTCGACGGCTTCGTCGACGCGCTCACCTGCGACGATCGGCCGCTGCACGTCGTCGCCGGCAGGATCGAACACGACCTTGTGTCGCAAGTCGCTACTGTTGATCGTTTCGAATATCTTCGTGTAGTACTCGCGTTCAGCGGTACGAGCCATCAGCCAGCGATAGCTCTGCGGGCTCGCCCCCTTGACGTGCAACGTGTAGCGCTCGTCCTTCTCCAGCAACAGGCGCAGCGTATCGAGCGCGAGGTCGAGCCGCTTGCGGGATGGCACGATCCCGATCATGCCGAGATTGAACTCGTTGCCCCCCATCTTTTCCTGCTGGAAGCGCTTCGAATCCAGGAAGTTGCCGACAACGCGAACCTTCTCCTTCGGCATGGGGAATTTGGCGACGCACTCCTCCAGGATATGCTGACCGACAAACACCACCTCATCCATCTTCTCGTAGTCGATCTCCGCGGGATACGGCGTGTTGCGTTCCTGCAGATGCAGCCGCGTGACCAGGCGCTGGCCGTCACGCTTGTGCTTTGCGCAGAATACCGCGTTGCCGAGCGCCCATTCGGCCACGACGATATCCGCCCACTCCATCATTTCGAGCGTCTTCTTCGGATCGTGGTCGTTATGGCCGGGCCAGTAATCCTCCTTGAATTCGAACAGGCCGGTGGCCTCGAGATGCGACTGGAGCGGATACCAGAACTTCTGGTCGTGACCACAGACAAGTACTTTGCGTTTGCCGGCCTTCATTTCTTTATAACGATAGATATCAAACGTGGTAGAGGTCGCCATCGCATACGCTCGGGCGCTTCGACTCGGGTCGGTCAGATCTGGATCGCCGCAATCTTGTTGCGCAGCACTGCCTCGCGCATTTTTGCCACGTCCGGCAAGTAGTTCGCCGAATCCGCCGAGAACGAACGCAGCGACCCTTGACCGTCCAGCACCGCACCATCGGGACCCAGCATCTCGAGCACCGGGCTTTGAGCGGGCTTCACACGCAGCAGCCACGCCTGATGATCGCGCTCGACGTCGAACGCGTACCGGTCCGTGCCGTCGCGAGGCTTGCCAACGATATCCGCCTGGCTGTAGACAAATGCGTGAGGCAGATCCTGCAGGTACCACTTCCCGTAGAAGGCCCGCGGAGAAAACACGCCGACATGCGTCGCGTTGAAGGCAGCGCTCGCGCGGGAGACGGCTTCGCCGAGATGATTCCCGGGCGAAACGACTTCCACGTCCGGCATATCGAGGGATTTGACCGACCCCTTACGGGCAAACAGCACCAGCCGCTTCGCCGAAACCGACATGGCCTGGGAGGCAAACATGTCGGCGACGCGTCGCGCTTCGTTCGCGTTGTCCACTACCGCGAAGACCAGCACGCGCACATCTTCAATGACGCGCTTCTTGATGCCGACCGTGTCGAGAATCTGCTGGGTACGGTGCGCGAACGTATGCTCGGAGAACACTGCACGGATGCCATTCAGGCTTCTTCGGCGCCACTCGTCAGGCGACTCGAGCAAAGCACGGATTCCGCGTGCGTTAACAAATGCTGGAGCAATCCTGCAGGTCCCATTCCCGTAGAAGCCCGGGAGAAAACACGCGGCCTTGGTTCGGTTGAAGCAAGCCTCCCGCGGGAAACGGTTTCGCCGAGATGATTCCCGGGCGAAACGACTTCCACTTCCGGCATATCGAGGGATTTGACCGACCCCTTACGGGCAAACAGCACCAGCGGTTCGCCGAAACCGACATGGCCTGGGAGGCAAACATGTCGGCGACGCGTCGCGCTTCGTTCGCGTTGTCCACTACCGCGAAGACCAGCACGCGCACATCTTCAATGACGCGCTTCTTGATGCCGACCGTGTCGAGAATCTGCTGGGTACGGTGCGCGAACGTATGCTCGGAGAACACTGCACGGATGCCATTCAGGCTTCTTCGGCGCCACTCGTCAGGCGACTCGAGCAAAGCACGCATCGCCTCGTCGGCTTCCTTCGCATCGTCAACGGTCCAGACGAGGTCCCGGCCGAACGTTTCGTCGATGCCGAGCGATCGCGTACTCACGACCGGCGTGCCGCAGGCGAGCAGCTCGTAGACCCGTCGCGAGAACATCGTGCGCGAATCGATGACCGAATTCACGTTCAGGAAAACGCTGTAGCGCCGGTAAGCCCGGGACATTTCGTCATACGGCAGGCTGCCGCGGATGCAGCCCTGGAAGCGCTCCGGAAACGCGAAATCGCTCTTTGCGCCAGCCGCATGATTGCGGTCGAAGATGTCGAGCTTGTGCTTCATCGCTGCATCGAGCAGCATGATCTGGTCGTCCCGGCGATCCGCGAACCGGTTCGCATAATAGCTACCGGCAAAACACAGTTTTCCGTTCCGTTCGCTCGAACCGATCGGATTATGCAGTCCGGGTTCGCACGCGAAGGGCAGCACATTCACGTTCGAGGACGAGCGCGCAGCGTACTGAGGCATCGCCTCCTCCGCCGTCGTGAACACGAAGTCGAACTGGCGTGCCGCCTCGATGAAGTTGTTGAAGTGGACGGGATCTTCCTTGTTCCAGAATACCGTCGGAATTCCGCGCTCCTTGAAGCCGTTTACCATGGCCTGCAGTTCGCGTCCCGGCGGATGCGCATAGGAACCGACGCGATACTGCCAGGACGACCGGTTTCCGCGCCATGCGGATTCGATCAGAAGCAGTTCCGGCTGGTCGCGCGCCAGGAGGCCTTTCCAGTTGCCCGGGCGCGGCTCGACCAGATTGAGGTATGGCGCGAAGCACTCGCGGCTGAATTCGTCGAACACCGTCATCGCCGTGACCGTCGAATACACGGCGCTGCTCGACATGCCGGCCGAATACTTCCTGGATACCGTCGATATCGTGTTCCAGCGGATGTGCCTCGCGAACGGCACGTGGGACGTGGGCGGCCGGCGCGTCGAGCCGGCCGCGCTAAACGGCGTCGCGCTGCTGACCGTCGAAGGGGCGTGCGACGCGGTCACGGGCGCCGGCCAGACGCATGCGGCGCTCGACATGTGCCGCGGCCTCGCGGCCGGCCAGCGTCACCGCGCCGATATCGGCGATTGCGACCACTATGGGCTGTTCACCGGCGCGCGCTGGCGCGACGACGTCCATCCGGTGCTGCAGCGCGTGTTCGCGCAGGCCGAAGCGGACCGCCCCGGACCGCGCCGACGCCGGATCAGGCGGACGTGATGCCGCCGTCCTGCGCGCGCGCCGCATCGAGCAGCGCGCGCACCTCGTCGTCCGCGGTCTGCTCGAAACGCGCGTAGAACTGGCTGATCCCGAAGAACGACTCCGGCTGCGACACTGCCACGAACGCGTCGGCCAGATCGTCGAACGCATGCCGGGCGCTGGCCGGTGCGACGGGTGCCGCGGCCACGATGCGCGCAGGATGGCGCTCGCGCAGTGCCTGCAGCGCGACGCGCATCGACGCGCCGGTCGCGACGCCGTCATCGACCACGATCGCGATGCGCCCCTCCACCGGGAGCAGCGGCCTGGCGCCGCGATACAGTGCGTCGCGGCGCTGCAGCTCGACGGTTTCGCGCGCGATCAGCTCGGCGAGCTGGCCGTCGGTCGCCCCCATCGCGCGGATCGCCGAGTGCTGCAGATGGATCGCCCCGCCGGTCGCGATCGCACCGATCGCGAATTCGGGATCGGACGGCATGCCGAGCTTGCGCACGACCAGCACATCGAGCGGCGCGCGCAGCGCCAGCGCGACCGGGAACGCAACCGGCACGCCGCCGCGCGGCAGCGCGAGCACGACGACGTCGTCACGCCCCGCGTAGTCCTGCAGTGCATGCGCAAGCCGACTGCCCGCGTCGGCGCGATCGACAAAACATTCGGTCACGATCGGCTCCCTGCCATTGCGCCGGATGCGCGACACCCGCGCCGGCGCCTGTCCAACGAGCATGGTTCATCGGCGGCGCCGATGCAAGGGGGGTCATACCGGCGGGTGCGGCGCGTGGCTTGTGGCGAAGAACGGGATTGGGCGGGTTCGCCCGGACTGGACCGGCCTGGGCGGGCGACGGGTCGGCGGTCAGAGCCCGCCGGCCTGCCGGTAAAGCCGCCAGAACGACTGCGCGTACGACTGCGCGAGTTCCGGTGCGCGGTGGAACACGTTCACCGTGTCCGCATGCGCGGCCGCGCCGTCGGACAGCGTCGTCAGCGCGACACTGTCGTCCACGATCACGAAGCGCGGCGCGGGATCGCCGTGCCGCGAGTCGATCGCGACATCGATGCCGGCCGATTTCAGATAACCGGCGCCGCTGTACTTGCCGGTGCGCGACGAGCGCGCCAGCACGACCCGCACTTCGATCCCCCGCGCGCGCGCCGCGCGCAGCGCCGCCGCGACCGCGGGCGGCACATACGCGTAGCCGGCCAGCAGCACGCGGCGCTGCGCGTTCTCGATCAGGTCGACCGTCGTGTCGGCCGCCGCGTTGTCATATGAAAAGTACCTGCCGACCGATGCGGCGTCGGACGGAATCGGGCTGGCGTGGGCGGTCGCCGCGCAGGTGAGCGCGGTGAGGAGGAAGGCGGCTGGTCTCATGGCGGGCGCCATTGTAGCGACGCCAATTCGCGTGGCAAGCGCCTGCTGCAGCGCTGCTGCGCCGGCGCAACACCCGGCGCGAAACGACCGGCCGGCGGGCCGTTTTCCAAGCGGGGTCGAAGCAGTCCCGAAGCGTGTTCCGGCCGCTTGCGCGGCGTCGGTCAGCCGGCCGCGACGCGCGCGAGCCAGCTCGCGACGCCGTCGACGGAGCGGAAATCCGCGACACTGCGCGCCGGCAGCGCCGGATACGCGCCACTCGCCATCTCGACCAACGCGCGGCCCGGGCCGAGCTCGAGAAACGCGGTCGCGCCGGCCTCGACGCACGCGGCCAGGCAGGCCGCCCACTCGACCGGCTCCGCGATCTGCCGCGCGAGCTTGTCCAGGCCCGCCTGCACATCGAGCACCGACGCGCCGTCGATCCCCGAAAACAGTCGCGTGCCGGGCAGCGGCCGGCGCACGCTCACGGCGGCCAGCAACGCGCGAAACACGGGCGCCGCCGACGCGAGCCGGCGCGTGTGCGACGCGATCCGCACGCACACGGGCGCGACGCGCAACGCACCAGCGCGCACCGCGTCGTCGGCCACCGCGTCGACGTCGCCCTGCCGCCCGGCGACGACGAACGCGTCGCCCGGATTCGCGATCGCAATCGCCGCGTCGCGGCCGTCGCACAGTTGCGCAAGCCGCGCGCGCGTCAGCCCGCGCACAAACACCATCCGTTCATCGCCGCCGCTCGCGGCATCCATCGCGCGGGCACGCGCATCGGCGAGGTCGAGCGCGTCGTGCGGATCGATCATCCCCGCGACGCTCCACGACGCGACTTCGCCGACGCTGTAGCCCGCGACGCAGCGACGCCGCGGCCACACCGCATCGAGCAAGGCGGTAGCCGCCAGCGCCTGCACCGTGCAGAGGATCTGCGCGGCGCGGTTCTCGCGCAGCGCGTCCGGCTCGGCCTGCCGCACCCAGTCGCGCGGATCGTCGCCGAGGAGCCGGCCGGCATGCGCGAACAATGCGTCGGCCTGCGGCACCGCGCCGGTCAGCTCGAACATGTCCGCGCGTTGTGCGCCTTGCCCCGAGCACAGAATCGCCAGCGTCATCGCCCCTCCTCGTCCGCTTCGAGCGCATCGACGAACACGCTCATCGCCAGCAGGTCGGCCGCGCCGCCCGGGCTCAAGCGGCGCGCGACGAATGCGCGGTGCGCGGCGACCGCGTGCAGCCGCCAGTCGCGCGCTCGCACGCCGCCGCGGGCCACGAATGCGCGCGCGGTGGCGTGCGCGAAATCGAGGCCGGCCTGGCCGCCCCGGTGCAGCAGATTCGTATCGTCGAGCGCGGCGATCAGCGCGAAGCACGCGTCGACGCGCGCGGCTTCCGGATCGTCGGGCACACTGCGCTGTGCCCGACGCAGCGCCGGCAGGCCGACACCGTACACGGTCGTGAAGCCGTCGGCCGCCTCGCGGCGCGCGCCGCCGACGCCGTAGCGGCGGCTCGCCTGTTCGCCGTGACTGTCGGGCAACCGTGGACCGCCAAGGATCTCGGTACCCCACCGCTGTGCGACGTACGTGCCGAGCGTCATCGTGCGCGCCGCCGTGCCGGGCGGCACCGTGCGCCGGCCCGCGGCCGCGCACAACAGCCCGAGCCCGAAGATCGCGCCGCGATGCGTGTTGACGCCGCCGGTCGCGGCCAGCATCGCGTGCTCCGCGCGCAGGCCGATCTTGCGCAGCACGGCCATGTCCGCGTCGTGCGCACCGGCGTCGGCGAGTTCCGCGAAATACGGTCGCAGCACGGCAGCGCTGCGCGCGAACGTCGCGGCATCCATGTCCGCATGACTGCCGGTATCGACGTGACTGACGAGCCCCGGTTTCGGATAGGTCTCGATTTCCTGCACGAGGCTGTGCTCGGCAAGTTCGGCGATGCGCTCGGCATCGGACGGCGCCGCAGCGCGGCAGGCGGCCCATGCGCTCATCGCACACCTCCCGTGAATGCGTCGACCGACATCAATTCGACGGCGATCGCCGTCTTGACTGCGACTTCGGGCAGCCGCGCGTGCAGTTCGCGCCAGTTCACGCCCGCGCCGTCGTCGCGCAGCAGTTCGCCGTCGATGCGCATCGGCGCGCGCGCGTCGATCGCCGCGAGGCCATGGAGCAGCGTCGCGAGCGCTCCGGCGTCCGGCAGCGGCAACACGATGTCGAGATCGGAAGACTCGCTCAGGTAGCGCTCGCCGGTCAGCGCCTGCCACGCGAGGCTGCCGAACACGCGGCCCTGGACGCCGCAGCGCGCGCCGAGCGCCGCCAGGTCGCGCAACGACGCCTGCCATGCGTCGGGCGCAGCGGCGAGCACGTCGGCCAACGCGGGCAGCGGGCCGACCGACGCGAGCGCGTCGGCGGCGACGTTCAGCGCGATGCGTCGCTTGCCCGCCGAAGGCGGCAGCGGCAAGCCGAGCGGCACGCGCCCGGCATCGGCCTCATCGGGCGATGCGCGGCGCACGATCAGCGGCCAGCCACGCGCGGCCCACGCGTGCACGAGCGGCTCGGCCGCCAGCGCGGGATCGCGCGCGCATGCCGCGTGCCACCCGGCCGCCTTCAGCGTGACGAGCGTGTGGCGGCGCAGGGGTGTGTCAGCGTGCGGCACGCGCGAGTGCCTCGACGCGGCGCGCGACGTCGGCCGCGACCGGCCGGCCGCGCGCCGCGCGACCATCGCTGCGATCGGCCGGCTTGGCAAGCCATTCGCCGACTTGCGCGTCGAGCGCGCGGGCCGGATCGAGCACGGCGTCGACGGCGCCCATCTTCACGAGGTTGTCGAGCCCCGGCGCGAACACCGGCGTCGAGCGCGCCATCTCCTTCAGCACGTCGATCGGCAGCTTCGTCACGCGCGACATCGAAGGCAGGTCCATCACCTCCGGCTCGGCGCCCGGCACCGCGAGCAACGTGCGCGTCGCGAGCGCGGTCGCGATGAATGCGCCCGCGGCCGTATGACCGTACAGCACGCCGATCGTCCGGTGCCCGGCGAGCTCCGCGTGCATCAGGCATTTCGCGAGATGCGACAGCCCTTCGTTCAGGCCGAGCAGTTCGTCGCGCTTGCTCATCCGCTGGCTGTCGCTGTCGACGAGCACGAGAATCGGTGTGTCGCCGCCGCGCTCGATCGTGTCGAGCACGTGCGACGCGAGCGTCACGGCTTCATCGATGCCGAACGGCAAGCGGTCGGCGACGCCGATCACGTCGACGCGCGTGCCGGCCAGGTCGGCGTGACCGGTCAGCAAGCCGCCGGTTCGCGCGATCGAATGGCCTTTGGGGAACAGCGAGGTCAGTACTTCATCGAGCGTCATGCAGCCTCCCGCCGGAGCGCCCCAAGGGGCGTAGCGGGGAATGCGCGGAGCATCGCTCCGCGCCCGCGCAGCCGGTCGGCTTTGCCAAGCCGGCCGTGGACGGCAGGCACCCCCTCGGGGGGAGCCGTGCATGGGACCGGAGTCAGCGCTAAAGCGCCAACTCCGGTCGACAGCGAACGAAGTGAACGTGGGGGTCGTTTCATTTCTGCTCCTGCAGTTGGTCGGCGAGCTTCGCGAATTCGTCGTCGGGCATGCCGGGAATTGCTTCCGGCTGATCGGCACCGAGCACACGCCACACGTCGAGCGCGTCCTGACATGCGCCGAACCGCTCAACCCGCGCTTCGAGACGCGTCTGCTCCGCGCGCAGCATCGCCGCATCGAACTTCGGCGCACGGCCGATCAGTTCGAGCGCGGCCGCGCGAAACGCGTCCGGCGTATCGGCGACGTAGCGATCCGCGTCGCCGATCAGCCGGCGATGCTTGCCGCCCATCGTGCGCCAGATCAGCGCGCGATCCTTCGCATCGAATTCCTCGACGCCGCGATTCGTCTCTATCACCTCGGGGCCGGACACGCTGATGCGGCCCTGCTCGGACACCGCGAGCGCCGAGCAGCACGCGGCAAGCAGCCCGCCGCCGCCGTAGCAGCCCGCGCGTCCGCCGATCAGCCCGATCACCGGCACGCCGGCCGCGCGCGCTTCGACGAGCGCACGCATGATCTCGGCGATCGCGAGCTCGCCCGCGTTCGCTTCCTGCAGCCGCACGCCGCCCGTATCGAACAGGATCACCACCGGCGTGCCAAGTTCGCGCGCGGCGCGCAGCAGCCCCGTGAGCTTCGCGCCGTGCACTTCGCCGAACGCGCCGCCCATGAAGCGGCCTTCCTGCGCGGCGACGAACACCGGCTGGCCGTCGAGCCGGCCGTGGCCGACCACCATCCCGTCGTCGAACTGCTGCGGCAGGTCGAACAACGGCAGGTGCGGGCTCGTCACGCGCTCGCCCGGCCCGAGAAATTCGGTGAAGCTGCCCGCGTCGAGCAGCCCGTCGACGCGCTGGCGCGCCGACGCTTCGTACCAGCTCGCGGCGTTCGCGACGAACGCGGGTGCGTCATGGATCACGTCGGTCGTCATGCGTCCCCCTCGATCGCGCGCACGGCCTGCGCGAGCCGCAGCGACACCATGTCGGGCCGCGCGCCGCCATCGTTGATCGACAGCTTCAGGCCGCCCGGCGCGCGCCGCTCGACAAAGTCCGACACCACGGCCTGCCACACCGTGCCGAAACCGACCGCCGCGGTGCGGATGTCGATCTCGCATTCATTGCCCGGCAGCATGCGCTCGACGAGCACTTCGAGATTGCCGGACGCGACCACGCCGACGAGCGCCGTGGCCCGTTCGCCCTTCGCGCGTTCGCGCGCGGTGAAGCGGTAGTTCAACTGTTCCATGCCCTCTTCCTCACCAGTTGCGGAACCGGGCCGGCGGCGCATAAAGGCCGCCCGACCAGTGCACGAGATCCTTGATCGAGCGCGCCGCGAGCCAGCGGCGATCGGCGTCGAGCGGATCGATGCCGAGATCCTCCGGACGACGGATCACGCCGCGCTCGCGCAGCCGCTCGACCATCTTGCGGTCGCGGCCGCGGCCGACGTCCGTATAACCGGCCACGCCGCGGATCGCGTGCTCGCGTTCGTCCTTGTCGCGGCACATCAGCAGGTTGGCGATCCCTTCCTCGGTGACGATGTGCGTGACGTCGTCGCCGTAGACCATGATCGGCGCGAGGTCGAGCTGCAGCTTGTCGGCGAGCTTCAGCGCATCGAGCTTCTCGACGAACATCGGCACGTTCTTGTCGCCGAACGTCTCGCCGATCTGCACGACCAGCTTGCGGCCGCGCCTGAGCGCCGCCGGCGTGTCGGGGTCGGCTTCCGCGCCGGCCTTCAGCCACGGCTCGCTCGGATGGCGCCGGCCGCGCGCGTCGCTGCCCATGTTCGGCGCACCGCCGAAACCGGCAATGCGCTCGGCCGTGACCGTCGACGAATGACCCGACAGGTCGATCTGCAGCGTCGAGCCGATGAACATGTCACACGCGTAGAGGCCGGCCGTCTGGCAGAACGCGCGGTTGGAGCGCAGCGAGCCGTCGGGGCCCGTGAACCACACGTCGGAGCGCGCGCGGATGTAGTCGTCCATCCCGACTTCGGAGCCGAAGCAGTGGATCTGCTCGACCCAGCCCGATTCGATCGCGGGAATCAGCGTCGGGTGCGGGTTGAGCGCCCAGTGCGTGCAGACCTTGCCCTTCAGCCCGAGCTTCGCGCCGTAGGTCGGCAGCAGCAGCTCGATCGCGGCCGTGTTGAAGCCGATCCCGTGGTTCAGGCGCTTGATCCCGTACGGTTCGTAGATGCCCTTGATCGCGAGCATCGCGGTCAGGATCTGGGTCTCGGTGATCGCGGCCGGATCGCGCGTGAACAGCGGCTCGACGTAGAACGGCCGGCCGGCCTCGACGACGAAATGCACGCGGTCGCCGGGAATGTCGACGCGCGGCACCTTGTCGACGATGCGGTCGACCTGCGCGATCACGATGCCGTCCTTGAACGCGGTGGCCTCGACGACGGTCGGCGTGTCTTCCGTGTTCGGGCCGGTGTACAGGTTGCCGTCGGCGTCGGCGCTGACCGCGGCGATCAGCGCGACCTGCGGCGTGAGGTCGATGAAGTAGCGCGCGAACAGCTCGAGATAGGTGTGCACCGCGCCGAGCGCGATCTTGCCGCCGAACAGCAGCTTCGCGATCCGCTGCGACTGCGGGCCCGAATACGCGAAGTCGAGACGCTTCGCGATCCCGCGCTCGAACACGTCGAGATGCTCGGGCAGCACGACGCCCGACTGCACCATGTGCAGGTCGTGCACCTTCGCGCTGTCGACGTCGGCGAGCGCCGTCGCGAGCAGGTCGGCCTGCTTCTGGTTGTCGCCTTCGAGGCAAACGCGGTCGCCGGGCCGCAGCACCGCTTCGAGCAACGCGACGGTGTCGCGCGCATCGACCCGCTTGCCGCGCGCGAAGGCCGCGCCGGCCGCGAGGCGTGCATCGCGCGCCTGCCGCGCGTGATTCCATCCCGTCATGAACAGTTCTCCCGCTTCGATGGTTCAGCGGCATTCTAAGCCTGGCGCCGCCGCCGATTGATGATGTTGACGAATGCGACTCAGAGGACGCCGCGATGGATGCGGCCCACCGGGGCCCGCGCACGCCGGTGGCTCGCGCGAGCCGCCCGGATCGCACGCGACGGCTACGCGCCGACCAGCGCGCGCGTCGTGAAGAACAGCAGCGACGGGCCGAGCAGGCAGCCAACGCCGGTATGGAACGTCGCGACCAGCGCGCCGTACGGCACGAGCCGGCGATCGGTCGCGGCGAGGCCTGCGCTCACGCCACTCACGGTGCCGGCCAGGCCGCCGAAGATCATTGCGGAGCGCGGCGTCTTCAGGCCCATGAAGTTGGCCGCGACCGGCGTGCCGACCATCACGATGATCGCCTTCACGAGGCCCGTCGCGATGCTGAGCGCGATCACGTCGGAGCTCGCGCCGATCGCCGCACCGGTGACGGGCCCGACGATGTAGGTGACGGCGCCCGCGCCGATGGTCGTCATGCTGACCGCATCGGTATAGCCGAACGCACGCGCGATGCACGCGCCGACGATGAACGGCAGCACGGTGCCGAGCAGCAGCGACACGACGCCGACGAGGCCGGCCTTGCGCGCCTCGGTCGGCTGCACTTCGAACGCGGTCGCGACGATCGCGAAATCGCGCAGCATCGCGCCGCCCATCAGGCCGACGCCGGCGAACAGCCGCACGTCGGCCAGCCCCTTCTCGCCGCCGGTGAACGCGCCGCCGACATACGCGAGCACGAGACCGATCACGATCGCGATCGCGGAGCCGTGCACGCGGCCGAACGTGAGCTTGCGCGACGCGACCGACGACAGCCACATGATCAGGCCGACCAGTGCGAACGACGCGACGAGCCCGTTGTGGGCGACGGTTTTTTCGAGCATCTGCAGCATGGCGGCCTCCGTCACTGTTCTTCGAAATGCGGCACGCCCGCGAAGGCCGTGTCGTCGCGCCCGGTGCGCACGAGTACCGCGATGCAGCATGCGCAGATCGCGACCGCGCCAACCGCCGCGAGCAGCGCGACCGGCCCGCCCTTCAGCGCGGCGACGACGTTCTGGTTCGCGGCCATCGCGACGACGACCGGGATGTACATCGCGCCCCAGAAGCCGACGCCGGCCTCGGTCTCCTTCGGCAGCCAGCCACGCCGGTGCAGCCACAGGCGCAGGCAGATCAGCAGCAGCATCGCGATGCCGACGCCGCCGACGTTGGTCTTCACGCCGATCGCGGCGCCCAGCAGGTCGCCGAGGAACAGTCCGGCCAGATGGCAGAACGCCAGCAGCGCGGTTCCGTAGATGATCATGAGTCGTCTCCAGTCTCTTCGTGACGAGCGCCTGACGTGTGCGGGAGCCAGGCCCGCACGCCGATCCCGGACGCGGACTGTCTGTCTCCTGCGACGGGGCGCCGCGGCCCGGCGGCTCGTCGTGCGAGCGCGTTCTCGGGGGTCGATGGGATGATGCGGTTTCGGGCCGGACGCCGGATGCCTTAGACTGACCGAAGCAGCCGCCGGCGCGACACGGGCTACGCGTCCGCTGCGCCCCATCTGCAAGGGCCGCACCGGGGCGTATCCGATACTAGCGCCGCATAATCCGGCCATTTATGAAGTTGTCGAAACCGATTCAGTGGATTTAGCAATGCGTCCCTTACCGCCCGAGCTGCTGCGCAGCTTCGTCGCCGTCGCCCAGTCCGGCAGTTTCACCGCCGCGTCGGAGCGCGTGAGCCTGTCGCAGTCGACCGTCAGCCAGCACATCCGCCGCCTCGAGGAACTGCTCGACCGGCCGCTGTTCGAACGCGACACGCGCAACGTGCACCTGTCGCAGCACGGCGACGCGCTGTTCCGCTACGCGGTGCGGATCCTCGAACTGATGGACGAGGCCGTCACGTCCGTGTGCGGCCCGCCGCTGTCGGGCAAGGTGCGGCTCGCGATGTCGGAGGATTTCGCGTCCGCGCACCTGACGGCCGCGCTCGCGAGCTTCGTGCAGCGCAATCCGGAAGTCGAGCTCGCGATCTCGACGGGGCTGTCGGGCGACCTGTTCGATGCGCTCGACGAAGGCCGCCACGATCTCGTGTTCGCGAAGCGCGTCGCAGGCAGCCGGCGCGGCCGCGTGATTCGCAGCGAACCGCTGTACTGGTGCACCGGCCCCGATTCGCGGATCACCGGCCACGAGGCCGTGCTGCCGCTCGCGATGCATCCGGAGCCGAGCGTGTCGCGCCGCCGGGTGCTCGAATCGCTCGAGGCGGTCGGCCGGCCTTACCGGATCGCCGTCGTGAGCAGCAGCATCGCGGTGCTGCGCGCGGCCGCGAGCGCGGGGCTCGGCGTCAGCGCGTTCGCCGGCTACGTGATTCCGGCCGGGCTCGCGCGGCTCGATGCCGGGTTGCCGGAACTCGGCGAGCTCGAATACGTGATCGACCGGCCGGCGGCCGCGTCGCGCTCGACGCTCGCGCTCGAGGCGACGCTGATCACCGCGGCAGCCGAGCTGTAGTGACCGATAGCGGTACAGATTCAGGCGCCGACGCCTGCCCGCGGCATCGCGCGCGCAACTGACGGTCTTGCCCGGCACGCGTCAGCGTCTGCGCAGTACCCGCTCGCGACAATGGGACCCATCGGAACGCACGGCAGTGTGCCGCGCGTCCGCTGTCCCGTCCCCTTGATCGGAGCCCGCCATGAATGTCTTGCGATTCGCCGTCGCGACCGCCGCAGCCGCGCTGCTGTCCCCTGCCTTTGCACAAACCGACGCCACCGCACCCGCGCAGGGCCTGACACGTGCGGAAGTGATCGCCCAGTTGAAGCAGGCCTATCTCGACGGCGAACTGCCGACGAACGACGGCAACTATCCGCCGACCGCCGCGACGCGCGCACGCAATCGCCAGTTGGTGCAGGCCGTGCAGCCCGCATGGCTCGCGCAGACGCCGCAGCCACCGCAAACGCCGGTGCAGAAATAGCGGAGCACGACCCGGCCGATCGACGGTGCGGCGGCGCGCTCAGGGCAGGAAGCTGCGACGCCGCGCGTCGATCAGCTCGACGAGCAGCCGGTCGCGCTCGGCCGCCAGCTCCTGCATCGAACGCTCGCCCTGGATCGCGCGCAGTTCGTCGGTCAGCTTGCGATCGACGGACGGATCGAACGACGGCGTGCCGAGCGCGTCCCACCACGTCGTGATCGGCCCCGACAGGTGCTCGAGGAAATGCGCGATCCCGCCCGCGCCACCGCCGAGGTGATAGGTCAGGCACTGCCCCATCAGCCCCCAGCGCAGGCCCGGGCCCCAGGCGACGGCCTTGTCCGCATCGGCGACGCTCACCACGCCTTCGCCGACGAGGTGATACACCTCGCGAAACAGCGCGGCCGCGAGTCGGTTCGCGACGTGGCCGGTCATTTCCTTGTTGAGCACGATCGTTTGTTTGCCGAGTGCGTCGTAGAACGCCTTCACGCGTGCGATCACGTCCTGGCCGGTCGCGTCGCCGCCGACCAGCTCGACGAGCGGAATCAGGTGCGGCGGGTTGAACGGATGCGCGATCATGCAGCGCTCCGGATGCTTTGCGCACGCGGTCTGGATCTCCGACATCTTCAGCCCCGACGAGCTCGATGCGATCGGTACGTGCGCGGGCAGCACGTCGTCCATCTGCCGGTACAGCGCGCGCTTCAGGTCGAGCCGTTCCGGGCCGTTCTCCTGCACGAAATCGACACCGTCGAGTGCGCGTGCCAGATCCGCGTCGAACGACAGCCGCGCGGAAAGTTCGGCGGCCCGCTCGCCGAGAAACGCGGCGAGCGCGTCGCGCAGCCGCGCGTCGGCGTCCGGTGCCGGATCGGTCGCGACGACGTCGAAGCCCTTCGTCAGATAGAACGCCGCCCAGCTCGCGCCGATCACGCCGGCGCCGACGATCGCGATGCGTTGAATGTCCATGGTTGTCCCGTGTCGTTGGTCTGCAGAACTGTCGCGGCGATTGTCGCATCGATTCGCACGGGTCCAGGTTGACGCAGGTTGCAGATGCCCTCTTGAAATGCGCGGTGGCGGCCACTAATTACACGTCGTCGGGCAGTGCTGCAGGTCACGCACCGCCCCCGTTTCGATCCCGTGGAGCCACCCGTCGCGCCCGCCGCAGGCGTCGCGCCGTCACGTCTCCCGCGTTCCCTGTCCAGGAGGACCCACATGAGCGGTATCCATTTCGGCAACGACCTGTTCGACGAATTCACCCGCGTGCAGCGGCAGATGGCGAACCTGCTCGGCGAACGCCCGTCGGGCATCCGCGCGGTGCGCCCGGGCGCCTTTCCCGCGCTCAACGTCGGCGCCACCGACGACGCCATCGAGATCGTCGCCTTCGCGCCCGGCATGGCTGCGGCCGACTTCGACGTGTCGATCGACAAGGACCTGCTGACCATCAGCGGCGAGCGCAAACCGGCACCGCGCAGCGCAGGCGACGACCAGCGCACCTATGCGCAGGAGCGCTTTCACGGCGCGTTCCGCCGCGTCGTCGAGCTGCCGCGCGACGCGAATCCCGACCAGGTCAGCGCCCGTTACGAAAACGGCTGCCTGCTGATTCGCGTCGGCCGTCGCGAAGCATCGAAGCCGCGCGCCATCACCGTTCAGTAATCTTCAGGATACCGACATGAATACGAACCCGACCCTAGCCGAGCGCCAGACGAGCACCGTTCACGCTGCCGCTGCTGCCGCCGAAGCCGCACGCCGGCCCGCCATCACGCCAGCCGTCGATATCGTCGAAGACAATCGCGGTGTCACGCTGCGGGCCGACCTGCCCGGCGTGCCGCGCGAGAACCTCGACGTGAAGGTGCACGACAACACGCTGACGATCGAAGCCGACACGCGCATCGACACGCCGGCCGACCTGCGTGTGCGACACGCCGAAGTCCGCGCGCCGCGCTATGCGCGCACTTTCGTGCTGAGCCCCGATCTCGACACGTCGAGGATCGACGCGAACCTGCGCGACGGCGTGCTGACGCTGACGATCCCGCGTCGCGAGGAAACGCGGCCGCGCCGCATCGACGTGACGGCCGGCAACCCGTAAGCGCTGGCGCACGTCGGACGCGACGCAGATGAAAAAGCCCCGCCGGGCGTGATGCCGGGCGGGGCTTTTTTTGCATCGGGCAGCCCGCGAGCGGACGCACCGTAGCCGGATTCAATCGAAATCGAAGAGGTCGAACACCGACTGCTTGCGACGCTGGCCATCGTGCCTGTAACGACCGTGCGAGCGGCCGTCGCGCCCCCAGCCGTCGTCGCGGCCGCGCGGCTCCTGCGCATCGTGCTGCGCAGGCGCCGCGTCGCGACGGGGCGGCGCAGCGCCGGTTTCGCGGGCGATCAGCTTGTCGAGTTCGCCGCGATCGAGCCACACGCCGCGGCAGGTCGGGCAGTAGTCGATCTCGATCGACTGGCGCTCGGCCATCAACAGGTCGGGCGTCTTGCAGACAGGACATTTCATCGCGTTGCTCCTTGGGTTGAACATTCCGCATCCGAGGTGATGCCGGCCACGGCCGGCTTCCGCCCCGCCAATTCAGTGACCTTCGACCCGCGCCGCACGCTTCGCCTTCGCGCGCCGCGCCAGCATGTTCAAGCCCTCGACGAACGCCGAGAACGCCATCGCCGCGTAGATATAGCCCTTCGGCACGTGCGACCCGAAGCCTTCCGCGATCAGCGTCATGCCGATCACGACGAGGAACGACAGCGCGAGCATCACGACGGTCGGGTTGCGGTCGATGAAGCGTGCGAGCGGCTGCGCGGCGAACAGCATCACGGATACCGCGACGATCACCGCGACGAACATGATCGGGATGTGCTCGGTCATGCCGATCGCGGTCACGATGCTGTCGATCGAGAACACGATGTCGAGCATCACGATCTGGCCGATCGCGGCCCACACCGTCAGGCCGGCCGCGCCGCCGGACGCGCCGGCGCCGTCGCCGTCATGCGACACGTGATGATGCATCTCGGTGGTCGCCTTCCACACGAGGAACAGGCCGCCCGACAGCAGGATCAGGTCGCGCCACGAGAACGCGTGATCGAACAGCGAGAACACGGGCTCGGTGAGGCTCGCGATCCACGCGACGCTGCCGAGCAGCGCGAGGCGCATCACGAGCGCGAGCGCGATGCCGAGGCGCTGCGTGCGGGCGCGCTGCGCTTCGGGCAGCTTGTTGCTGAGGATCGAGATGAAGATCAGGTTGTCGATGCCGAGCACGACTTCCATCACGACGAGCGTCAGGAGCGCGGCCCAGACGGCGGGGTCGGCGGCAAGCGTCAGCAGGTAGTCCATGAAAAGGGCCGATACGAAAGTGGAAAGCCCGATGATAGGCGGCCCCCGGCTTCGGAAAAATCAGAGAGAATCTGATCTTTTATTCGGTTTTTACGAAGTATTGATCCGATGCTGAATTTCCGACATCTGTACTATTTCTGGGTCGTCGTGAAGGAAGGCGGCTTCGCGCGCGCCGCCGGGCGGCTCGACATGGCCGTGCAGACGATCAGCGCGCAGGTGCGCGAGCTCGAGAAGTCGCTCGGCCACCAGCTGCTGCGCCCGGTCGGGCGCGGCGTCGCGATGACCGATGCCGGGCAGGCCGCGTATGCGCGCGCGGAGGCCATCTTCGAGATGGGGCGACTGATTCCCGACGAAGTGCGCGCGGCGGCCAGCCAGCCGACCGTGCGGCTCGCGGTCGGCCTCGCGGACGGGATCTCGAAGCTCGCCGCGCATGCAATCCTCGCGCCGGTGCTCGACACGCCCACGCTGCGGCTGCTTTGCCACGAGGGCGAGCACGATGCGCTGCTCGCGGAGCTGGCGCTGCACCATCTCGATCTGGTGCTGGCCGGCCAGGGCGCGCCGTCGGGTTCGAACCTGCGCGTGACGAGCGAGCGGCTCGTCGCGTCGCCGGTCGACTGGTACGGGCCGGCGGCACTCGTCACGCCGGCCGCGCGGCAGCGCTTTCCGCAGTGCCTCGCCGAGTTGCCGGTGCTGTTGCCGACCGCCCATTCGGCGCTGCGCGCGCGCCTGGACCGGTGGCTCGAACGCGAGCGGATCGTACCCCGTTTGACCGGGGAATTCGAGGACAGCGCGCTGATGGCCGTGTTCGCGGCGCGCGGGCTCGGCGTGTTTCCGCTCAGCGAACTCGGCGCGAACGACGCGTCGCTGCTGCGCGGGCTGCGCCGGCTCGGCCGGGCGGGCGACGTGACCGAAGAGATCCACGCGATCCGCTCGCGGCGCGGGGAACACCACCCGCTGGCGTCGCAATTGCTCGCCGCCGCGCGGCCGGCGCCGGCCGGCTGAAGCAAGCGCGACATCAAACGAAACTATAATGACGCCCCGGCCATACGAGATTGCCCCGCACATCGCACCGGCACCGCCGTTGCGCGGCGTGCGTGCGCTGCCCCCGCAGCCCCGCGCGGCATCTCGCCGAGCCTTATGAAAGACGCCATGCACAACCGATTTCGCCTGTTTTCCGTTTCGTGCGCGCTCGCGGCCGCGACCGTGCTGGCGGCGTGCTCATCGCCGCCCAAGCCGATCTACCAGCAGGAACAGTTCGATGCGACGAGCAGCCCGTACGCGCACACGTTCCACTCGAAATACGACGCGGCCTGCGAGGCCGCGCGTCGCGCGCTGCTGAGCCAGGGCTATGTGGTGTCATCGTCGCGCAACGACGCGGTCGACGGCAGCAAGAATTTCCAGCCGAACAACGACATGCACGTCGTGATCGAGTTTCACGTCGTGTGCGCGGACGCAAACGCGGACGGCTCGTCGAGCATCGCGTACGTGAACGCGGTGCAGGACCGCTACACGCTGAAGAAGTCGAACACGTCGGCGAGCGTCGGGCTCAGCGTGTTCGGTTCGCTGTCGCTGCCGATCGGGTCGAGCGACGATGCGCTCGTGAAGACCGCGAGCGAGACGATTCCCGCCGGCGTGTTCTATGAACGCTTCTTCAATCTCGTCGAGCATTTCCTGAAGATCGATCCGGCCCGCCGCGATCGCGCGACCGTGAAGGCTGCCGAGAAGGAGCCCGTCACGCCGCTGCCCGAACCCGCACCGACGCCGCAGGGCGAGCCGATGAAGATGACGACGCCGCTCGTGCCGACCCCGCCGGCCGCGCCGGTGCCGCTGTCGGTGCCGGGCGTCGCGCCGGCATCGGGCGCGTCCGTCATGCCAGCCGTGCCCGCTGCAGCTTCGGCCGTGGTGGCGCCGTCGGGGGCGATGCGGAGTGTCGTGCCGGCTTCGGCTTCGATGCCTGCTTCGGCTTCGATGCCTGCTTCGGCTTCGGTGCCGGCTTCGGCTTCGGTGGCTGCTTCGGCTTCGGTGGCTGCTTCGGCTTCGGTGGCTGCTTCGGCTTCGGTGCCTGCCTCGGCTTCGGTGCCTGCCTCGGCCCCAGTGGCCACCTCAGCTCCAGCCCCCGCTTCAGCTTCGGCACCGCCGTCGAAGCCGGCCGCCGCCGCGCCTTCGAACACCGCTCCGACGTCGACGAACCTGACCCCCGCGCCTGCTGCCGCCGACCCCGTCGCCTCGTCCGCACCGATTGGTGCCAGCACACCGGCCGCGAACTGACCGGCGTGCCCTTCCCGCCGCGCCGTGCGCCATCGCGCGCGGCGCGCTGCGAGTCCCTTTCCCCGTCATCCTTCGAGCAACTGACCGTACATTCGGTCAGCGATTACGCGCGCTCGTCGTAACGTGACCGCCGATCGGGGACAATCCGCCACGGCAGACCACGCCAACCCCGGATGCGCGGATCGCCGCAATCGATCCCGCCCCACTGTCATCCGGCGGCTACGCCATCGGCTTCCTCGCTGTCCGGCCGCCCGGCGTCACGGGTCACGGGTCACGGGTCACGGGTCACGGGTCACGGGTCACGGGTCACGGATCACGGATCACGCGTCACGCGGCTTGGCGCGTTACCGCAACGTCGCGTTCAGCGTCTGCAACTGCTCGACCGTCGCCGTCACGCCGCCGCAGACGATCACCGCGATGTCCGATGCCGCCGCGAGCACCGGCACCGACTGTTCGAGCGCGGCCAGCGCGGCGCCGCACGCGGGCTCGACGACGATCCGGTGCTCGTCCAGAAACCGCAGCGATGCCGCCACCGCCTGCGCGTCGGACACGACGACCGGGTGAATCGCGTGCCGCGTCGCCCATTCGACCGCCGCGTCGCACGGCCGCTTCGCGCCGAGCGACGTCGCGATGCTCGTGATCGCCGGCAATTCGACCGGGCGCCCCTGCGCGACCGAGCGGGCGTAGCAGTCGGCGCCTTCCGTCTCGACCGCGACGACCGGCACGTCGTGCCAGCCGTTGCGCGCGAGCCCCTCGAGCACGCCGCACAGCAGCCCGCCGCCGCCGACCGCGAGCACGACCGCGTCGGGCTTCGGGCCGGTCGCCGCCATCTCGTCGATCATCGTCGCGTGCCCTTGCCACAGCACGGGATCGTCGAACGGATGCACGAACGCGTCGTGCTCGCCGACGGCCGACAGCGCGAACGCGTTCGCCTCGGCCCAGCTCGCGCCGTGCACGACCACCTCCGCGCCCTCGACACGGATCAGCTCGCGTGCGCGGGCCGATGCGCTTTCCGGCACGACGACGAGCACCGGCAAGCCGAGCTCGCGGCCGCAATATGCGACCGCGATGCCCGCATTGCCGCCCGACGACGACACGAACCGGCGCGCGCCAGCGGCATGCCGCGCTTCGCACACCGCCCCGATCCCGCGCAGCTTGAACGAACCGGACGGCTGCAGCGCGTCGAGCTTCAGCCGGATGTTCGTGCCGAGCCGGCGGGACGCGATCTGCGAGCGAATATAGGGGGTCTGGATATGGAGCGGCATGGTGCGGGACACGATGGGGACTGGGGGAACGCACGTGCCTGCGGACAGGCACGGCAACGGCGACCATCGTACGGCACGCGCGCCATGCTTTCCAATACCATCGACTGGTATTTGCTATGCTTTACAGGTATATCCATCGAATCCGAACGGGAGCCGCTAGCGCATGCGCCAGATCGAACTGCGTCACCTGCGTTACTTCGTGGCGGTCGCGCAAGCCGGCAGCGTGATGGCCGGCGCCCGCGCGGCCGGGATTGTCCAGCCCGCACTGTCGCGGCAGATCCGCGAACTCGAGGACGCGATCGGCACGCCGCTGCTGATCCGCCGCGCGACGGGCGTCACGCTCACGGCGGCCGGCGCGAGTTTCCTGCAGGACGCGACCGGCCTGCTGGCGACGTTGCAGGACAGCCGCGAACGCGCGTTGCGCAGCGCGGCCGGTCAGCTCGGCGAACTGCGGCTCGGCGCGCTGCCGAACTGCCTGCCGCTGCCGGTCGTCGCGAACGTCCTCAAGGCGTTTCGCGACGCGTGTCCGGACGTGAAGCTGTCGATCGCGCCGATGTTGTCGGCCGAACAGGCGGCAGCGCTGATGCGCGGCCAGCTCGACGGCGGCATCATGGCGTGGCGCCGTGACGAGGCGCCCCATCTGTCGGGCGTGCGGCTGTTGAGCGACCGCTTCGTGCTCGCGATGCCCGCGCCACCCGGCGACCGCTTCCACGCGCCGCGCACGCTCGCCGACGTCGCGCACGAGCCGTTCGTATGGTTCGATGCGCAGCGCTCGGCCGCGCACCACCGCTTCCTGATGGCCCAGTGCGACCAGGCCGGCTTCACGCCGCGCATCGCGCAGGTCGGCAGCGACATCCCGACGCTGATCGGTCTCGTCGCGGCCGGCATGGGCTGCGCGTTCGTGCCGGAAAGCGCATCGCCGACGTGCCCGCGCACCGTCCGGCTCGTCGCGCTCGACGAGCTCGCGAACCGCTTCGACATCGAGTTCGTGTTCGACGGCGCGGCGACGCCGCCCGCTCCCGTCGTTGCGCGGTTTCTCGCGGCCGTGCGCGACGCGACGGGCCGCGCGGACTGACAGCCCGCCACCCGCGAGCCCGCGACACCATCCGCATACGCACGATCGCCCGATGGCCGATGCGGCCGGCTGCGCAACCACGACGCAGGATGCGCGGCTTCGCTGGCATCACGCATCAAACGTCTGCTTGAGCACACAAAATATCTTTCAAAATAATGACAGCAGATGCCGCAGCGCCCGGTATTTTTAAATTGGCACCAAAAACAGCCGTTTAACGTCATTTCGAATGCTTAAGCCGCGAAATATACTGCGCGCGCATCCACAACCCTCGTGCCAAAGAGAGGATGCCTTGCTGCCCCGGTCACGGTCCCCCTGTGACCGGGGATTTTTTTGGCCGTACGCCGCACCGGCAAAGGGTTGGCAGGAATGCCGAGATGCTCGCGCCGCATCGCGTCGACAGACGGCGGCAGGACCGGGGCGAAACGCCGATCCAATCGTGCCTCGGGCCCGCAAGGCCGGTTCGTCCGATGCCGAAAACCTTTCGCGCGACACGGGTTCGCTCGAACGCACGGCCAGCCACGCAGCCGGCGGCTGCCCGACGAAGCGCCGGAAGCCACGCCCGGCGGGCCGCACAGGCAGGCCGCCCCGGCCCAGCATTCTTGACATGAAATCAAGATAATTTCGCCCGCATGCGGCTTTTTCCGCAAAAGTAATGCAGGCACACTTCACCCTGTCCACAACGGCCCGGTGCCGTTGCCCAACGCTTACAGGAGCTCATCGCGTGAACACCACGACTTCTTCTCCTTCCCGCCCGGGCGGCAGCGCCGCGCTGCCGCTGCTGGCGCTCGCCGCCGGTGCGTTCGGCATCGGCACGACCGAGTTCTCGCCGATGGGCCTGCTGCCCGTGATCGCCGACGGCGTGCACGTGTCGATTCCGAAGGCCGGCATGCTGATCAGCGCGTACGCGATCGGCGTGATGGCCGGCGCCCCGCTGATGACGCTGCTGCTCGCGCGCTGGTCGCGCCGCTCGGCGCTCATCGCGCTGATGTCGATCTTCACGATCGGCAACCTGCTGTCGGCCGTCGCGCCGGATTACACGACGCTGCTGCTCGCACGGCTCGTGACGAGCCTCAACCACGGCGCGTTCTTCGGGCTCGGCTCGGTGGTCGCGGCCAGCCTCGTGCCGCGCGAAAAGCAGGCAAGCGCGGTGGCCACGATGTTCATGGGCCTCACGATCGCGAATGTCGGCGGCGTGCCGGCCGCCACCTGGCTCGGCCAGATCATCGGCTGGCGCATGTCGTTCGCGGCGACCGCGGTTCTCGGCCTGATCGCGATCGCCGGCCTGTTCGCCGCGCTGCCGAAGGGCGAAGCCGGCAAGATGCCGAACCTGCGTGCCGAACTGTCGGTACTGACGCGCCCGGTCGTGCTCGGCGCGCTCGGCACCACGGTGCTCGGCGCCGGCGCGATGTTCACGCTCTACACGTATGTCGCCCCGACGCTCGAACACCTGACCGGCGCGACGCCTGGCTTCGTGACCGCGATGCTCGTGCTGATCGGCGTCGGCTTCTCGATCGGCAACATCGCCGGCGGCCGCCTTGCCGACCGCTCGCTCGACGGCACGCTGACCGGCTTCCTGCTGCTGCTGATCGCGACGATGGCCGCGTTTCCGCTGCTCGCCAGCACGCACGTCGGTGCCGCCGTCACGCTGCTGGTCTGGGGTGTCGCGACGTTCGCGGTGGTCCCGCCGCTGCAGATGCGCGTGATGCGTGCCGCACACGAAGCACCGGGCCTCGCCTCGGCCGTCAACATCGGCGCGTTCAACCTCGGCAATGCGCTCGGCGCGGCAGCCGGCGGCGCAGCGATCTCGGCCGGCTACGGCTACGCGGCCGTGCCGCTCGTCGGCGGGCTGATCGCCGCGGCCGGGCTCGCACTGGTCGCACTGCAGGTCGTGCAGCGCCGCCGCGCACCGGTCGCCGCGAACTCGTAAGCGCACCGCGACCCGCAGGGTGCCGAGCCACGGCACCACCATTGAAAAACGCCCGCGTCGGGATCCCGACGCGGGCGTTTTTGCTGACGGGCCGCGCGGCGCGGCCGCTGCTTCGACGGTTCAGCGCGCGGCGGCGAACCCGCCGAAGAAGGCGCGCGCGTTCGCGTCGAGGCTCTCCAGGTGGTAGCCGCCCTCCTGCACGATCACCGTCGGCAACCCGAGCGCACCGAGCGCGCCGCCGAGCCGCCCGAACCCGTCGGTCGTGACCGCGACCTGCGATTGCGGGTCGTCCTTGTAGATGTCGAAGCCGAGCGCGAGCACGAGCGCATCGGGCTGGAACCGCGCGAGCGCGCGCAGCGCGTCGTCGAGCCGCTCGAAGAACGTCGCCTCGGGTGCGCCATGCGGCATCGGCAGGTTCAGGTTGAAGCCGTCGCCGGCCCCCGCGCCCGTCTCTTCCTCGTAGCCCGCGACGACCGGGTAGAAATTGGTCGGGTCGCCGTGGATCGACACGTACAGCACGTCGTCGCGGCCGTAGAAAATCTCCTGCACGCCTTGCCCGTGATGCATGTCAGTGTCGAGGATCGCGACCCGGCGATGGCGGCCGAGCAGCGCCTGCGCGGCAATCGCCGCGTTGTTCAGGTAGCAGAACCCGCCGGCCGCATCGCGGCGTGCGTGATGGCCGGGCGGCCGGCACAGCGCGTACGCGTCGCGCGCGCCCTCATTCACGTCGGCCGCGGCCGCGAGCGCGCTCTGCGCAGACCAGTACGCGGCGCGCCACGTGTTCGCGCCGACCGGGCAACTGCCGTCGGCCAGGTAGCGCGCGGCTTTCGCGAGCACGCCGCGCAGCGGGTTCGGGTCGCGCACGAACACGTTCGACATCACTTCGTCGCCCCAGTCGTCGGGCATCCGTTTCCAGTCGCGGTGCGCTTCCTCGAGAAAGCGCAGGTAGTTCATGTCGTGCACGGCCGCGATCGGCGCGGTGCCGCGGTCAGCGGGCTCGCACACGGCGAAGTCGAGCAACCGGACGGCCGCGACCAGCCGCGCCGCGCGCTCGGGCACCTCCTGCGGCTCGCGCATCCTGCCGCGCGACAGGTAGGTGCGCGGATGGTGCAGCAACTGTTCGGGGTGGAAATAGGTTTTCATCGGGGGTCCTCGTCGGTTCGCCGCGTCATGCGTGCTGCGCGGACGTGGCAGCAGCCACGCGGGTTGCGACGCCGGCACGCGCCAGCACCGCGTTCAGCAGCACGTTCGTGCCGCGCGTCACGTCGTCGGGCAGCGCATCCTCGGCCTCGTTGTGCGACAGCCCGTCGACGCACGGGATGAACACCATCGCGGTCGGCACGCGGCGCGCCAGCAGGATCGCGTCGTGGCCGGCGCCGCTGACGATCCGCTCGTTCATATAGCCGAATGCGTCCGCCGCCTGCGCGACGAGGTCGACGCAAGCGCGGTCGAACGGCGTCGCCGGGCTGCGCCAGCAGGTATCGATCGCGATCTGCACGCCGCGCGCGGCGGCCACGCGCGCGCAGGCGTCGCGCAGTTCGCGCTCCATCGCATCGACTTGCGCATCGTCGTGATGGCGCAGGTCGACGGTGAACGTCACGTCGCCGGCGATCGTGTTGCGCGACGCGTTGCGGATGGCGACCTGCCCGATCGTCGCGAGCCCGCGCGGCGCGTAGCTGGCGACGATCCGCTCCAGTTCGAGCGCCATCTGCGCGCCCGCGAAATACGCATCCTTGCGATACGGCATCGGCGTCGTGCCCGCATGCGCGGCCACGCCCGTCACGCTCACGTCGAGCCAGCGGATCGCCTGCCCGCCCGTGACGATGCCGATCGTCGTGCCGTTCGCCTCGAGCACGGGCCCCTGTTCGATATGCGCCTCGAAATACGCGTCGACCGCGCCGCCCGTCGCGCGTGCGCCGCGATAGCCGCATGCGTCGAGTGCTGCGCCGAGCGTGACGCCGTCGGCGTCCTGCTTCGCGAGCGCGTCGTCGAGCGGCAACGCGCCCGTGAACACCGCCGAGCCGAGCATCGCCGGCGCGAAGCGCGCGCCCTCCTCGTTGGTCCACGACACGATCTCGAGCGGTTTGTCGGTCGCGATGCCCGCGTCGTTCAGCGTGCGCACGAGTTCGAGCGCGGCAAGCACGCCGTAGACGCCGTCGAAGCGCCCGCCTTCGGGCTGCGTGTCGAGGTGGCTGCCGATCAGCACCGGTGCGGCCTGCGCGTCGACACCGTCGCGCCGCGCGAACAGGTTGCCGACGCCGTCGACGCTCACCGTCATCCCCGCGTCGCGGCACCACTGCGCGAACCGGTCGCGCCCGCGCCGGTCGTCGTCGGTGAGCGCGAGGCGCCGCACGCCGCCGCGCGGCGTCGCGCCGATGCGCGCCATGTCGACCAGGCTGTGCCACAGACGGGCACCGTCGATTTCCAACAGGTCTTTCATGTGTACTCCGGATGAATTCGTTCGTTGCAGCTCACCGCGAGCCGAACGCTTCGACGGCGGCCGGCTGGCCCGCACGGCGTGCGTCGAGCGCGACGATGCAGAGCAGCGAAATGCCGGCGAGACCCGTGTAGAACACGGCGAGCGGCCACCACTGGCCGGCGAAGCGATGCGCGAGCCAGGTGCCGACGAGCGGCGTCAGGCCACCGGCGATCGCACCGCAGATCTGGTACGCGAGCGAGATTGCCGAATAGCGCACGTGCGCGGGAAACACGCCGCTCACGAAGCCCGCGATCACCGAATAGAAGCCGGCCATGCACACGACCGCGAGCGCGATGCCCGCGACGAGCGACGCGGACGTGCCGCCCTGCACGAGCATGAACATCGGGTACGGCGACAGCATCGCGAGCAGCGCGGCGATCTTCAGGAAGCGTGCGCCGCCGATGCGCTCCGCGAGCTACGCGGCGATCGGCTGCGCGATGAACTGGATGATCGCGACCGCGAACAGGCTGTCGAGGATCAGCGAGCGCGATACACCGACGTACTGCGTCGTGTACGCGATCATGAACGTGTTGGTGAAATAGACGCCCGCGATCCCGATCGTGTTCGCGCCGATGCAGAGCAGCACGAGCCCCGACGCGGAGCGGAACACTTCGGCGACGGGCAGCTTCACGGTGCGGTTCGCTTCCTTCACGCGCGCGAATTCCGGCGACTCGTTCACGCCGAGCCGGATCAGGATGCCGACGACCAGCAGCACCGAGCTCGCGAGGAACGGCAGGCGCCAGCCCCAGGCGAGGAAGTCGGCCTTGTCCATCGACGTGACCGCGCGGAACGCGATCAGCGACAGGATCAGCCCGGCCGGGCTGCCGAGCTGCGCGAACGACGCGAAGAACGTGCGACGCCCCTGCGGCGCGTGTTCGCCCGCCATCAGCACCGCGCCGCCCCACTCGCCGCCGACCGCGATCCCCTGCACGACGCGCAGCGCGACCAGCAGCACCGGCGCCAGCATGCCGACCTTCGAATAGTCGGGCAGCAGCCCGACACACACGGTCGCGACGCCCATCATCATCAGCGTCGTCATCAGCGCCTTCTTGCGGCCGATGCGGTCGCCGAGGTGGCCGAACACGATGCCGCCGAGCGGACGCGCGAAGAAGCCGACCGCGAACGTCGCGAACGACGCCATCGTGCTGACGAAGCGGTCATGCGACGGGAAATAGAGTTCGCCGAACACGAGCGCGGCGGCGGTCGCGTAGATGTAGAAGTCGTACCACTCGATCATCGTGCCGATGAACGCGGCCATCGCAGCGCGCGCCGGCTGGCGGGTGGAAGGAAGGGACTGGGTCATGCTGGCTCCTGACGCGCGCCGCGTTGCGCGCGACACGCACTATCGTGATGGCCGGCCGTCTGTCGCGGCCTCGCGCCGCACGGTACGGCGCCCCTCCTTTATCGGCGACCGCAAATCATTAGTCAAATTTCAAGTTATTATTCGCCGTATAAATCCAGCTAATGACCGATCCGATGCCTCACCCGGAGACCCGATGCGCGCCGACCTCACCCCCTTCCTGAACGACCGCCTCGACTGGAACCTGCTGCGCACCTACCTGGTGATCATGCAGGAGCGCAGCGTGAGCCGCGCGGCCGCGCGCCTGCACGTGACGCAGCCGGCCGTGAGCCAGGCGCTGCGGCGGCTCGAGGACGCGCTCGAGCGACGGCTGATCGAGCGCCGCGGCGCGCACTTCGCCCCGACCCCGGCCGGCGAAGCCGTGTACCGGATCGCGAGCGACATCTACGGCGGCGTGTCGCGTCTCGAAACGGAACTGGACGACAGCACGGCCGACCTCACCGGCTCGATCCGGCTCTTGACGGTGAGCCGCATCGAATCGCCCGTCTACGACGCGTTCCTCGCCGACTTCCATCGCGCGTATCCGCGCATCGACCTGCAGATCGAAGTGATGCGTTCGTCAGACATCCTGTCGTCGCTGCTGCAGAAGACGGCCACGGCCGGGCTCGGCCTGTGCCGCACGCCGCATGACAAGCTGGAAATGCGCTGCTTCCTGCGCCAGCGCTATGCGATCTACTGCGGCCGCCACCACCGGCTGTTCGGGCAGACGCAATTGCGGATGGACGATCTGCTCGCGGAGAACTTCGTGTCGTTCACGAGCGACCAGATCGGCGACAGCCTGTCGCCGCTCACCGTGTTCCGGGACCAGAAGGGCTTCACCGGACGCATCGTCGCGTCGTCGCCGAGCCTCGAGGAAGTGCGGCGGCTGATCTTCGCGGGTTACGGGATCGGCTGCCTGCCCGAGCACATCGTGCGCGACGACATCGCGCAGCAGCGGCTATGGCGGCTGCCGCCGGACGACGGCCTCGTCGATGTCGACGTGTTCCTGCTGTGGCATCGCGACCGCAAGATGAACGCGGCCGAGCAGGCGTTTCTCGACGCGATGGAGCGCTGCATGCAGCGCCATTCGCTCGCCGAGCGGCTGGGGATGTAGGCGCGCGAATGCGCGCCGGAAAGCAGGCGCCGGCACACCTGGCCCGGCGCCCGGTGCATCGTCAGAAGCGATGCACGATACCGAGCTGCACGCCGCGCGCGTTCGCGCCCGGGTACGCGAGCGGCAGGCCCGGGTTCGCCGCGCCGGCGAGCGTGTAGCCGGCCTGGTTGCGGTTGCGCAGGTACGACAGCGCGCCATAGAAGCTCGTGCGCTTCGACAGGTCGTACTCGTACATCAGACCGAACTGGTCCGCATTGTCGCCTTGCGACGCCTGGTCGTGCAGGTACGCATAGCCGAGCGCAACGTAGTTCGCCGGGTTGAGCTGGTATTTGACCGACAGTCCGTACACGCGCGAGTCGATGCCCAGGTCGGCCCACTTCACCGCGGAGAAGCCGCCGTATACGGTCGCCTTGCCGATCTCGTACGATGCACCGGCCATGATGGTGCGATCGGTTGTGCTCGCTGTCCGGTTCTTCAGCCACTGACCCGCGACGAACGCCGCGAACGGCCCGTGCTCGTAGGTCACGTCGAACTGCTGGCTGGAGCCTGCCGAGCGCACGCCGCCCGCGTCGCCAAACCCGAAGTACAACCCTGCCTGGAAACCGGCGATCTCCGGGCTCTGGTACGACAGCGTATTGCTCGTGCGGAACGCGAACACGGTGAGGTTGTCCATGCCGGACGCCTGCGTGACGCCGCCGAACGCATCCTGCCCGCCCTGGTCGTTGAACAGCGGCGAGTTCTGGCGGCCCGCACGCACCTTGCCCCACTGCCCCGCGACGCCGACCCACGCCTGCCGGTTGAACATGCTGCCCGAGCTCGCGAGCGAGCCGTCGTTCGGGTTGAAGCCGTTTTCGAGCGCGAACTCGATCTTCTGCCCGCCGCCGATGTCCTCACCGCCCTTCAACCCGAACCGGCTGCCCCACTGGCCGCCCGAGCCGATCGCCGCCGTATAGCCGTTGCCGGTATTCACGTACTGTGCGAACTCGTCGATCACGCCGTACAGCGTGACGCCGTCCTGCGCGAGCGCGGCGCCCGAACCGGCGACGCATGCAGCCGCGACCGCCATCCGAAGGCCGGCATGCACCGGCCGCACCCGGGAACGATTGCCCCGTGCGTTCATTTGTTTAGTCATACTATTCAATTGAAAGAGAATGGAACGATGCCGGGCACGGTGGTCTTGCCGTGCCGGCATCGTGGATAACGAAGAGGTGTGCAGCGCGGCTGCCGACCGCGCGACGCGCGGCGGGCCGCTCAGGCCGGCGGCAGGCCAGCCCGACGGTCAATGCGACGCGTCAGTGACGAGCCTCGCCGCGTTCGAGCGGCAGGATCAGGCGCTCGGGGATGCTGCGTCGCGACGCGCGCGCGCCGACGTAATACAGCAGCGCCGGCACGACGAGACCGAGAATCCACGAGATGTCGGTGCCGCCGAGCGCGTCGACGAGCGGGCCCGTGTAGATGTGCGTCGACATGAACGGCAGCTGCACCAGGATGCCGACCACGTAGATCGTGATCGCCATCACGTTCCAGCGGCCATAGCGGCCGTCCGGATCGGACAGCGCCGGCACGTCGTAGCGCGAGCGCGTGAAGCAGTAGTAGTCGACCAGGTTGATCGCGCTCCACGGCGTGAAGAACGCAAGCAGGAACAGGATGAACGCAGTGAATTCCTTCAGGAACGAATGGCGGCCGGCGAGCGCGATCAGCGTCGACACGCAGATCATCCCGAAGATGTAGACGAGACGGCTGCGCGACGACACCGCGCCCTTGCCGCGGAAGCCGCTGACGATCGTCGCCATCGACATGAAGCTGCCGTACGCGTTGAGCGCCGTCACCGTCACCTTGCCGAACGCGATGCTGAAGTACAGCAGCGCGGCCACGGCGCCGGTCGAGCCGAGGCCGACGATGTACGACACCTCGTGGTGCGCGAACTGGCTGCCGGCGAGCGCGGCGGCGAACACGCCGAATACCATCGCCGCCTGCGCGCCGAGCACCGAGCCGAGGCCGACCGCGAGAAACGTGGCGACCGACGACGTCGAGCGCGGCAGGTAGCGCGAATAGTCGGCGACGTACGGGCCGAACGCGATCTGCCACGACGCGGACAGCGACATCGACAGCAGGAAGCTTGCGAGCGAGAAATGCTTGTTCGCAAGCAGCGCGCCGACGTCGTGGTTCGCGAACAGCTGCGTAAACATGTAGATGAACGCGACGATGCCGACCACGCTCGCGATCCGCCCGACGAAGTGGATCGCGCGATAGCCGAACACCGTGAGCACGACGATCACGGCCGCGAACAGCAGGATGCCGGCCGCGTCGTCGACGTGCAGCAGCTGCGCGACGGCCTGCCCGGCGAGCACCGAGCCGCTCGCGGAAAAGCCGATGTACATCAGGCACACGAGCACGATCGGGATCATCGCGCCGTAAACGCCGAACTGCACGCGGCTCGAGATCATCTGCGGCAAGCCGAGCTGCGGCCCTTGCGCACCGTGCAGCGCCATCACCGCGCCGCCGACGAGCTGGCCGAGCAGCAGCGCGACCAGCGACCAGAACACGTCGCCGCCGAGCACGACCGCAAGCGCCCCTGTGACGATGGCCGTGATCTGCATGTTCGCCGACAGCCACAGCGTGAACTGGCTCAGCAGCCCGCCGTGGCGTTCGGCGTCGGGAATGAAATCGATCGAGCGTACCTCGATCAGGCCGCCGGCTTTTCCACTGGAATTCGTTGACACGGGAAAATCTCCAAGATACTGAGGATCACAAATAGTTCGGATGAAACGGGAACGTGCCGAGCCGCCCTTTCGGCTCTTCGGGTGCGGTGCGCCGTGGATCGCCGGCATGCGCCACGCACGCATGGTCTGCACGCTGGCGCGCAAGCGGCGCGACGTGTGCCGACATTGCCAGCGGATGATCTTGTATATACAACTTGCGTGATATCGGGGATTACCCGGTATCGATCGATTTTCGAAATCGTCCGAATAATCGGCGCACGGCCGGGCAATTTCGCCGCAAGTCAGACCTTGGAAAAATGAAAGGTCACGCGCCGGCCGGCGGTGCCTGGTCGGGCTCGGCCGTCATGTCATCGGCGGGGAACAGGTTCAGCATGCGACGTGCAGTCTCGATCTCGCGCGTATGCAGCCATTCGTCGTAATCGTCGCTGCGCAGGATCACGACGCCGCGCTTCTCGTCGCCCGGCCGATGCATCCGTGCGAACAGCGGATGATCGTCGGCGTTCACCGTGAGCATCGTCATGCCGATGCATACGCGCCCGTCGCTGTCTTCGTAGCGGCGCCAGATACCGGCGACGCAATACGGCTGCCAGCCGTCGACGCCGATCCGGTGCCACACGTTGCGGCCGGTTTCGTAACAGGGCTCGAAGATCCAGCGCACCGGAATCAGGCAGCGCTGGCCGTTGCGCCACGCATTGCCGTAGAGCCGCGACGAGCCGACCGTTTCCGCCCGCGCGTTCACCGTATCGAGTTTCTTTCTCTTGCGACCGTTCTCGTCGAGGCGCTCGGGCTGCATGAATTTCGGCCAGAAGCCGAACACCGCGCTCACGACCGCGAGCCCGTCGCCGTCGGCATGCGCGATGGGCGCCGCGTAGTCGGGATAGACGTCGGGCTGCCAGGGATCGCGGCGAAACAGGTCGCCGATGCCGATCTTCAGCTCGCTGATGCCCGGGTCTTCATCGGGGGCGCGGTAGTGGGTGCACACGATTCGTGCTGGCGATGGACGCAATGCTTCCATCGTAGATCAGCGTGCGTGCCGCAATTGCGTTATTGATTTGTGTGACGAAACAGTTTTACGGATCGCTGAAGCGGCGCGATCCGCGGCAACGCATGCGGTCAGGCGTGCTGCCCGACCTGAAGTGTCAGGATTTCATCGCCGGCTTCATCCAGTTTGCCGGTCGGTGTCCAGCCGAGATGCCGGTAGAACCCGTGCGAGCGCGACGCGGGATCGGTCGAGCAGCCGAGAAACAGCGACGTGAAGCCGTTCGCCGCGAAATCGTCGATCACGCGCCGCAGCAGCCGCTTGCCGATCCCCGCGCCTTCGTACTCGGGCAGCATCGCGAGCACGACGATCTCGCCCGAAGCTGTGTCGCCGAAACAGTAGCCGACCATGCATCCGTTCGCGCAGCACACATGGCCCGAGAACAGGCCGTCGCGGATCCCGTCGTCCCAGCTTTCGACGGTGATGCCGAGCTCGCGCAACTGCGCTTCGGTGAACGCGTTTTCGCGGGTCTTGCCGCGCAGTGCGATGCACGCGGCCGCGTCACCGGGCACGGCCTTGCGCCAGACGAGTTCATCCATCGATCGATTTTTCCCTTGTCTGCCGCCGGCGCGATGCATACAGGCAGATCAGTTCCAGCCCGATCGTCGCACCGGCCAGCGACGTGATTTCCGCATGATCATACGGCGGCGACACCTCGACCACGTCCATCCCGACCAGGTTGATGCCGTTCAGGTGGCGCAGGATCTCGAGCGCCTGATGGCTCGACAGCCCACCCGACACCGGCGTACCGGTGCCCGGCGCAAACGCCGGATCGAGACAGTCGATGTCGAACGTGAGGTACACCGGATGATCGCCGACGCGCTCGCGGATCCGCGCGGCGACCGCCGCCGGCGTCGACGCGTGCACGCTGCGCGCATCCTGGATGTCGAACCCCATCGGCTCGTCGTTGGTCGTGCGGATGCCGATCTGCGCCGACCGTTCGGGCAGGACCCACCCTTCCCGCGCCGCGTGATAGAACATCGTGCCGTGATCGATGCGCTTGACATCGCGATCGGGCCACGTGTCGGTGTGCGCGTCGAAATGCACGAGCGACAGCGGCCCGTGCACCTTCGCATGCGCCTTCAGCAGCGGATACGTGATGAAGTGATCGCCGCCGAGCGTCAGCATCGCGCAGCCGCGTGCGAGGATCGCATCCGCATGCCGCTCGATTGCGCCCGGCACCGATTCGGGCTGCCCAAGGTCGAACACGCAGTCGCCGTAGTCGACCGCGGCCAGCACGTCGAACGGATCGAATTCCCACGGCCACGGGCGCTCCCACGCGATGCCGGTCGACGCGATCCGCAGCCCGCGCGGGCCGAAGCGCGTGCCGGGCCGGTGCGACGCGGCCGCATCGAACGGCACGCCGGTGATCGCGAGATCGACGCCGTCGAGATCGCGGCTGAAGCGCCGGCGCATGAAACTCGTCGCACCGGCGAACGTCGGTTCGGCCTGCGTGCCGTAAAGGCTGTCGCGCGTGAACGCGAGATCGTTCTGGCTCATCGTCGGATTCCTGTGTGAGGGGAACAGCGGTCGCGCGGCTGGCGACCTCGGACCCGATTCTGCCGCGCCCCCATTCGACGAAAAATATGAACTAACATAAGCTGACTTCACAAAACGCGATGTATCGCCATGCTGACCCGCTTGAGAGACATGGATGTGCAGTTGCTGCGGCTGTTCGTCACGATCGTCGAGAGCGGCGGCTTCAGCGCGGCGCAAGGCACGCTCGGGATGGCGCCGTCGACGATCAGCACGCAGATGGCCAAGCTCGAAACGCGCGTCGGCTTCCGGCTGTGCGAGCGCGGCAAAGGCGGTTTCCGGCTGACGCCGAAAGGCGAACGCGTGCTGCAGTCGACACGGCGCCTGCTGCAGGCGATGGAGGTGTTCACGCGCGATACGCAGCACGTGTCGGGCACGCTGCTCGGCGAGCTGCACATCGGGCTGTCCGAGCGACTCGCGCCGGACATCGTCGAAGCGATCGCGACGGCCGTCGGCCGCTTTCGCGATCGTGCGCCCGACGTGCGGATCGAAATGCTCTCGGTGGCGCCTGACGAGTTGGAGCGCAAGCTGCTGAAAGGTGAACTGCAGCTCGCGGTCGGCTACTTCTCGGGACACCAGGCCGGCCTGTACTACGCCCCGCTGTTCGTCGAGCAGCAGTCGCTCTATTGCGGCGCCCGGCATCCGCTCGCCGCGAAAAAAACCGTATCGGTGAACGACGTCGCGCGCGCGAGCCACGTCGCGCGGCTCTACAAGACCCACACGGCCGGCTCGGCGCTACGCAACGCGCAGCCGACCGCATTCTCGGAAAACGTCGATGCGGACGTGATCTTCATCCTGTCCGGTGCGCACGTGGGCTTCCTGCCCGACCATGTCGCGGCGCCGTGGGTCGCGGCCGGAAAGATGCGCAGGCTGCTCGCGAGCAAGCTGAGCCATGCGGTCGCGTTCCAGCTCGCGACGCCGCGCAACAGCGACGGCGGCGAAGCGCTGGACGCGTTCCGCGATGCGCTCGCCGAACAGTTCGGCCCGCTCGACGGCGTCGCGCACGGCTAGCCGGCGCGGGCGATCCTTGCGCCCATCCCGGCCTGCCGGATGCGGTGGCCGCGCGTCGCCCGTTACGGTTCAGGCGAGCCGGTCCGATGCGACGAGGTGCACGCCCGGGCGGGCATCGATCGCGGCATCGAGCAGCGCGCGGGCAATGCGCGGCGCGGGATTCACCCGCCACTTCGGCGGCAACAGCGGCCCTGCAACGCTCAGCGCAAGCGCGAGCAGCCGCTCGCCGAACCTGAATTCGTCGCGGCTGCCGCCGATCACGCCGGGCCGCACATACGTGAGCGACGCAAACCCGACGCCGGCGAGCGCCTGCTCGACCTCGCCCTTCACGCGGTTGTAGAAGATGCGCGACGCCGGATCCGCGCCAAGCGCGGAATTCAGCACGTAGGTCGGCGTGCCGTGCCGGTGCGCGAGACGCGCGACCGCGAGCGGATAGTCGTGATCGACACGCCGGAATGCCGCCTGCGAACCCGCGGTGCGCATGGTGGTGCCGAGCGCGCAGATCACCGCGTCGGCCTGCCACGAGTCGGCATCCTCCGGCAGATGATCGAAGTCGGCTTCGAGCGCACGCATCTTCGGATGCGGCGACAACGGCCGGCGCGCGACGACGACGACCTGGTCCACCCGCGCATCGGCGAGCGCGAGTTCGAGGACGTGGCGCCCGACGAGTCCGGTCGCGCCGACGAGCAACAGTTTCATGTTCGCTAGTTCCCTATGAGGCCTGCGCCGGCTCGCCGCCAGCGACAGCAGCGCGCATGCCGGGCTTCGCCATGCCGCATCACGGTGGACTCGCCTGTGTGCGGCCGACGATTCAGACTGGAAGTCGACACGATGAACGGTTTGCTCGGGAGGGTCAACCGGGACCCGCGGCCTGCCCCGCTACGAACCGGCTCCCGCCTGCCGCGACACGCTCGGCGCGACACCGGTCCACCGCTTGTAGGCCTGCGAGAACGACGACATGTCGCTGAACCCCAGTTCCTCCGCGATTTCCTTGATCGACAGCCGCCCTTCGGCAATCAGCGCCTCTGCGCGCGCCTTGCGCACCGCATTGGAGATGTCGCGAAAGCATGCGCCCTCGTCCTGCAGCCGGCGCTTCAGCGTGCGCTCGCTCGTGTTGAGCAGCGTCGCGATGTCCTTCAGTTGCGGCGGCCGGTCGAACGGCCGCGTGACCAGGTATTCGTTCAGGAACGACACGAGGTCGACGCGCGTGCGCCTGCGCGCGATCAACTCCGCGCACAGGCGCTCGCACATCGCGGCGGTCGCGGCATTCGCCTGCGGCAACGGCCGTTCGAGGTGCGCATGCGCGAACGTGATCGCATTGGCCGGCCGACCGTACCGGACCCGCGTGCCGAGTACCTGCCGGCCACCCGGCTCCGCGCCATACGCGAGGTCGAACGTCGCGAGATCAAACGCGCTGCCGATCACGTCGCGCAGCACGCGGCAGGTCGCGCCCATCGCGCGCTCGACGAAGAAGCGCTGCAGCGGCGCGGACAGTTCCGGCGCCGCGTCGAACGCGATCGCATCGTGCCGACCGGCGCGGCGGTACGTCATCCCGACGAAGGTATAGGTCAGCGCCAGATAGCGGCCCGCGAGCGCGACGGCGTCCATCCCGGTCGCGCTGCTGAGCAGCCCGTACCCGAGCAATCCGTACGCCGACAACTGATACGACAGGCCGACCGTCAGACCGACGCCGGCCTCGTTCCCCGTCAGCGCAAGCAGGTTCGACGCGACGGTCAGCTCCTGCGCGGCCAGCACCGTGAAGTCCGGATCGGCCAGCTGCTTCAGCGTGAGCTGCGAGCCCTTCAGCAAGGCCGCCGGCGCGAGCTTGCGGTCGCGTCCGAACGCGATCATCAGCAGGACGGAAGCCGGGCTGCGGGCAAAGTTCCAGACGTTCATCGGACGCCTCGTGACGTGTGTTGGCCTAGATTCTAAAGCGGTTGGCCCGCGCCAGCATGGTTGGCGACAGACGGCCGGATCATGATGGGACCCATCGCAACCGCCCTTTCGTGCAATCGACCGGAGACCGCCGCCATGTCCAGGACCTATGCAGACCAGCCCGTCTGGCGCGCCATGCAGCACTTCCTGCCGCCCGACTTCCAGTGGACGGCCGACCGCCAGCCGCATGAAGAATGGTGGCGCTGGCATGGTCATCGCATCCATCTCGACACGTATCGCAACCCTCACGCGAAAGTGAAGGCGATCCTGTTCCATGGCGTCGGCACCAACGGCCGGCAGATGTCGATGATCGTCGGCGAGCAACTGGCACGCCGCGGCTACGAAACGATCGCGGTCGACATGCCCGAATACGGGATGACCGAAGTCGCACGCGGCGCGCTGGTGCGCTACGACGACTGGGTACGTGCCGGCAGCGACCTGATCGACGCGGAGCGCGCGAAGGACGATCGCCCGATCGTGCTCTACGGGCTGAGCGCGGGCGGCATGCTGACGTACCATGTGGCCGCGCTGAACGGCAAGGTCGCTGGCATCGTCGGCATGACGTTCCTCGATCAGCGCCTGCAACAAGTGCGCGACGAAACCGCGCGCAACCTGTTCATGAGCCGCGTCGGCGGCCCGATGACGCACTTCTCAGCGAAGACGCCGCTGCGCGCGATGCGCATCCCGATGTCGCTCGCGAGCAAGATGCACGCGCTCGTGAACCGCGACGACGCGCTCAAGGTGTGGATGTCCGATCGCACGTCGGCCGGCAACGCGATGACGATGGCCTTTCTCGATTCGTACATGACGTATCGGCCGGCACTCGAACCGGAGCAGTTCCGCGTATGCCCGATCCTGCTCACGCAGCCGGCGGCGGACCACTGGACGCCGAAGCACCTGAGCGAGCCGTTCCTCGCGCGCATCCGCAACGTGCCGGTCAAGGTCGTGATGCTGGACAACGCCGGCCACTATCCGCTCGAACAACCGGGGCTGGCGCAGATGGTCGATGCGATCGATGCGTTCTATCGCGACGTGACGGCGCAGTCCGCTCGAGCGCGCGAGCCTTCGTGACCGCCTGCAGCGAGGGCCCTTCAACGCATATCGCAAGGCAGCGTCGAACGGGTTGTTTGCGCATCGGCAATCAAAAGTTACGCGGGGAATGCGCATGCAGCGCGCCTGCTGTCGCATCGCCGACTTTGATCGATCGTTTGCAATCCGGATATTGCCGGCGCGAAACGTCATGTCGAATCCGGTGCGGGAAAGCCAAAGCCGCCGCCTGCTGCCGACGCAAAAAAAGCCCCGCCGTAGCGGGGCTTCGTCCGGCCGTGCATGCCGGCACGCGTTCACACGTGCAACGCATGTCCCAGCGCGCGCAACGCCGCTTCCTGCATCGCTTCGCCGAGCGTCGGATGCGCGTGGATCGTGCCGCCGATGTCTTCGAGCCGCGCGCCCATCTCGAGCGACTGCGAAAACGCCGCGGCCAGCTCCGACACGCCGCGCCCGACCGCCTGCCAGCCGACGATCAGGTGCGTGTCGCGGCGCGCGACCACGCGCACGAAACCGTCGGTCGCCTGCAGCGTCATCGCCCGCCCGTTCGCCGCGAACGGGAACGACGCGCTGATGCAGTCGACGCCGGCCGCCTTCGCCTCGTCGGGCGACCAACCGGACGTGACGATCTCGGGATCGGTGAAGCACACGGCAGGGATCGACGCGGGCACGAACTTGCGGCGGCGTCCCGCGATCAGCTCGGCCACCATCTCGCCTTGCGCCATCGCGCGATGCGCGAGCATCGGCTCGCCGGCGACGTCGCCGATCGCCCACACGTTGCGCATCGACGTCCTGCATTCGTCGTCGATACGCAACGCACGGCCGTTGCGATCGAGCGACAGCGACTCGAGCCCGAAGCCGTCGACGCGCGGCCGGCGACCGACCGCCACCAGCACGCGATCGGCCGGCAGCGTCTTCTCCGCGCCGTCGGGTGCCTGCACGCGCACCGCGCCGTCGTTCGCGAGGCCCAGCACCTGGTGGCCCAGCCACAACCCGACGCCGAGCCGCGCGAGCGAATCGGCGACCGGCTTCGCGAGTTCCGCGTCGTATGCGGGCAGCACGCGCTGCGCCGCTTCGACGATGCTGACGTCGACGCCGAGCTTGCGATAGACGAGCCCGAGTTCGAGCCCGATGTACCCGGCGCCGACGACGACCAGCCGCTTCGGCAACGACGTGGGCGACAGCGCTTCGGTCGACGATACGACGTGTCCGCCGAACGGCATCGACGGCAGCGCGACCGGTTCCGAACCCGTCGCGAGCAACAGGTGCTCGCACGCGATCCGCGTCGTGTGATCGCCGGCGACGACGTCGACCGTCTTGCCGTCGACGACGCGCGCGTCGCCATTCAGCACGCGCACGCCGTGCTTCTTCAGCAGCGCGCCGACGCCGCGCGTGAGCCGCTCGACGATGCCGTCCTTCCACGCGACGCTTTTCGCGATGTCGATCTCCGGCGCGCGCACGCGAATGCCGAGCATTCCCTCGCCGGCCTGCCCGCGCGCCTGCTCGAACGCGTCGGCGACGTGGATCAGCGCCTTCGATGGAATGCAGCCGATGTTCAGGCACGTGCCGCCGAGCTGTTCGCGCTCGACGAGCACCGTCGGAATGCCGAGCTGCCCCGCGCGAATCGCGGCGACGTAACCGCCCGGACCGCCACCGATCACGAGCAACGTGGTGTGTTCATTCTTCATCGGGCTCACTCCACGAACAGCAGTGCCGGGCGCTCGAGCACCCCGCGCACGGCCTGGATGAATTCGGCTGCATCCGCGCCGTCGACGACGCGATGGTCGAACGACGACGACAGGTTCATCATCTTGCGTGCGACGACCGCGCCGTCGCGGATCATCGGCCGCTCGACGATCCGGTTCACGCCGACGATGCCGACTTCGGGATGGTTGATGACCGGTGTCGACACGATGCCGCCGAGCGCGCCGAGGCTCGAGATCGTGATCGTCGAGCCGGTCAGTTCGTCGCGCTGCGCGCGGTTCGCACGCACCGCGTCGGCGAGCCGCGCGATTTCCGCCGAGATCGACCACACGTCGCGCGCTTCCGCATGACGCAGCACCGGCACCGTGAGACCGCCGTCCGTCTGCGTCGCGACCCCCATGTGCACCGCGCCGTAACGCATGACGACACCGGCTTCGTCGTCGTAGCGTGCGTTGATCTGCGGGAAGTCGCGCAGCGCGATCACCATCGCGCGGATCAGCAGCGGCAGCGGCGTGAGCCGGCCGCGCGTGTCGCCGTAGCGGCGGTTCAGCTCCGTGCGCAACGCTTCGAGCTCGGTGACGTCGATCTCCTCGACGTAGCTAAAGTGCGGAATGCGGCGCTTCGCTTCCTGCATCTTGCGCGCGATCGCACGCCGCAGGCCGATCACCGGCACCTCGGTCTCATCGTTGCGCTCGTCGTAGCCGTGCGCTTGCGATGCCCGCGCCGCGTCGCCGCCCGTGCGGGCGTACGCGTCGAGGTCCGCATGCAGGATCCGCCCTGCGTCGCCGGTGCCGCGCACGTAGCGCAGCTCGACGCCCATGTCCCATGCGCGCTGGCGCACCGCCGGCGACGCGAGCGGCCGCTCGCCCGGCGCGAGTGCCGCGCGCGGCGGCACCGCGTGCTCGGCGCGACGCGGCTCGGCCGGCGCGCGGTCAGCGGCGTGACGCGTGGCCTTCGACGACGCGTGCGCTTCGGCTGCTTCGGTGACGTGGGATGACTTGGCAGGCGCGTCGATCGCCGCCGGACGCGGCGGCGCATCCGCACCGGCATCGCGGGCCTTCGCGCCCGGCTTCAGGTTGCCGTCGCCTTCGACTTCGAGACGGATCAGCTCGCTGCCGACCGCCATCATCTCGCCGATCCGGCCACCGAGCGCCAGCACCTTGCCCGCGACCGGCGATGGAATCTCCACCGCCGCCTTGTCGGTCATCACATCGGCGAGCGGCTGGTCTTCAGCGATCGTCTGCCCGACCTGCACGTGCCAGGCCACCAGCTCGACCTCGGCGATCCCTTCGCCGATATCCGGCATCTTGATGACATGAATCCCCATCTCAGGCCTCCATCACGCGTCGCAACGCTTCGCCAACCCGGGCCGGGCCGGGGAAATACGCCCATTCCTGTGCGTGCGGATACGGTGTGTCCCATCCCGTCGTGCGCTCGACCGGCGCCTCGAGGTGATAGAAGCAATGCTCCTGGACGAGCGACACCAGTTCCGCGCCATAGCCGCAGGTGCGGGTCGCCTCGTGCACCACCACGCAGCGGCCGGTCTTGCGCACCGATGCGACGATCGTGTCGAGATCGACCGGCCACAGCGTGCGCAGGTCGATCACTTCCGCGTCGATGCCCGTCTCCTCGGCCGCGGCGAGCGACACGTGGACGGTCGTGCCGTACGTCAGCACCGTCACGTCGTTGCCGGGCCGCACCACGGCGGCCGTATCGAGCGGCACCGTGTAATAGCCTTCCGGCACGGCGCTGCCCGGATGCTTGAGCCACGACGTGACCGGACGCTCGTGATGGCCGTCGAACGGCCCGTTGTACAGGCGTTTCGGCTCGAGGAAGATCACCGGATCGTCGTTTTCGATCGATGCGATCAGGAGCCCTTTCGCGTCGTACGGATTCGACGGCATCACCGTGCGCAAACCGCAGACCTGCGTGAACATCGCCTCCGGGCTCTGGCTGTGCGTCTGGCCGCCGTAGATACCGCCGCCGCACGGCATCCGGATCGTCATCGGCGCGGTGAACTGGCCCGCGGACCGATAGCGCAGCCGCGCGCCTTCCGACACGATCTGGTCGGACGCCGGGTAGAAGTAGTCGGCGAACTGGATCTCGCACACCGGCCGCAATCCGTACGCGCCCATCCCGACCGCCGCGCCGACGATCCCGCCTTCCGAGATCGGCGCATCGAACACGCGCGACCTGCCGTACTTGGCCTGCAGCCCTTCGGTGCAGCGGAACACGCCGCCGAAGTAGCCGACGTCCTGCCCGAACACCACCACGTCGCCGTCGCGCGCGAGCATCACGTCCATCGCCGAGCGCAGCGCCTGGATCATCGTCATCGGCTGCGCGTTTGCCGTCGTCGCTTCTTGTTGCGCCATGATCACGCTCCCAGTTCCTGGCGCTGACGGCGCAGATGCGCGGGCAGCTCCTTGTACACGTCGTCGAACATCGAGGCCGGCGACGGAATCCGGTCGTCGGCCAGCGTCCCGAACTTCTCCGCTTCCTTCTGCGCGGCGATCACCTCGGCCTCGAGCTCGGCCGTGAGCGCGTCGTGCGCGCTGTCCGACCAGATGCCTTTGGCGATCAGGTGCTGCTTGAAGCGGGCGATCGGATCGCCGAGCGGGAAATGGGCCCAGTCGTCGCTCGGCCGGTATTTCGTCGGATCGTCCGAGGTCGAGTGCGCGCCCGCGCGGTAGGTCACCCACTCGATCAGCGTCGGGCCGAGATTGCGGCGCGCGCGTTCGGCGGCCCAGGTCGATGCCGCGTAGATCGCGAGGAAGTCGTTGCCGTCGACGCGCAACGAAGCGATGCCGCAGCCGACGCCGCGCCCGGCGAACGTCGTCCCCTCGCCGCCCGCGATCGCCTGGAACGTCGAGATCGCCCACTGGTTGTTGACGACGTTCAGCACGACCGGTGCGCGATACACGTGCGCGAACGTCAGCGCGGTGTGGAAGTCGGCTTCGGCCGTCGCGCCGTCGCCGATCCACGCGGACGAGATCTTCGTGTCGCCCTTGATCGCCGACGCCATCGCCCAGCCGACCGCCTGGATGAACTGCGTCGCGAGGTTGCCGGAAATCGAGAAAAAGCCGGCTTCGCGGTCCGAGTACATCACCGGGAGCTGGCGCCCTTTCAGCGGGTCGCCTTCGTTCGACATCAGCTGGCAGATCATCCGTTCGAGCGGCACGTCGCGCGCGATCAGGATGCTCTGCTGGCGGTAGGTCGGGAAGCACATGTCGCCGTGGCGCAGCGCCATCGCATGCGCGGCGCCGATCGCCTCTTCGCCGAGGCTCAACATGTAGAACGAGATTTTCTTCTGACGCTGCGCGATCATCATGCGCGCGTCGAAGATGCGGGTTTTCAGCATCGCGCGCATCCCGGCGATCAGGCGCGCATCGTCGAGGTCCGGTGCCCACGGGCCGACGGCTTCGCCGTGGTCGTCGAGCACCCGCACCAGGCTGCGCGCGAGATGGGCGGTGTCCGCCGGAGCAACGTCGATCGGCGGGCGGCGAACCGCGCCGGCCGGCGATAGATGCAGATAGGAAAAATCCGTCTTGCAGCCCGGACGCCCGGTGGGCTCCGGCACATGCAGACGCAATGGCTCTGACAGGCTCATCGTGTCGTCTCCACGCTCGATTGTGTCTCACGCTGATAAAAACGCGCGGCCGGTTGCCGGCTCACGCGCGGGCTGGCGTACGGATAAGCACGCCAACTTTGGGAATCTATGCCTTGTGGCGCCTGACGTCGATGCCCAAGCCGCTCGATTGCGGTGAGCAGATTTGCCATGGCGGGTGTCGGCGGGCCATGCGTGCTGTCGGCGAGGGGGATGAACGATGCGTTTGCGGCAGTGCGGTATCGGGCCGCCGGCGTTCGGGCACCGGGGCCGGACGGGTCGGCGCGCCCCGCTCAGGTGCGCGGCATGAAGCAAAAGACCCCGCGAAATCCTGGATTTCCGCGGGGTCCTCGTGGGTCCGGGCGCTGCCGCGCCCGCGTGCCGGCCGTGCCGGCGCGCGATGACTTATGCGTCGGGGCGAAAGATGTCGAAGCGGCTGTCGGGCTTGACGTGCACGTAGGCCGACGGGCCGCCCGCGCGAAGAATGATGCCCGCGCCGAAGGTGTCGAAAATGCCGTCTTTCAGCAGGTCATGGCGGATATGGACGGCGACGACCTCGCCGAGTACCAGCGACGCCGGCGTCTCCACGCCCTGGTGATCGCGCAGCCGGATCACGTCGGTCACCTTGCATTCGAAGTTGACGCCGCTTTCCGCGACGCGCGGCACGTCGACCAGGCGCGACGGGATCGCGGTCAAACCGCCGAGATCGAACTCGTTCACGTCGTACGGCACCGCGGCGCAGGTCTGGTTCATCCGGTCGGCGAGCTCGCGCGTCGCGAGGTTCCAGACGAACTCGCCGGTCTCCTGCACGTTGCGCAGGCTGTCCTTGGCGGCGGTGCTCGAAAAGCCGATGATCGGCGGACGATAGTTGAACGCGTTGAAGAAGCTGTACGGCGCGAGGTTGACCGTGCCGTCCTGGCCGCGGGATGAAATCCAGCCGATCGGACGCGGGCCGACGATCGCGTTCAACGGATCATGCGGCAGCCCGTGGCCTTGCGACGGTTCGTAATAGTGATAGCTCGAGTCGGTCATGACGGGTGGTCTTGCGAAATGCAAACTGGGTTGGATGCCATCGGCAGCGTCACGCGCGCCGATGGTTGGAACGGCGTCCGGTGCGACGTGCGTGGCAAGTATCACACGGAGTCGGGTTCGTCGCAGCGAGGCGGCGCGTGACGGCGCACGAAGCGCAACGCGGCCTCCTGCGCTACCGGTTGCTCGCCACCCCGACGACGCTCGGGCGATGGCGCTGGCACTCGCCCCTGGTTGGGGAAGCAAGCAGCATCCCGTTTCATCTACCTGCCCCGCCGAGACGGGTCAAATAGTCGATCAGCCATTGCGTCGCCGGCCCGCAGGCACGATCTGCACGCCTGATTAACGACACCCCGTATCGAATCACGTCACGATCCGACAACCGCACGACGGCCAGTCGGCCTTGCCGAAGATCCTCGTCGATCAAATGCATTGGCATGGATCCCCAGCCCTTCGAGCAACAGGCGATGCTTTGCGCCCAGGTCGGCGGTCTTCCAGGTGCGCGTCGCATAGATTCCGAATGACTGCCCTTCGGTCAGCCTGCTTCTGTCGGTCAGAACAAGTTGCGTATATTCGCGAGCTTCGGACAGCGGAATCCGCCCCCGACGCTGCGCGAGCGGATGCGTGGGCGCAGCGACCGTGACCAGTTCGATCGAGCCCATCGACGTCGCATCGATCGCGTCCGGCCAGTTTTGCACGGGCCCGCTGATGCCGAGTGCGCATCCGCCGTCGATCACCAGCTTCATCACGCCACCGAGCGCTTCGATCGTCAGGTTGAGCGCGACCGTGGGGAATTCCTCCGCGAACGCTCTCAGGCCCTCGACGAGCGTAGCCAACGGAAACATCACGTCTACCGCCAGCGACAGCTCGGCTTCCACCCCGCCGCGCAACCCTGCGGTTTTCGCCTGCAGTTAGCCCACCGGCGTGAAGTATGCGGCGTCGATGCAGTCGGCAAATTCAACCGCGACGATTTCGGCATCGACTACGGCAAGCAGTACGGCTTCAAGATGAAAACGAAGCTGCTGATCTCGGCCGAAGCGATCAAGGACCAGTAACAGCCCGCGGTAAAACATGGTCTGCATCGGAACCGCCACGCGCCACTGCCACGTTGGCGCTGTTTCCGAAGCTGCCCGCGCCGTGCGCGTCGTGCGGCCGAATGCACGGCATCGAGCACGCGATGCAATCCCGAGGCCGGCATGCGCGTCGGGATTACCCCTTCAGTCGAACCGTCAGGGCAGGCGTTCGCCCCCTCTTCCAGACGCCGGCAGACCGCTCAATTAGCCGGCGGCAGCTTCGCGGAGAGATCGGGGAAACGGAGTTCCCCTTCGTAGGTCTCGGCCCCGGCTGCGAGGATCGCCTTCACGCGCGCCTGGATCGCTTCGTTCGCGACGCACAGATCGGCCTCGTGCGCTTCCACCAACAAACCTTCGGAGAAGGAAACGTCGGAGCCCATGTCCACGGACCTTTTCAGATGCGCAATCGTGGTGGGCGGGAAGGTCGCGATGCGGCGTGCGAGCTTGTCCACGAACGGACCCAGTTCCCTGGCCGGCAACGCACGATTGATATAGCCGTAGTGATCGGCCAGTTCCGCCGAGAAGTCTTGCCCGGCCAGCAGCACCTCGAGGGCGCGGGCGCGCCCCATCCGCCGCGGCAGGCGCTGCGTGTTGCCGCCGCCCGGGACGAGTCCGCACACGACCTCCGGCTGACCGAACACGGCTTCGCCGATCGCGGCGAAACACATGTCAGCGGCCAGCGCAATCTCGCAGCCGCCCCCTCGCGCAATCCCTTCGACCTTCGCGATCACGGCCTTGGGCATGTTGCGCAGGCGCTCGCCGAGCATCTGCGTCAGGCGAAAGGTGCGGGTGTTCGACGTCGTTTTCGGTGCCGAGCCGACACGGTGCAGGCCCGAGTGTGCAATGAAGAACTTCGGCACGGCGCTCTGCAGCACGATGACACGTACGTTCGTATCCTGTTCCAGTTGCCGGATCAGCGAGTCGAACTCCTCCGACAGGACCTCGTCGAGCAGGTTGAGCGGCGGGTAGTTCAGCGTAACGGTGGCGACGCTGCTGTCCTGGGTCACCTGGATATGCTTGTAGTCGGCATAGTTCGCGCCGCCACCCTGCGGTGGAGCGGACTTTTCGGGCGCAGCCCCGCCCTCTGATGACGCGAGCAACACGCCGGGCGCGAGTGTTGCGGCACCGATTGACTGGACGAACGATCGTCGTGAGAAAGTCAACATGGCAGACTCCTTGGTTGGTTTCATCTCGCCTCGGCAGAGCCACGCTCGGCTCGCAATTCGCGGCGGAGTCGAGTAACGCAGTTGCAATCCACTGGCGCGGCGGTTTACGCCGGCACTGCGGATGGCAGTGACTGCGCCAGCAATCCGGCATCGTTGAGCGGCATTCGTCAGTTTGAAGAAGCAAGCCTCGCCAACGTCATGATCCTCGTACCGTCGGGGCCTTTGCAAGGATCCTCCCTAAGTGGGGGGGCGTCCGGATCGACCTTGCGCGGCCGCCCGGAAATGGTCGATCACGCGCGCCCTCCCCAAACAGGGGGCTGCCATCGCGCCGGGCCGTGGGTACTGTTTGTCGCACACCCCGTTCGACGCATGATCCGACGCGCCGCTCCATTCCGGAGCAGCCGCCCGACGCATGCCTGTTGAAAGGCGTACCGGCACGCTGTCGCTGCATGGTCAGCAGACCGTAGCGGCCGCGCACGGGACGACACCCCGCAATGGTCTGAAACCCAGCTATGAGCAAAACCCAGTCACCCGGCGACCAGCCGGCGCCGGAGTCCGGCCGGCGCGTATTCCTCAAACGCATCGCCATCGTTCCCGCTGCCGTCGCGATGGGTGCGTGCCATTCGGGCGACGACGCATCGCCGGCACCGCCGTCGACGCAACACGCCGACGACGGCGTCCGGCTCGACACCTATCGTCCGGTGTTCTTCACGCTCGAAGAATGGCACTTCGTGCTCGCGGCGGTGGATCGCCTGATCCCGCACGACGACGAGGGGCCCGGCGCGCTGGACCTGAACGTGCCCGTCTTCATCGACCGGCAACTGGAAACCGGTTACGGCTACGCGGCGCACTGGTATATGCAGGGTCCGTTTCGTGCCGCCTCGCCGCTGTTCGGCTATCAGTCGAGGCTGACGCCGCGCGAGCTGTACCGAGCCGGCATCCAGGCGACGAACGCACGATGCATGCGCGAGTTCGCCGGCAAGCGCTTTGCCGAACTCGCCGTCGCGGAACAGACCGACGTGCTCGCACGCCTGGAGTCCGGCGCGATGGCATTCGACGAGATCTCGTCGACGGAATTCTTCGCGTTTCTGCTGGAGAACACCCGCGAAGGCTATCTATCGGACCCGATACACGGCGGCAACAAGGAGATGGGCAGCTGGAAGATGATCGGCTTCCCGGGCGCCCGGGCGGATTTCCTCGACTGGGTCGGGACCGGCAAGCGCTACCCGTACGGCCCGGTCAGCATCGAAGGTCAACAGGGTTGAGATGCATATGCCACAAATCACGAAGCCGGAAGTGGACGCCGTCCTCGTCGGGATGGGTTGGACAGGTTCGATCATGGGTATGGAGCTGGCCGAGGCCGGCCTGACCGTGGTCGGCCTCGAGCGCGGCGAGAATCGGGATACGAGCCCCGAGTTCGCGTACCCGGCCATCGCCGACGAACTCGCTTACATTCAGCGGCGCAAGCTGATGCAGAATCTTGCGCGCGAGACGGTCACGATCCGGCATGCGCCGAACGAAGACGCATTGCCCTACCGACAGCTCGGCGCATTCCTGCTGGGTACCGGGGTGGGCGGCTCGGGCGTGCACTGGAACGGCACGACCTGGCGCGCCAATGCTGCCGACCTCAAGATCCGCTCGCACTACGTGCAGCGCTATGGCGCCGGGTTCCTTCCCGGCGACATGACGATCCAGGACTGGCCTTATTCACTGGACGAACTCGAACCGTTCTTCGAGCGTATCGAGGCGGTGATGGGCACGTCGGGCAAGGCCGGCAATCTGCACGGCCAGATCGTCGACGGCGGCAATCCCTTCGAGGCCATGCGCCGGCGCGACTATCCGTGTCCGCCGCTCGCCGACAACTATCCGGCGACGCTGTTCAAGCACGCGGCGAGTGAAGCCGGTTTCCACCCCTTTCCGATTCCCGCGTCCAATGCGTCGGTCGCCTATCAGAATCCGTACGGGATGCAGCTCGGCCCGTGCAACTTCTGCGGCTATTGCGAAGGCTTTGGTTGCTACATGTATGCGAAGGCATCGCCGCAAGCCTGCATCTTGCCCGCGTTGCTGGCCAAACCCAATTTCGAGTTGCGCGACCGCTCCCATGTGACGCGTGTGCAACTCGATTCGTCCGGCAAGCGCGCCACCGGCGTGACCTATCTCGATGCGCAGGGCCGGGAAGTGTTTCAGCCGGCGCGTATCGTCGTGCTATGCGCATTCCAGATGCACAACGTGCGCCTGCTGCTGCTGTCCGGGATCGGAACGCCGTACGATCCGGCGACGGGAACGGGAACCGTCGGCAGGAACTTCGCCTATCAGAAGAACAGCGCGGTCTCGCTGTTCTTCGACAAGGATGTCCACATCGATCCGTTCATCGGCGCCGGCTCCGGGGGCCAGGCATTCGACGACTTCAATGCGGATCACTTCGATCATTCCGCGGCGGGGTTCGTCGGCGGCGCCTATATCAGCGCGATGGTCACCGGCGGCCGCCCGATCGGCCAGACCCTGCTGCCGGAAGGCACGCCCAAATGGGGGGCCGCCTGGAAGAAGGCGCTCAAGGACAACTACCTGCATTCGTTTTCCATCGGTACGGCGGGCTCGGTCATGTCATACCGCACGAACTACCTGGATCTCGATCCGACCTATCGCGACGCATACGGCCTCCCGCTGCTTCGCATGACATTCGACTGGCACGACAACGAGATGCGCATGACGCGCTTCGTCACCGACAAGGCCGAGCAAGTCGCGCGGGCGATGAAGCCGAAATCGATGTCGGTCCATGCCGGCAAGATCGGCGATCACTTCGACATGCGGCCTTACCAGACCACGCATACGACCGGCGGCGCGGTCTGCGGGGATCGTCCTGACACGAGCGTCGTGAACAAGTACCTGCAATCGTGGGACGTGCACAACGTATTCGTGACGGGCGCATGCGCGTTTCCGCAAAACTGGGCCTACAACCCGACCGGCATGGTGGGCGCGCAAGCGTACTTCTCGGCGCGCGCGATCCGCGAGCAGTATCTGAAGCACCCCGGTCCACTGCTACCGACATAGGAATTGCAATGGGTAAGCGACGCACGAAACCGGCCGGGATTTCATTCGGCTTGCTATTGACCTTCGCCACGCTGGCCACGTGGTTGCAACCGGCCGCCGCGAACGCGCAGGATGCCGACCAGATCGCGCGCGGCGCCTATCTGGCGCGCGTCGGCGATTGCGTGGCATGCCATACAGCGCGGCGCGACCAGCCGTTCGCCGGCGGGCTGCCGATGGAAACGCCATTCGGCACGATCTATTCGACCAACATCACGCCCGATCTCAAGCACGGGATCGGCAGCTACAGCTACGACGACTTCGCGGCCGCGCTGCGCAAAGGCGTCGCGAAGGACGGGCACCTGCTCTACCCCGCGATGCCGTACCCGTCCTTCTCGAAGGTCAGCGACACCGATACCCGTGCCCTCTATGCGTACTTCATGCACGGCGTCCGCCCGATCGGCCAGCCGAATCCGGAGACGCGGCTCCACTTTCCGTTCAACCTGCGCGTGCTGCTCACCGGATGGAATCTGCTGTTTCGCCCCACTGGCGCCTATCGCGAGGATCCGGCGCAAAGCACGGCGTGGAATCGCGGCGCCTATCTCGTCCAAGGGCTCGCGCACTGTGGCGCCTGTCATACGCCTCACGGCCTGATGGGCCAGGAGAAGGCGTTCGACGCGCGCGGCACGGACCTGTACCTGAGCGGTTACACGCTGGCGGGCTGGCATGCACCCGACCTGCGCGCCGAGCACGGAAACGGCGCCGGCGCGCTCACGCGGGACAGCATCGTTCAGCTTCTGCGAACCGGACGATCGCACGGCAGCGCCACGTTCGGCGGCATGTCCGAAGTCGTGGAGAACAGCACGCAGTATTTCAGCGATGCCGACCTGGGCGCGGTGGCCGATTACCTCGGCAGCCTCGGCCCCGGTCGCGCAGCGCAGACGTCGGCGGCACCGCCCGTCAAGCCCGACACGACCGCGGCGTTGCGCTCGGGCGTCACGCCGACCGGCGGCGCGTTGCTGTACCTCAACAACTGCAATGCGTGCCATCGCTCGGACGGCAGCGGCGCGATGAAGGCGTTTCCCGCGCTGGCCGGCAATGCGGTGGTCACGTCCGACGATCCGTCGTCGGTCATTCACGTGATTCTGACCGGCTCGCGGATGCCGTCGACCCGATCCGATCCGGCGCCGCTGGCGATGCCCGCATTCGGCTGGCGGCTATCGGACCTGCAGGTCGCCGAACTCGCGACGTTCGTACGCGGCAGTTGGGGCAATCGTGGCGGCCAGGTGAGCGCCTCCGACGTCGCGAAAGTCCGGCGGCAGGTCGATCCGGCGCAACTGAAGCGGATCCGGGCTGCCGTCGCGAACGAAGTGACCGACGACGGCGCGCCTGGTTCGACCGGCAAATGACCTCGGGCGGCTGCCCGCATCACGCGGGACCCACCATCCCGCACGCGATCGAAGGGCTGTGCGGCGCGGCCGCACGCCTTCCGGCTTGTTTGACTTGATTATCGGAAACCCATCATGCGATTCATCAGCTTCGTACGCGACGGCGCCACCGGCCTCGCCATCCGCTCCGGCGACGGCCGTTTTCTCGGACTGACACGTACCGATCCCGACTATCCCGGCGATCTCGACACGCTCGTCTCAGGCGGTCCTGCCGCGCTGGCGCAAGCGAGCCAACGCCTCCAGCTGGCCGGCCGGCCGCTCGACCTAGCCGACTGCACCCTGCTCCCGCCCGTCACGCGGCCGGCGAAGATCATCTGCGTCGGGCTCAACTATGTCGAGCACTCGCAAGAGGCGGGATACGAGGTACCGTCGTATCCGACGCTGTTCGCGCGCTTTCGCAGCAGCCTGACCGCGCACGGCGCAGCGATACGCATGCCGACGGAATCGGAGCAGCTCGATTACGAAGGCGAGCTGGCGGTGATCATCGGCCGCGGCGGCCGACGCATCGGACGAAGCGATGCGTTGAATCATGTTGCCGGCTATACGGTCTTCAACGACGCGACCCTGCGCGACTATCAGTTCAAGACGCCGCAATGGACCGTCGGAAAGAATTTCGACGAAACGGGTGCACTGGGCCCCGAGCTGGTGACCGTCGACGAACTGCCGGCGGGCGCGGCCGGTCTCAAGCTGCAGACCCGGCTCAACGGTGTCGTCGTGCAGGAAGCCAATACGAACGACATGATCTTCGACATCGCCACGCTGATCGCCACCATCAGCGAAGTCATGACGCTCGAGCCCGGCGACGTCATCGCGACCGGCACGCCGTCGGGCATCGGCATGGCGCGCAATCCGCAGCGCTGGATGCGCGCAGGCGATGTGTGCGAAGTCGAGATCGAAGGGATCGGCATCCTCAGGAATACCGTCGCGCAATCGTGATCCGGTCGTACCGGCGCTGCGCGCGCCGGTACGCGTTCACGCAGGCTGCACGCCCAGCGCATCGCTCGCGAGAATCATCGCGCCGGCATTGGTCGGCCTCGGCCGCTCCGCCGGACGAAACACGGCGTCACCGGGGAAGATGGGCAAATGTGACAGCACGCAGATGCCGCGGCGGGACGCGATGGCGCGCCGCCAGCGCTGCTCGCCGAAATGCCGGACGCCGGGCTCGACCCAACGCACCACCAGCACGCTTCCGTCACATTCCAGCACCGTCACCTGGGCACCCGCGAACTCGGGGGCGGAACCCACGCACGGCCCGTCGTCCAGTCGTGAAGTCGCATCAGGCATGTCCCACCCGCAAGCCGGCACGGTCGAACCCTGGGCGCGGTCGACCGCGCGTGTTCAATCGGTCACGTGATCCTGACCAGCATCTTGCCGGTGTTGGTCCCGTTCATCAGCCCGATAAAGGCCTCCGGCGCGCGCGCGACACCGTCGACGATCGTTTCGTCATGCACGATCTGCCCGCCCCGCAGCCACGCCGCCATCTCGTCGACGAACGCATCGCGGTGCTGCCGGTAGTCGTGCAGCAGGAAGCCCGTCAACGTCAGGCTGCGATAGACGATGTTTTCCATGAACCGCGGCCCGGGCAACACACCGACGCGGTCGTACTGCGAAATGGCACCGCAGATCGCCGTACGTCCGCCGTAATTGAAGGTCGACAACGCGGCCTCGAGATGATCGCCGCCGACGTTGTCGAAATAGACGTCGATGCCCGCGGGCGCCACGGCCTCGAGTTGCTCGAGCACCGGCGCGCGCCGGTAATTGAACGCCGCATCGTAGCCGTAGCGTTCTCGAATCACGGCAACTTTCTCGTCGCTGCCGGCCGACCCGATCACGCGCGCCGCGCCCTTCAGCCGTGCGATCTGCCCCGCGAGCGAGCCGACCGCGCCCGCTGCGGCGGAAACGAATACGACTTCATCCGCGCGCATGCGTGCCACCACCAGCAGCCCGACATAGGCCGTCATGCCGGTGGCGCCCATGACGCCGAGATGCACGCTGCTCGGCAGGTCCGGCAAGTCCGGGACGCGGGTGAACTCTGCTGCCGCGCCCTGGGCGAGGTCGCGCCAGCCGTAACGGTGCAGCACGAGATCGCCGGGTGCGAATGCGCCCGACGTGCTGTCGATTACACGGCCGACCGCGGCGCCGGTCATCGTTTCATGCAACTTGAACGGCTCGACATACGACGGCCGGTCGTCCATTCGGCCGCGCATGTACGGATCGACCGAAATGTATTCGTTGCGGACGCGCACCTCGCCGTCCGACAACACCGGAAGCGGCACCTCGACCGTCATGAAATCGTCCGCAACCGGCTGACCGTGCGGCCGTCTCGCCAGTTGAATCTGCGTGCTGATCGTGGAGAACCTCACGGCCTCTCTCTCCTTGCAAAAACCCAGGGTGCCGGCGCTGCTGGCCGGGCACGCCGCACGGATGCGGCGGTGCACCGCGCCTCATGCGCAGGCTGGTCAGACTTCGCGCACGTGCTCGACCGACGGCGGGCCCACGAAGAAGGGGCCGGCCAGTTCGCGCCAACGCTGGAAATCGGCGGTCTGGCGAAACGCGTCGTGACGCTCGACGCTTTCCCATTGCACCATCAGCCGATAGCGCGACGGTTGCTCGATACCGCGATACAGATGCAAGCCATGGCAACCGGGTGCACGTTCGATCAGCGGCTTCGCCTCGGCGACCGCACGTTCAAACCCCGGCTCACCGTTTTCCTGGATCTCGATCTGGGCAATTTCAAAAATCATGGCGGGTTTCTCCGCGCGACACGAACCGCCGCGCAGTGCAATTGACACGATGCCGGCATCGATCCCGGGCCGGACCTTCCGGGTGGGCTGCGCGCGCATGCGCGCGGCCCTGCTGCCGGCTCGCGTGGAAAGGCGAACGCGTCCGGTCGAGCGAGGTGATCGTCGACGACTTCATGCGCGCTTCGGCATGAGGCCCTGGCCAGTGTGTCCAGGCGGGATCGGACCGGCAGTTAGCGGTCGGCGCAGGACGATCGAGCAGCTTCATGCTGCGCGGCCTCGCTCCGGCATCGAATCACCTGACGGCACCCGCTCGATACGAACCGGCCAGCCTGCATCGCTTCGGCCCGTCGCCACGATGAGCCAACGATAGCGCTGTCGAGCCGAGTGCTCTACCCCCACTACGGGGGGGTGAAAAAAACCCGCGAGGCATTCATGTTGGCAGCAACGCTGCGACTCGCAGGGCCGCCTGTTGCGCCGTGTCGAGATCGCCTGGTCAGAATGCCGGTGATCGCGCCGGATACCGGCACGGTGCCCGGCGACCCGCTCTGGAGCTGCCATGACTGCACAACTATCGTCCGCGCTGGTGCCGTTTTTCTTTTCGATCGCAATGGGCTATTTCGCCGGAAAAACCCATGCCGGAACCATGCCGATCGTGTCGATCAACAAGATGCTGGTCGACTACGCGCTGCCGTTCGCGCTGTTCGTCTATACCGCGAAGATGCCGCGTGCGGAACTGGCGAGCCATCTGGTTCCCGTCACCGTTATCGTGATCTTCATGCTCGTACCGTACTGCGCGTCGCTCGTGTTGTCGAAGCATGTCTTTCATGTCGATCCGAGTCGAGCCGCGGTGCGCGCCGTAACGGTTGGCATGCCGAACTTTGCGGCCGTCGGCCTGCCGCTTCTCGTCGCCGTGTACGGCGAGTCGAGCACCCTGACGGTCGCGTTCGCGATCACCATCGCGTCGGTCGTGATGTCCCCGGCGTGCCTGATTCTGCTCGAGCGCGCCCGCAGCACCGAACACGCGCGTCGGCCGAATGCGCCACCGCTCGCCGGCGCGCTGCTCAACACGTTCCTGAAGCCGGTCGTCCTGGCGCCGCTCGGCGGCATGGCCTGCTCCGTGCTCGGATGGCACCTGCCCACGCTGATCGCCCAATCGCTGGGCATCATCGGCGGCACGACGGCCGGTCTCGCGCTGTTTTCCACCGGCCTCATCCTTGCCGCGCTGCCGATCCAACTGAACCCTGAGGTAGGGGTTGCGCTGCTGCTCGGCCACCTCGTGCAGCCGCTGCTCGCATGGCTCTGCGTCCGCCTCTTCTCCGTGCCGGCGCCGATGGCCGGTCAGCTTGTGCTGCTGGCGGCGATACCGTGCGGTTCGTTCGGCATCCTGTTCGGGCTCGGCTACGAAATCGACGATCCGACCGCGGGCGCGACGCTGGTCGCGTCGAGCCTCCTGTCGGCGGTGACGCTGACGATCACGATCTCGCTGCTCCGCTTCGTATAGACGCGCCGCCCTTGGGGCCGCGGCAACGTTCGTCCGTGCATGCCGGACCACCTGACCGTGTGTTGCGTTCGTTCGCGCGGCTCACCGCTTGCCGCCTACGATCCGTTGCCATGCCGCGGCCTGTTCATCGCGCACGAGCTGCTCGGCGGACGCGGGCTTGACGGTACGATACGGCGGCGCGTCCGCCTCGATCACCGCGACGATGGCGTCGATCATTTCCGCGGGATCGTGTTGCCGATTCAGTTCGCGCGTCGGCCAGTGGGCGACCACGCGCTCGCCCTGGTCCCACCACTGATCCATGCTTTCCATGCCGGTGTCGTTGAAGCCGGTGCGATAGGCGCCGGGATTGATCGTCACGACTTCGACGCCGTAAGGCTTCAGTTCCTCCTCCATCGCGGCGCAGATGCCTTCGACGGCATGCTTCGACGCGGCGTAGGCACCGTCGAACGGCACCTTGACGAGTCCCGCGACCGACGACATCCAGACGATCCGGCCATGCCCGCGCACGACCATCCTGCGTGCGAATCCCTGCGCCACTTCGAGCGCCGCAAAGACATTCGTTTCGAACACCGAGCGAAACACGGCTATCGGAATCTCCACCAGCGGGCCGGATTCCATGATGGCCGCGTTGTTCAGCAGCACATCGACGTCGTGCGTCAATGCATGCGCACGATCGATTTCGTTCGTCACATCGAACTTGATGACCTGCATGTCCACCCCGCGCGCCTTGGCCTCCTGCCGCAGCGCCCAGACCTGCGGCCAGATCTGGCCACCCGCGATCACGCGATGCCCGCGTTCGGCAAGCGCGAACGCGACCCCGCGCCCGAACCCGGACCCCGCACCGGTTATCAACACCGTTCTGGTCATGCCCCCTCCCGCTCGGTAGACGATGATTGCGCCGGCCGGACCGACTCGGACGGCGACCTTGCCGACTACCTTACGGCGTTTCGCGCAGCCAACGCGCCCCCCCGATCGGGGAGGCGGACCGCATCGCCGTCGCGGTCCGGAAGCGACCGTATGCCGTCACTCACCGCAACGCCCGATCCCGGCGAGCGCCTTATGACACGGCCCTTGCGGCGAACCGAGGCGCGGTTCGCCGTGGCCGTGCGTGCCGCGTCAACCGCAAACGGGACAGATCGCGGCGCGCGAAATCGCGCCGCACGGTTACTAGACGACTGGTCTACTCGGTCGTATGATCCGCATCACGGTTCGACCTCGTGGTCGGCCCTCGCATTCATGCGATGCATGGCGCAACCGGGCGCGCCCCCGCAGGTCAAGCCCTGCGACGTTGCCCGCAAGCGCCCAGGCACTAGACGACTGGTCTACTTTGCGCATGCGGCGTGCCCTGGCACGTCGTCCCGCGCATTGCGACCGTCACGCGAAAAACCCGCCGCCAACCGGCCCGATCCGGGCGGCGAAACCTTCACACCGAGGTCACCCATGCCGCAATCCCCATCCGTCAATCGCCGGGTCGTCCTGGCCAGCCGCCCCGTCGGTGCGCCGGCAGCGCACGACTTCCGGCTTGAAACCACAGCCGTGCCGACGCCCGCCGACGGCGAAGTCCTGCTGCAGACGCTTTACCTGTCGCTCGATCCCTACATGCGGTGGCGCATGAGCGACGCGCCGTCCTACGCGCCGCCGGTTGCGCTCGGCGATACGATGGTGGGCGGCACCGTCAGCCGCGTCATCGCCTCGAAGCATGCCGCGTTTGCGGTTGGCGACCTGGTGCTTGGCGACAGCGGCTGGCAGGACTATGCGCTCTCCGACGGCGCGGATCTGATGCCGCTCGGCACGGATCTCGACCACCCGTCCCATGCGCTTGGCGTGCTTGGCATGCCGGGCTTCACCGCCTACACGGGCCTGCTGCAGATCGGGCAACCGAAGCCGGGCGAAACGGTCGTCGTCGCGGCGGCGAGCGGTGCGGTTGGCGCCGTCGTCGGCCAGATCGCGAAACTGAAGGGCTGCCGCGTCGTCGGCATTGCGGGCGACGCGGAGAAATGCCGGTATGTCACCGAGACGCTCGGCTTCGACGTGTGCCTCGATCGGCGCGCGCCCGATCTGGCACGGCAGATCGCGCAAGCCTGCCCCGACGGCATCGACGTCTACTTCGAGAACGTCGGCGGCGCGATCTTCGACGCCGTGCTGCCGCGCCTCAACGTCGGCGCGCGCGTGCCGCTCTGCGGCCTGATCTCGCAATACAACGACAGCGAACCGGCGCCCGGCCCCGACCGCCTTCCGCTCCTGACCGACACGCTCCTGAAGAAACGGATCCGCATGGAGGGCTTCATCATCCTCGATCACTATGCGACCGGCTATCAGGCGTTCCTGGCCGAAATGGGCGGATGGGTCAAGGCCGGCGAGATCACGCCGCGCGAGGACGTCACCGACGGCCTGGAACACGCGCCGGACGCGCTCATCGGTCTGCTCGCGGGAAAGAACTTCGGCAAGGTGGTCGTGCGCGTCGCCGAAGCCGCTGCGTAAAGCGGATTCGCGCATCCATCATTCATCTTCATCCATCGACATCATGAAACTTCTGTTCGTCCTGACCTCCCACGACACCCTCGGTTCGACCGGCGAGAAAACCGGCTTCTGGCTCGAGGAATTCGCTGCCCCCTACTTCACGCTGAAAGACGCAGGCGCCGACATCACGCTTGCGTCGCCGGCCGGCGGCCAGCCGCCGCTCGATCCGAAAAGTGCGGACCCCGCATTTCAGACTGACGCCACGCGCCGCTTCGAAGCGGATCCGGACGCGCGGGACGCGCTCGCGGCCACGCAAAAACTGTCCGAGGTTGCCGTCGACGGGTTCGACGCGGTGTTCTATCCGGGCGGCCACGGCCCCCTCTGGGATCTCGCCGAAGATGCACGGTCGATCTCGCTGATCGAGCAGGCCATCGCACTGGGCAAGCCGGTCGCGGCCGTCTGCCACGCACCGGGTGTGCTGCGCCATGCCAAGGGGCCGGACGGCAAGCCGCTCGTCGCCGGCAAGACCGTCACCGGCTTCTCGAATACGGAAGAGGATGCCGTCGGGTTGACAAACATCGTGCCGTTTCTCGTCGAGGACGAACTCAAGTCGAAGGGTGGCCGCTATTCGAAAACCGATGACTGGCAACCGTATGTGGTCGTCGACGGCCTGTTGATCACCGGCCAGAATCCGGCGTCGTCCGAACCGGCCGCCCAGGCGCTGTTGAACCTGCTGACGCGCACCTGACCCACGGAGCGCGCTCCGCACCGGCGGCGAACGCCCGGTTCGCCGCCGGTCGTGCGCAAGCACGAAACGCGCGGGACAGCATTCGACCGAGCACCCGCGGCAGCGATCACGATGCGGTGCACGGCTCGCCTGTCGATTCCTGCCGCGTAGCGGAACGGGCCGCGCGCGGCGAGCGGCCCGCTCGAGCATCGCGCCCGGTCGTCGCGCGATGACGTCGATCCTGATCCGGAAAAAGCGTTTAACACCACGCGCAACACTCGAGCGCGGTTCCGGAAAATACAATCACGGTCGTCCTGTCGCCGCACGCCCGCATCACGCGCCACCACCATCATGTCTTCGTCGCCCTTCAGATTCACATCGTATATTTCGGATACCAAAACAGGTATCGCCATCGCCAATGCCGCCCGCAACTGGGCCGGCACGAGCGGCGTCACCTGGCTGTACCTCTTCAAGACCATTCTCGCCGCACTTCTGGCGCTCGGTGTGGCGATGAAGCTCGAACTGCCGATGCCACGCACGGCGATGACGACGGTCTTCGTGCTGATGCAACCGCAAAGCGGCATGGTGCTCGCCAAAAGCCTGTACCGGATCTGCGGCACGATCGTGGGCCTGCTCGCCATGCTGGTGCTGATCAGTCTGTTCGGGCAGACGCCGGAACTGTTCCTCGGTGCAACCGCGCTCTGGATCGGCATTTGCACGGCAGGTGCCGCGCGCAACCGCAACTTCCGGACCTATGGCTTCGTGCTCGCCGGCTACACCGCCGCGCTCATCGGCATCCCGTCATGGCAGCATCCGGACGCAGCCTTTCTTTCGGCGATGACGCGTGTGACGGAGGTGACGATCGGCATCCTGAGTTCGGGTGCGGTCAGCGCGCTCGTCTTTCCGCAGCATGTCAGCGAACAGATCAACCGCGTGAACAGCGCGCGGTTCGCCGCGTTCGCGGACGATGTGCTGGCGATTCTGTCCGGCCGGATCGACCGGTCGTTTCTCGAGGCGCTGAGCGTGCGCGTCGTCGACGAGACCGTCAACGCGGAAGCCGCGCGCAGCGCCGCGGTGTTCGAAGGCCCCGACACACGCTTGCGAAACGGCCGCCTGACTCGTCTCAATGCGGAGCGCATGGCAGCGTCGACGCGCCTGCACGCGTTGAGTCAGCTGATCGCCCGACTGCGGGTCGCGCGAGCCGATGTCGTGCTGACGGAGATCGATGCACTGATGGCCGGTATCGCGGCACCGCTCCGTCTCGAACGGCAGGATGCGACGCACGCCGACGCTATCGACACACTCGCCACGTCGCTGGCCGCCAACCTCGAACGCTGCCGCACGGCGCTGCCCGGCCGCGCACAGCTGGCGCGAAACCGGCTCGGCAGCGGCGCGACCGCGCTCGACTTCGACACGGCCGTCGACCTGCTCGACCGGTTCCTGGACAGCTATATCGCCTATGCGAGCACCTATCTGTCGCTGAACGCCACCGCGCACGAGCGCGAACAGTGGGTGGCACCATACGAGCCGCGCACCAATCCGCTGATCGCGGCAGTCGCCGGCGTCCGCGCGATGCTGCTGACGCTCGTGCTGAGCGCGTTCTGGATCGCGACCGCCTGGCCGTCGGGCGCCCTGCTCGTGCTGAACGGCGGCGCCATCTGCGCACTGGTCGCATCTTCCGCGCGCCCGTCTCGCACGGCGTTCCAGATGGCGATCGGCACGGCGTTCGCGTCCGTCATCGGGCTGATCGTCATGTTCGTCGTCTACCCGGTCATCGACGGCTTCCCGCTGCTGTGCGTGGTACTCGCTGCGCCGCTCGCATTGGGATGCTGGATGACGACGCGCCCGTCGCTGGCCGGGTACGGCATCGGATACTGCATCTATTTCTGCTTTCTGACGGGCCCCGACAATGTCGTCGCCTACGATCCGACGTCCTTCATGAACGACGCGATCGCGCTGGTCCTGTCGATGCTGATGGCGTCGGTCGCGTTCGAATTGTTCCTGCCGCCGACGATGCGCGGGTTGCGCAAACACCTGCTGGCCGACCTGCGCAGGCAGGTCGTGTTCGCCTGCACCGACTCGGCCGCGACGCTGCGCACGCGCTTCGAAAGCCGCACGCGCGACCTCATGTATCAGGTTCGGTCGATCTCGCGTGACGACCCGGTGGCGAACGGCGAATCCGTCGAATGGTTCCTGTCCGTCCTTGAGATCGGCTCGGCCGTCGTGGACCTGCGCGGCGCGATGGCCAGCGAGGCCGCACGGACGGCCCCGGACGCCGCACCGGCATGGCTCGACGATTGCGCATCCGCATGCTGCGCGATCCGGCTGCTGTTCGAGGCGCCGACACCGAAGGCCAGCGCCGCCGCCACGCACGCGGTGCAGGTTGCAATCGCCACGCTGCAACGGACGATGCAGACTACCGATGCGGCTCGCCCGGCGGCGCCTCACCTTCAGACGGTGCTCGGTAGTCTGCATTTCATTCACAGCGCGCTCGCGGCACCCGATTCGCCGCTGCCCGCGCCGAATGTCCACGCGCCGGCACCAGGCCGCGCACACTGACGCGTGCACCGGCGTGCATCGGGCATCGCGGCTGGTTCAGGTCAATGCTCGACCGCTCGTTCCGCACCGAGTCCGGTCTGAGCGCGGACGAACTGGGCGTCGAACGCACGCCGTTCCGCGTCGGCCTTCGAACTCCGGTCGAGTGTCGACATCAGGTAGCTCGCCAGGAACGCCAGCGGCATCGTAAACAACGCCGGATGATCGTACGGGAACACGGCAGCCGGATGCCCGAGCACCGACTTCCACACGGCCGGCGACAGAATGACCAGCGACACCGACGATACGAGCCCGACGATGCCGCCGCAGACGGCACCGCGGCTCGTCAATCCCTTCCAGTACATCGAAAGCACGAGCGGCGGGAAGTTCGCCGACGCGGCAACGTTGAACGCTAGCGCGACGAGAAAAGCGAGATTCTGCCCTTTGAACAGCAGGCCAAGCGCGACGGCCACGGCGCCGATCGCCAGCGTCGTCCACCGCGTGACGCGAATCTCCGCTGCCCCGCTGGCTCGCCCCTTGCACAGCACGCTCGCATAGAGATCGTGCGATACGGCCGACGCACCCGCCAATACCAGGCCCGACACCACGGCCAGGATGGTGGCGAACGTCACCGCCGCGAGGAATCCGAGGAACAGGCTGCCGCCCGTCGCGTCGGCGAGATGCATCGCCACCATATTGCTCCCGCCGCGCAGCACGCCGCCCACGCGTCCGCCCTCGAAGAACTGCGGGTCGGTGCCGACGATCACGACGCTCGCGAGGCCGATGACGAACATCGCAATGAACATGAAGCCGATGCACGTGCTTGCAACGAATACGCTCTTTCTGGCTTCCCGTGCATTCGGAACGGTAAAGAAGCGCATCAGGACGTGCGGCAGTCCGGAGAGTCCGAACACCGTCGCGAGCGACATCGAGACGGCCGAAACGGGATCCGAGAACAGGCGGCCCGGCTCCATCAGCGAGTTCCCCGCCTTGTGCACCGAGATCGCCGACCTTGCAAGCCGTTCGAAGCTGAACCCGAAGTGACCGAGCGCCAGGAGCGTCAGCAACGTGCCGCCGAACATCAGCAGGACGGCCTTGATGATCTGGACCCACGTCGTCGCGATCATCCCGCCGAAGGTCACGTAGACGATCATCAGACACCCGACGCCGACGACCGCATAGGTGTAGTCGATGCCGAACAGCAGTTGAACTAGTTCTCCCGCGCCGACCATCTGGACGATCAGATAGAAAAACACCACCGTCAGCGAACTGACCACGCCCATCCAGCGCGTGCTGACCGGATCGAGCCGGTAGGCGATGATGTCGACGAACGTGAACCGGCCGAGATTGCGCAGCCGCTCGGCCATGAGGAACAGCATCACCGGCCAGCCCACGAAGAAGCCGACGACATAGAGCAGGCCATCGTAGCCTTTCGCGTAGACAAGGCTCACGACGCCGAGCAAGGTCGCGGCGGACATGTAGTCGCCGGCGACCGCAAGGCCGTTCTGAAGCCCGCTGATGCCGCCGCCGGCGGTGAGGAAGTCGTTCACCGTCCTGGTGCGGCGCGCCGCCCAGTACGTGATGCCCAGCGTCATGCCGACGAACACCATGAACATTGCGATGGCGGCCAGATTGAGCGGCTGACGCTGCCCCGCCTCCACGACCGGGCCAGCCCAGGCAAGGCCGCCCGGCGTGGCGGCAAGCGCGCATGCCGCGATCGAAACGCGTGCGCTCGATTTCATTGCCCCACCTCACCCAGCAATTCGTTGGTCAGCCTTTCGAACCGGTCATTCGCGACACGGACATAGAGCCACGTGAGCCCCCACCCCGCGACGATCACGGCAATCGCGAAGATCACGCCGACCGTCGTGACACTTCCCGCCCACGCGGGGCTGCGCAACAGGTCAGGCCGCAACGCGACCAGCGCGATCAGCCCGAAATACGCGCCCAGCACGATGACCATCGACACCCGGCCCAGGCGTGCGCGTTCGTCGACCAGCTCACGAAACTTCACATGCTCCCGGATGCGCGAAACTGCGCTTGCATTCAACGTCATATGCCTCCTCCATCGCCAATGTGGAGAATCAGGACCGCCTTGCGCATCCGTCATCCCGTCAATCGATTCGTTATCCATAAAATGTCGCTCACTGCTTTACCCGATCGACCTTCGTTGCGCAATCGCCGGGCCGACTGAGCTTATTTCCGCCATGGGCGAATAGCAGCCCCCTCAGGTGGGGGGCACCGGCGCGTTCACGTGTGCTCCGGGGAAACACCGATCATTCCCGGCGACGGCCATCACCCGGGGCTGGCGCAGGTATGGAATGTCAGGGCGCGCGGCCCGAGGCGTCCTGCCCCCCGTCCGGGGGGTGGCAAAAATGCGTGTTCGCGCGGTATTTCTGACGAATTGCCGCTGCCACCGCGCCCTCCTCTCATTCCCGATGTCATGAACATTTTCCGGACCGACCTGAACCTGCTCGTGGTGCTCGAACGCATCTACGCCCAGCAGAGCATCACGCGCGCGGCGCAGCAGCTCAATCTCAGTCAATCGGCGGTCAGTCATGCGCTGAACCGGCTGCGCGAACTGCTCGGCGATCCGCTGTTCGAGCGTCACGGCAATGCCATGATGCCCACTCCATTTACGAGGGCGATCATCGCGCGCGTGCGCAACGGCCTGCATACGCTCGAATGCACGCTGCATGAAGCCAGCCGGTTCGATGTCGCGACGACGATCAGGCGCTTCACGATCGGCATTCTCAATGCACAGGAACCGGTGGTATTGCCCCCGATCGCGCAATACGTCGCGCAGCACGCGCCGTCGATCGACATCGCCGCGGTGCAACACGATCGGCGCGCGATAGAAGCGGACCTGCTCACCGGCTCGCTCGATGCCGTGATCGACGTGCTGCTGCCGCACCCGCAATCCGTTCGCAGCACCAGGCTCTCGACCGACCGGTACGTCGTGCTGTGCCGGCGCAATCACCCGCGCGTCAGCCAGCGCCTCGACCTCGGCGCCTACCTCGCCGAAGAGCACGTGCTCGTGACGAGCCGGCAACGTGGCGGCGGCGTCGAAGATGCCGCACTCGTCAAGCTCGGCGCCGAGCGCCGCGTCCGCCTGCGATGCATCCGCTACTTCGCCGCGTGCCGCGTCGTCAACCAGACCGACCTGCTGCTGACCATGCCGGAGCGATACGCGCGGCTGCTCAACGGGATGTGCGGCAACCAGATGCTCGAATGCCCATTCGACGCATCGATCGATACCTATCTCTACTGGCACGCGAATTCCGATGCCGATCCCGCGAATCGTTGGCTGCGCCAGCAACTGGGTGAAGTATTCGAGTCCGTTCGCGCGGACCCGGCGAGGCACCCGTGATGCGGTGCCGCGCCGGCCGATGGCCGCTCGCTTACCCGCGCAGCTCGCGCCTGAGGATCTTCCCCGTCATGGTCTTCGGCAATTCGTCGATGATCTCGACGATGCGCGGATACTTGTACGCCGCCATCCGTTCCTTGCAGTAAGCGATCAGCGCGTCGGGCGAGACTTCGGCATGCGGCTTCAGGCTCACGACGGCCTTGACCGTTTCTCCCCGATAACTGTCCGCGACACCGACAACCGCGGCCTCGCGTACCGCCGGATGCGAATACAGGACGTCCTCGACCTCGCGCGGCCAAACCTTGTAGCCGCCCGCGTTGATCATGTCCTTCTTGCGATCGACGAGATAGAACCAGCCTTGCTCGTCCATGAAGCCGACGTCACCGGTCCGGAAGTAGCCGTCGACGATCGCTTTCGCACTCTCGGCCGGCTTGTTCCAGTAGCCGGGCACGACCATCGGCCCACGCGAAATGATCTCGCCGATCTCGCCCGACGGCAGCGGGAGGCCGGCTTCGTCGCCGATGTACGACTCCACGTTGAACACCGGCACGCCGACAGCGAGCGTGCCGGTCGACGGATCGACAGGTGCGTCGCGATCGAGCGGCACGCAGTGCGTCGGCGAGTTCGTCTCGGTCAAGCCGTAGCCGTTGTGAAGGGTGCGGCCGAAGCGCGCGCGGAACGCATCGATGACGCTCGGCGGAATCGGCGCGCCGCCGGAGTAGATGTGTCGCATCGACACCAGATGTTCGCGTGTTGCCTGCGGATGGTTCATCAGCGCGATGAACGCCGTGATCGAGCCGATCGTGAATTCGGCGCGATGCTCGCGGATCGCATCGAGGATCACGCCCGGCTCGAAACGGCACGCAAGAATCAGCGGTGCCGCGCAGATCAATGCCGCGCCGATATGTCCCACCAGTCCGGTAATGTGAAACAGCGGCGCGACGCCGAGGATCGGGCCGCCCTCCCGCAGCTCGATCCAGTCACGGTACACCTGCGCGTTGAACGCGATGTTGCCGTGCGTGTTCATCGCGCCTTTCGGCACGCCGGTGGTGCCCGACGTGTACACGAGCATCGCGACATCCGCTGGCCCGAGCGTGACGGGTGGCGGCTGGTGGCCGCGATACGCGGCAATCGTCGTCGACAGATCCTCCACACCTTGCGCCGGCTGCCGTCGCGTCCCGGCAAAGAGCCGTGCATCGTGGCGGCTCTGGTACTCGAGTTCGCAGGTGGTCATCACGGCTGGCTGCACCGCCGGCTCGCCGCACGCGGCGGCCTCGGCTTCCTCCGCGAGAAACGGGCGGACGACGTCCGCATACAGCGATTCGTGACAGACCAGCATGCGCGCGCCCGAATCCGCGAGCAATACGCGCAGCTCGCGTGAACGGTTCATCGGATTGATCGACACTGCGATCATCCCGAGCTTCCACGCGGCGACCAGCGCGATCACGAACTGCGGCACGTTCTGCAGATACAGCGCAACGCGGTCGCCGGCTGCGCAGCCGCGCTCGCGCCACGCGCATGCAAGGGCGTCCGATTGCGCATCGAGCTCGGCGTAGGTCAGCACGCCGTCGAAATACAGTATCGCGGCCCGCTCCGGCGCCCGTGCGACGGCCGCCCGGAACATGCCGAGCGCATCGGTAAATACCGGCGAGATCGTCGCCGGATGGCCGGCTGCATAGTTCGCGAGCCAGGGCTTCTTGTCATAGGGCGTCATGGACACTCCAGGAATGGGCAGCGCGTCATCACGTGCGCGCGCCACCGAAATTGCACTGCGCGCCCGGCGCTTGCCAGCGCCGGACACGGTCGAGCCGGAGTGGCAACGGCCTACTTGATAACCACCGGGTTGACCGGCGCGCCGCTACCGCTGACGACCTTGAGCGGCGCCGCCGTGTACAGGAACGACCATTGCCCGTCGTCTGCGCAGTCGGCCGCGAGCGGATCGAGCTGCGCGATCTCGGTCAGCGTGACGCCGAGGTTGCGCATCAGCGCGTTGTGCAGCGGCAGCGCGACGCCCGATTCCGGATCGATCGTCACTTCGTTCGCGATCGTATCCGTGACGAGGTTCGGGATCTCCATCCGCTGGAACCATTCGACGAGCGCCGGGCTGTAGGTCAGGCCGGGCTCGACGAAATTCTTGTAGAACTCGCTCTTGTCGCGCTCGTAGAACGAGCCGATCCAGCCGGTGCGGATCACGAGGACGTCGCGCTTTTCGATCGTCACGCGCTGCGCTTCGGCGGCCTCGAGCAGATCGCGATGCGTGAAGGTCTCGCCCGGATCGAGTACGTCCTTGCCGCGATGCCGGGCGATGTCGATCAGCACGCCGCGCCCGACGACGCCGCGCTCCGCGATCGGCAATACGCTCGCCTTCGCGAGGCCGCCGATCGTCGACTTCGCGTCGTAGCCATTCCAGATCTGGTCGCCGTACCAGACGTGTCCGAGGGCGTCGTACTGCGTGGAGCCCTGCAGATACATGATCATCATGTCGTCCGCGTATTCGAGGAGCCCGGGGAACAGCGGCCCCTTGCCGCACATGTAGTGGCCCTTGTCCATCACGTTCATGCGGCATGCCTGGGAGCGGCCCGGCCAGACAGGGTCGCCCTTCGGATTGCCCATCTGGATCTGCAGCGTGAAGGTCTTGCCGGATCGCACGGCCGCCACGCCGCGCAGCACTTCCGTCTCGGTCAGGTAATTAAGCGAACCGACTTCGTCGTCCGGCCCCCACTTGCCCCAGTTCTTCGGCGCATCGCGCAACAGTTCAGCCATCTCCGGAACGTTCTTCGACTCCATGCATCGTCTCCTTTCAAGTCAACCGCCCTAATCTCCCCGGTCGACTGCATGCACGGAAGACTTCCGCGCAGATCGCCGGGATTCGTCGATTTTTTAATGATTGAAAGCGTAGGCAGGCAGAAAATTCGGCGCAAATGAATTGTTTTCATGGACCTCGATCGATTTCACACATATCTAGTACTACTACCATATTTCAATATGGCGCCACCACGATCTACCATCGATATAAATGAAGCAGAAATCCCAGGCCTGGAAGTTTCTTGATTCATTTTTCAAATCGATTCAAAAAATACAAATCATTAGAAATCCAAATTAACCTGGAGATAATAAACGATGTCATTCCGTTCCGGAATTCGTTCAATCGCACTGGTGACCGCCATCATGGGAGGCGCGGCACCGCAGGCCCATGCGCAGAGCAGCGTGACGCTTTACGGCATCGTCGACAGCGGCGTCCTGTACACGAGCAAGACCGTCGATCCGGCAACCGGACGAAACGCCGGCCATCAGTTTTCGCTGATCAGTGGCGGCATGACGCCTTCGCTGTTCGGCCTGAAAGGCAGCGAAGATCTCGGCGGCGGCATGAAAGCGATCTTCACGCTGGAGAGCGGCATCGACCTGTCGAAAGGTGGCTTCACCGATTCGAACGGAAACTTCTTCGGCCGCCATGCCTGGATCGGCATCGAGAGCGGCGTGGGTACCGTCAAGGCCGGCCTGCAGTTTTCCCCGTTCGTGCTCTCGCTGATCTCGACCGACCCGCGCTCCGTATCGTTCTTCGGCAGCCAGGTGCCGATCTACGTGGGCAATGTGTTCGTCACCGGCATCTTCAACGCGAATGCCATCTCGTATGCAAGCCCGACGATTGCCGGCTTTCAGGGCAACGCGATGCTCGCGCTGGGTGGCGTCGCCGGCAATTTCCAGGCGGGCCGTCAGTACTCGGCGAGCCTGAACTACACGTATGGCCCGATGCTTGTCAGCGCCGCGATGTATAGCGGCAACGCCGGCGGCACGGCTGCGACGACGCCCCTGCCGAGCACGGTCGCGTTCTCGGGCCGCACGATCGGCGCGCGTTACGAGTTCAGCGACCTGACCGTGAACGCGGTATTCGTCAATTACAAGGCCGCGGGCTCGTTCGACAACCGCGTCTACGGCGGCGGCCTCAGCTACCGGTTCACGCCGACGATCCATGCCGACGCGGGCGTCTGGTACACGAGCGACGGGAACGATACCGCGAACCATTCCATTCTGGCCGCAACGGGCCTGACCTACAGCCTGTCGAAGGCGACGCTGATTTACGGCCAGCTCGGGTTCGTCAACAACCACGGCAAGATGAACACGGGCCTGTCCACCAACGGCGCGCTTGAAGGCGTGTCCGGATCGACGTTCGGCACCGTCGTCGGGATTCGGCATCTCTTCTAGATCCCGTGCGGCACGTACACCGAGCCGGGCGAATCGGAACCCGTCGATCTCGACGATCCGATCGCCCGCCATGTCGCGGCGGCGTCGGCTCAAGCATCCGGCAGGATCACCACCTTGCCCTTGACCTGCCGGTTCGCCATGCGCGCGATCGCGTCGGCCGCGCCGGCCAGCGACACGCGCTCGGTGATCGCGGGCCGCACTTTGCCGGCCGCGAACCATTCGGCGAGCAGGCGCATGTTCGAGACATGCTGCGCCGGGTCGCGGCGCACCGCATCACCCCAGAACACGCCGAGAATGTCGCGCTCCTTCAGCAACGCCAGGTTCAGCGCGATCTTCGGGATCTCGCCGGCCGCGAAGCCAACCACGAGGAACCGGCCGCGCCACGCGGTCGCGCGCAATGCCGCCTCGCTGTATGCGCCGCCCACGGGATCGTAGACGACGTCGGCACCGCGCCCGCCGGTCAATTCGTCCACGCGGCGGCGCAGGTCTTCCGTCACATAGTCGATCGTGTCGTCGGCGCCCGCGTCGCGACACAGCGCAAGCTTTTCCGCGCTCGACGCCGCGGCGATCACGCGCGCGCCCAGCGCCTTCGCGATCTCGATCGCGGCGAGCCCGACACCGCCCGCCGCCCCCAGCACCAGCAACGTTTCGCCGGGTTGCAGCCGCGCACGCTGCTGCAATGCGTGCAGCGACGTGCCATAGGCGAGCACGAGCGCCGCGCCCTGCTCGAACGTCATCCCCGGCGGCAACGCGGCGATCTGGTGCACGTCGGCCACACACTGTTCCGCGAATCCACCGTGCCCGGTAAACGCGACCACGGCGTCGCCGGGCCGCCACGTGGTGACACCTTCGCCGACCGCGTCGATCACGCCGGCGAACTCCGCGCCCGGCGAGAACGGCAGTGCCGGCTTCACCTGGTACAACCCCTGGACGATCAGCGCATCGGGGAAATTGAGCGACGCCGCCTTCACCTGGATCCGCACCTGGCCTGCGGCGGGTTCGGGAATCGCGACTTCCTCGATCTGCAGTCGATCGATCGGACCGAAGGCGGTACAAAGCACGGCTTTCATGCGTTCATTTCTCCTTGTACGGCAGGGCCGGCCGCTTCCTGTTCCCGCAGCCTGCCGCTGGCCGGATTGACACTGGCCAACAAACAGCGGCGCGCCGCACATCGTGCGACGCGGTGCGATTGCCTCTGTCCAAACGACTGAATATCAGGTTCGCGACGCGAATACGCGACGGCAGCCGGTGCGCCGGCCGCCATGCATCGACACCCGACGATGTTGCCGTCGATCGGTCGCATCACGTTCGCTGCAGCCCGCATTCGCCGCCAGCAGCGGAGACGACGATCAGGATCGCGGCGGCCGCGTCAGGGACGGCTCGGTGCGGTCGAACCGCGCGGCGTCCTGAATCTCGTTCCGCGCAAGCGCCTGCGGGCGAACCTCGCCCGGGCCGGCGGAATTCACCGCGAGCACGCGCTGGCTGCCGCCGCGGCCGAGACAGGGTTCCACCGTCGAAGGTCCGCCAGCGTGATGCCGACGGCCCAGCATAGCGACCGGGCCGGCATGTTTGAAATTTATTTGATGAATGCCAGATCATTCACGCCGCGAATCCCTCCGGACGCCTGCATCCGGAGGGCCGGCATCGCTCAGCAGCGTTCAACGCCGCACATCACTGCCCGCCTTCCAGGCGCAATTCGAGCTTGCTCGTCACCGACGTGACGCCGGGCACCTGGCGAGCCGCGTCCACTGCCGCCTTGTCCTGCGACTGGTCGGTAATCAATCCGGCCAGCGTGACTTCACCGGTCTTCGCCTTGGCAAACACGGTGACCTGGGCATTGCCGATACCGGGCGCCTTCACGATCGCCTGACGGACCTTCTTGGCAAACGCGCGGTTTTCCTGGCGCTCGGCCTTCTTGGCCGCGCGAGGCGACGCCGCCGCCGGCTTGGCCGCTGGCGTGTCGGGGGTTGCGGATTGCGCGTAGCACGTGACGGACGACAATGCGACGATGCCGGCAACAACGATCATAAGACGTGATTTCATCATCCTCTCCTCAGCAAGAACCCACGATCAACGACGGATTGGCGGACGCCGGAATCGGGCACCCGGTATTGCACCTGCAGTGCGTTCGCATGCCCGGTTGCAGCGTGCGACGATCTTATGCGGCAATCGAATTCAGTGCATTTTCGTCGGCTTCCAGTGCGGGCGAAAGCGTCATGCGCAGATGGTCGAGAAAGGTTCGGATCTTCGCGTCCATGAATTGCCTGGAGATGTACATCGCATACACATCGAGCATCGTCAGGCGATAGTCCGGCAACACCCTGACGAGTTTCCCGCTGCGCAGATCATCGATCACCGAATAGATGGCCAGCGACCCGATCCCCATTCCGGCCCGCAACGCAATCGCGAGCGCCTCCGGCGCATTGGCCTGAAACGGCGCCGCGAGAACCGCGTGCGATACCACGTCGCCGCACGCGCCATGCAGCAACCATTCATCGCTCGCATCGGCTGGCGTATCGAGGCGCAGACACGTATGGCTGGCGAGTTCGGCCGGATTCAGCGGAATGCCATGCTGATCGAGATACGCTTTCGATGCGACCAGCACGCTATAGCATCTTCCGTAGGTGTGCGCGATATAGCCCGAATCCGGCAGACTCGATGCCGTCACCACTGAAATGTCATAGCCGTCTTCCACCAGATTCGGCATCCGCTGCGAATAGGTGATTTCGACGGCGACTTCGGGAAAGGCCGCCTGATATGCAACGACCGCCCCGGTCACGTGGCTTTGCCCCAGTCCGGGCATGGTATGGACGCGCAACCGCCCGTACGGCCGAACCAGCGCGTTTCTGGCCTCGGCATTCGCCTGGTCGACATCGCCGAGGATCGACACCAGGCGTTCAAAATAACGCCGTCCGTTGTCGGTCAGCGCAATTCTCCGGGTCGTTCGATTCAACAGGCGAGTCTGTGCATACTCTTCGAGACTGGATACGGCTCGCGACACCTGTGCAATCGCCACGTCGGTCTGTTTTGCCACGGCCGTAAAGCTGCCGGCCTGCACGACACGCACGAATGTCCGCATGTTTTCGAGCATATCCATTTTGATCCGTCGTTTATCACTGTGAATGCACGGCGCGGGCAATCCGGAAGCCTGCTTCTGCACGCCGTAGAAGTGACGTCCGACATCACCATCTGGAGTTTTCGGCCTGAAGGGGCAACGCCAGCGCAGCGGGGAATGCACCATTCCACCCGCCGCCGCGCTCGACCCAATCATCCGAATTCTCGGATATTCCTCATCAAACGTTCACCCCCCTCACGGGGGGCTACTCAAACATGCGCTCGCATGAGATGCTCCGCAAGTTGGCCAATCCGGCCTGAGCAACGACGTGTTGCTCGCCGCCACTGTGGGCGAAGCACGATCTCGCCGAGCTGGCGGCCGGAGTCCATCCATTCATTCATGTGCGGCACGTGCCAATTGCGCGCGACTGGGTCACCGCCAGCGATGTCGGCGAGATCCTCGTTCCGGCAGTCGCTTGCAAGATCCGCGCCGAGGCGCAGGCTCATTCGTCGTCATGCCCCGAGCGCGACGGCTCGCGCGCCAACCCGGTGCGTACGGCCTGGATGCGCGACGTGACGTTGAGCTTCTCGAAGATATTCTTCAGATGCCACTTGATCGTTTCCGGCGCAACGCGCAGCGCACGCGCGATTTCCTTGTTCGACAATCCTTGCGCGACATAGTCGAGGATCTCGGCCTCCCGCGCGCTCAGGTTGCCCGGCGTGCCGGGCCGCGTGCCCGGCGTCGCAGTCGAGGTCCGCTTGACGTCGAACGCGCCTGCCAGCTCCCGCAAGTACCACGCGTTGACGGCCGGCAGGCGGCCGACGTGTTTCAACGCGCGCGCGATCATGCGTTCCACGGTCGGGCCTTCATCGACGAAGGTGCGCACCAGGCCGTTGACCTGACCGTATTCGAGCGCTTGCCCGAGCACCGCGAGCGCGGCGTCCTCCTGGCCAGCCTGCTCAAGCGCTACCGCCCGCAACGTGGCGGCCTGCGCCGCGAACCAGCCGAAGCCGAGCGCGACCAGCGCTTCATGCACGATGGCGATCACCTGCCCGGCCTCGACCGCATGCCCGTCCGCCAGCAACAGTCGCGCTCGCGCGGATTGCGCCATCTGCCACGTCTCGACGTAACTCGATGCGACCGCCGGCGACGCTGCCGGCACCAGCGCCGCGAGTGCCTTGCCGAGACGGTGCGCCTGCGACAGCTTGCCGACGCTCACACACAGCCGGATGCTGGTCGCCATGCACGCCACCCGCAGTCGCAGCCATTGCCGGCTGCAGGCGATCTGTTCGGCGGCATCGAGGATCTCGTGCGCGCGCGCTTCGCGGCCTGACTGAAACTCGATCAGTGCGGCAGCCTGGATGAAACGCAGCAAAGGCCCGAGCGAGCATGCCTGCATCGCGACCTCGAAGCGGTCGCGCTGCGCGTCGCGGACCTTCGCCCAGTCGTTCCATTCGTAATAGATGGCCGACAGATAGCCGGCCGACAACGCGGTTGCCGCCGACAGCCGCCCGGCGGATTGCTCGGCGAACCGCAGCGCAACCTCGAACGTCTTCGATGCGTCGTGCAGGCGGCCGGACACGAATTCCGCAAGACCGGACATGTTTTGCCGGTAGACGTTCGCATACAGCGGCTCATCTCCGGACATCGAACTTTCGGCGCGGGCCCTGAGCGTCAGTACGTCATCGAGGCGCCCCGCGTAACCGAGACCGAAGATCATCGTGGTTTGCCCGATCTGCTCGATCCACGAGCCCGGCGTCGGGCCCGCGGCCAGCACGCGCGCGCCCAGGTCCAGCGATTCGGCACTCTGGTCCGACAGGCCCGCTATCAGCGAGCGCACCGCGAGCAATTCGGTTGCCATGACGCCGCCCAGATCGAGACGGCGCGCTTTCACGTCGGCTTCGATCGATGCCAGCGAGCGACGTGCGTCGAGGATGCTCATCGACAATGCGAGCGCCCAGGTATGCGCGATCCGCAACCGCAAGCGTCCCGCCAGCGCCGTCTCCGGAAGGCGGGAAACCCAGTCGAGCACGGTCCGCACGTCACTGGCCGCAATGAGCCGCATCGCGCAGGTCTCGACCCAGCCGGCAGCCGTGTCGAAATCGCCCGCGGCGAGCGCATGCCGGACGGCATCCGGCCACTGGCGCTTGCGCGCATACCATTCGCTCGCGCGGCGATGCAGCGCGGCGATCGCACCAGGCTTGTGCAACGCCAGTTCCTCGCGCAGATACTGCGAAAACAGCGCGTGGTAGCGATAGTTCTGACGCCCGCCGTCGACCGACTTGATGAACAGATTGTGGGTGCTCAACCATTCGAGGCAGTCGGCCGCATCGTCGCGACTCGTCAGTGCGTTGCACAACGAGGGGGTCAGCTGCTCCAGCACCGCCGTGCACAGCAGGAAGTGGTGAACGGCTTCCGGCACGCGCGACATCACATTTTCGTTGAGATAGGTGGCGATCCCGGCCCGCGCACGGCTCACCTGCTCGGCCACATGCGCCGCGTTGCTGTCGTCGCGCAGCGCAAGCGCGGCCAGTTGCAAACCCGACACCCAGCCCTCGGTCGCGGCACGCAGGCGCTCGATGCTCTCGGCATTGAGTTGCTTGCCCGCGACCCGGTCGAAGAACGATCGCGTTTCCGTCTCGTCGAAACAGAGATCATCCGCGTCCAGCCGCACCAGTTCGTCACGCGACTCGAAATAGCTGAGCGGCAGTGCCGGTGTGGATCGGCATGCCAGGACGACGTGCAGGTTCGACGGCGCGTAGCGCAGCAGCTCGAACATCGCGTCGTGAATGACCGGCGAAGCGAGACGATCGAAATCGTCGAGCATCAGGAATAATTCGACGCCCGAGGTTTCGAGTTCGTTGAGCAACTCGTCGAAGACGATCTTCAGCGGAATCAGCGCACGGTCGCGCAGCAATTGCCGGGCATGGCTGCCAATACCGCCCGTCGCCTCGACGACGGCCGCGACAACATATGAAGAAAAGATCGACGCGTTGTCGTCGTCCGGGTCGAGGCTCACCCACGCGACCTTGGCATCCGTCGCCATGAGTTCCTTGCGCCACTCCGCAAGCAGCGTCGTCTTGCCGTAGCCGGCCGGTGCGCACACGAGCGTGACCCGGCGGTCCAGCGCACGGGCGAGCCGGCCGATCCTGGCCAGGCGCGGCACGATCTCGCGCGCCGACGCCGGCATCAGCTTGGCACGCACCAGTACCTCGATCCCGTCGGCGTCCGCAGGCATAGCCGACGCTCCGCTGTCCGTGGACGTCATCGCTTTCCGCTTCTCCCGGTACTGTCTGCCCGCACGGGTAAAAGGCCCGCGGTCCACCTGCCCGACATGGTGTCAAGGTTCGACGCGCGACTCATACAGCATAGCCACGCGACCTCGAGCATCAACAGTAGGTGATGTCCCGACTGGCCAAGCACCAGAATTGCAACCCATCCCGATCGAATCCCACGGATTCCTGTCGTGCCCGATCCACCTCCCCCCGTTCGGGGGGCTACCTCGATCGGGAAACTCGCTCCATGCTGACTCGGCAGTGCCGCCGCTCGATGCCACCCGCCACCGTGTCCGGCCGCGGACGCGACCAGCGGGCAGCCGGTCGCCGACACCCGTTGAACCGCCCTTACCGCCCAGGAGCCGTCATGAATTGCCGAGACATCGCGCAAGCATTTTTCGATCGCTATCGACAGCACGACATCGAAGGCATGCTCGCCCTCTTTGCGCCGGACGCCACCATCGACTACGTGCCGATCGCCGCAACCGGCGCCGCCGCCGTCCAAGGCGCGGCGATCTGGACCGCGCTTACCGACGCTTTTCCGGATTTGTCCAATGAGATCGACGCGATCCATGCGGACGGTGCCGGACGTCACGCGACTGTCGAGGTCACGATTCGCGGGACGCAGGCACAGGATTTCCTCGGCATCCGGCATCGCGGCAAGTCGTTTTCGCTCCGGCACGCATTTGTGTTCGAGTTCGATGCCGACGCACGCATCACGCGGCTCACTGCCTATTGGGACAACGTCAAACTCTTCGAAGACCTCGGCAAGACGACGCTCGGATAACGCAACGTCGATGACGGCCGCTCGCCGCACGGCCGCCTTCAACGCCGGTCAGGCTGCCTGATAGCGCTCGCGCAATGCGCGCTTGTTGATTTTCCCGACGCTGGTCTTTTCGATCGCATCGACGATGAGCAGCCGTTCCGGCACCGCGTATCGAGAGATCAATCCGCGATCGGCGACCTGCTTGACGTGTGCCAGCAATTCGGCCGTGTCGCCAGCGGCGTATGCAGCAATTGCTTGACCAGCAGCGGATACGTGTAGACGGACGGCGACGGCTCGTCCCGAGGGCGCGAATACGACGGGTTCATGAAGGTCTCCGTGAACAGCCGACATGACGCGACGCCGATCACGGGCAACCGTGCGGGCCGTTTTCGACGCGCGTTTGCGTCGGCCACGATGACATTCACGATACCGCACGTGCATGCGCCAGACACCCCCACTTTCGGGGGGACACGCCACGGCGTTGCAACGCGCCGGCGATCCGGCGCACCATCGCACTCGCCGGTTCAGACCGTCGTCATCGTGTGCGCACCCACCTGATCGGGGGGCACTCGAACCCTGTCCCTAACTGGTGGCGGCCCGACGAAATTCCGACGGCGACTTGCCCTCCCAGCGGATGAATGCACGCCGGAAATTGCCGAGACTGTCGTAGCCAAGCAGAAACGCGATTTCCTGCAGGCTGAGCTTGCCCGACCTCACGCTCTCGACCGCCAGCGTATGGCGCACGCTTTCCAGTATGTCTCGATACGACGTGCCCTCGTCGGCCAAGCGCCGATGCAATGTGCGCGGCGTCATGTTCAGCAGTTGGGCGACCGCTTGTTGCGACGGAAACGCGCCCACCTTCTCGAACATCAGCCGTCGGACCCTGGAGGGAAGCGCATGCTGCCGATTCAGGTTGGCGAGCTCGATCTGGCAGAGGCGCACCGCCTCCGTCAACGCGCGCGCGTTGCTGCTGTCGAGCGGCCGATCCAGATCGCCGACCTGGAACGCCAGGCCCGTCCAGTTCAGACCATAGCGGACCTCGCAGCCGAACAAGTCCCTCGCCAGATTCGCATAGTCGGGCACGTCGAACGGCAGCGCCACGAACGATGCCGGACTCGCGCCCCTCGCGATGTAGTCGAGCAGATTCTTGATCGTCAACACGATCGCTTCCATCACCGGCTGCCGGATGTCGCCGAGCGGATGACGCTCGACGAACGCAAGCCGTGCATGCTCGCCCACGATCTCGAGCTTCGCGGAAACGAGCGAGGTGCGCACCTGCACGAAACGCTCGATGAGTTCGAGCGCCTGTCGCGGTGTCACGCTGTTGGTCATCGCGTAACCCAGTAGCCCGTGACTGCCGATACGCAAGCGGTCCCCTACGAGCAGCCCGAGCGCCGGCTCGCCGGTCGCATCGATCGCATCGCTCACCAGCCGCTTGAAGGCATCGAAGGAAAAATCCTGGAGGGTGAGCTCGCCGTTCGCGCCGGGGCGCTGCAATTGCACGAACCAGTCGGGCAGACGCGCCCCCATCCGGACGACCTGATCCGAGATCTGGAGCGCGTATTGCGGTTGAAGAAAAAAGTCCGTCTCGGACATATCGGACATCCTCGCTGGGTGACGGACCTCAATTGACGTCAAATGCGCCATCGATGTCAATTCGAGCACTCCCGTAACGGCCGCCGGTTCCCTACGATGAACGTACCTCAACCGTACCGGCCGGAAGGCAATATGTTCAGGTTCCTAACAAAATCCAAGACTGTTACGGCCGTCATCAACGATCGCGCCATCACGGTTCAACCGGGGGAAACGCTCTTGCAGGCGGCATTGCGCCAGGGTATCGACTTTCCGCATAGCTGTCGGGTCGGCGGATGTGCGACATGCAAGTGCAAGCTGATCCACGGGCGTGTGAAGGAGCTCACGCGTACCGAGTACGTCCTGCCGGACGAGGACCTCGATCAGGGGTTCATCCTGGCCTGCCAGAGCATCCCTCGATCGGACGTGAGTATCGCCGTCGACATGAGCCGTTACGGCGCGCGACGGACGATCGCCGGGCGCGTGATCGGCCAGGACCGGCTGACGCATGACATCCTGCGCCTGCGCGTCCAGCTGGACGAAGCGCTTCCGTACAAGGCCGGGCAGTATGCGCTGCTGTCGATCGCGTCATTGCCCGGCGAGGTGCGCAGCTACTCGTTCGCGACGCGCGTACGGCCGGATGCACAGGCCGTCTTTTTCGTGCGCAAGGTGGCCGGCGGCGTATTTTCCGGCCATGTCCACGAACATGACCTCGTCGGCCGGACGGTGACCCTCGAAGGCCCGCTCGGGGACTTCTGGATGCGCGCCGCCACGACCCCGTTGATCCTGATTGCCGGAGGCAGCGGGCTCGCGCCGGTTCTCGCGCTGCTGGAAGACGGCGCGGCGGCACGCGTGGCGCGTCCGGTCACGCTGCTGTTCGGCGCGCGCGCGCAGCGCGATCTGTACGCGCTCGACACGATTGCCGAACTCGCCGATCGCTGGCACGACCGCTTCGATTTCCTGCCCATCCTTTCCGAAGAACCGATCGATTCGTCTTGGCGCGGTGCGCGCGGGCTCGTCACCGACGGCATCGCCGACGACCTGCCGGCCGACGCACATGCCTACCTGTGCGGGCCGCCCCGGATGATCGACGCAGCCGCCGAAGTCCTGACGGCGCGCGGCCTTTCCCGGGCACACATTCACGCGGATCGCTTCACCACGCAACACGACATACCGGCAGTCGCCTGAATTTCAATACCAACCTGGAGGAGGACACGTCCACATGCATCACTATCTGAAGTACTTCCTGTTCCACGTGATCGGCATCTCTTCGATCATCGCGTTCGTCGCGGGCGGTGCGTGGATCACGATCGATCTCGTCGCGATCCTCGCGTTCTATATCGTCGGCGACGCGATCTGCGGCGACGATACGTCGACCCCCGTCCTGCGTCATCCCGGTGTCCTGACGTTTCAACTGTGGATGGCGCTGCCGCTGCTGTCGCTGATCGTCTTTGCGTCGGTCTGGTCGATCGCCACGTCGGACCCGTTCGGCTTCGGCGCATTGGTCGAAAGGTTGACCGGATACGACGCATTGGCCGCACGCACCGCGGGGAACTGGGGGCATCGCGTATCCGGCGTGGTGCTGACCGGCCTGATGATCGGCATGATCGGCACCATTCCCGCGCACGAGCTCACGCATCGCACCTGGGACCGGATGTCGATGTTCATCGGCCGCTGGCTGCTGGCGTTCAGCTTCGATACGATTTTCTCGATCGAGCACGTCTATGGACACCATCGCTACGTGTCGACAACGGAAGATCCGGCTACGGCCCCGCGCGGCCGCAACGTCTACTTTCACATCCTCGTCTCGACGCTCAAAGGTAACGTCAGCGCATGGAAGATCGAGGCGAAGCGCTTGAAGCGCGCCGGACACGGGCGGCTTACGCCGTTCAACGCGGTGATTCGCGGCCACCTGATGAGCGTGCTCCTGCTCGCAGGCGCATGGAGCATCGGCGGGTACAGAACGGGCGCATACTTCCTGCTCTGCGCGCTGTGGGGCAAGGCACTGCTGGAAATCGTCAACTACATGGAGCACTACGGTATCGTCCGGGATCCCGGTACGCCCGTCCAGCCGCGCCACTCATGGAATACGAACCGGCGCATCAGCTCGTGGTCCATGTTCAACCTGACGCGCCATTCGCACCATCACGCCCAGGGCGAAGTGCCTTATCAGGACCTCAAGCCGTTTTCCGATGCCCCGATGATGATCGGCGGCTACCTGACGACGATCGTCGTCGCGATGATCCCGCCGCTTTGGCACAAGCTGATGACCCCCAAGGTGCTCGCCTGGGATCGCAACCATGCGACCGAGCTGGAAAGACGTCTCGCCGCCGACGCAAACGCGCGCAGTGGTGTCGCGGCGTTTGCGACCGCGACGTGAATCGACCACGGCACGGACACGACGCGCGACCTGCCGCGGCTCATCGACGCGGCACGTCACCTGCACGGCGGCCTCACACTCGTGTATCCATGCAACCTGCCCGAGCGGTGGCGCAGGTTGCCAGTCAACGGAATTGCCCATCATGGCTCATCCTGGAAAAGTTCGCGTGCACCGCGATTCCTCCGGTTGCTACTACGACGGCGAATCATATGCACTCAGGCTACAGTCGATCAGTGGTTGGCGCGACGAGACGGATCCGACGATCCGGGTCGATCTATTCGCACTACCAAATATGACCGGATTGACCCGGCCCGTTCTCCTGGGCCGTCCCGGCTCGGCCAGCGATTTCAGGCGCGAAGAGATCACGATCGAACCTGGCGAGTCCGGCGACGAGTTCAGGTGCATGCGGCGTATGATCGCAAACAACCGGGATCTGACCTGTCGTGAAGGGATTGCGATCACGCTCGAGCGTGGAATCGGCGATTTGCTGATCGACGACCTGCATCGTGTCGATTGCACGAGCCGGATCGCGGCGACACTGCGGAACACGCTGACACCCACGCTGGGAAGAGCGCTGTGGCCGCACGAGGACGAAACGCTGCTGAGTGTCGCAAGCAACATGCTTGACGGTCATTCGATGCTCGACGCGATGCAACGAGCCGTCAGCCGGCAATATGGCCCGCTGTTCTCCTCCGCGGGCGACCATCCGCTCGCCAGGGAACTGGGCGAGGCGCTGCGCAATCAGGAAGGCACGGTCAGCGGTGCGACGATCGTGCGCGTGCCGACCGGATCCGCCAGTTCGCTTGACCAGCACGTCGCGGTCGCTGCGTGTCAACGGCCGTATGCCGACGGATAGCAGGCAACAGAGGCTGCATCGATGGCACGGTCCGGCCGCCGCGCGCGAGGATTCTCAGTCGACGGCTGGACGGCCGAGTGCGGATGGCCGAAACATCACGTCGGCCCAAGCGTTGAACCGCTTCCGAAACGGCGTTTCGACCGATCGATTCAGGCGGTTTGCAAGTACGAACGATGCCGCCAGAAAAACGACGTATTCAATTGCAAGCGCGACTGGACCGGTAGCGACCTTTTCCGAGAGAAGCAGCGCCGGCCGGAACACCGCATGCCCCAGATACAACGAATACGATATGCCGCCGAGATACTGCGGGGCACGACAGTGCAGCAATCGGGCAATCGGACCTTCGTCGCGACTCAGCGATGCGATGAGCATCGCAAATACGGCGGGGGCCGCGAGCGCCGAGCCGGGGACGCGATCCGCAAACAGGATCAGTGCGATCGTGATGGCGACGATCGCAATTTGCGGCGCTGATCCGGTCGCATGCATCACCACACGGTGGTCGCGGTGCTGCGCGATGACGGCGCCGATAAAGAAGCCGGCCATACATCGGGCCCATCCCCAGTCGAACGTCATTCCGAAGCAATCCCCCTCGGCCAGACACGACTTGGGAACGATCGACGCCCACGCCGCAATCGCATAGCCGGTCATCGCCAATGCCGCGAACACGACGACGCGGCGTCGCCCTGGCATCATCAGGCAGAGCGCGCCGAACAACAGATAGACGTAGAACTCGTCGGCCGTACTCCAGCTGACGCCGGTGCCTATGTCGTATTGGAAGAGATGGAACCCTTGCGTCATCGTCACGATCGCGACGACTTCGCGAAGGGTTGGCACAAAAGGTGGCGCACTCGGGCTACCCGCCAAAACCGCCAGCATGACCATCCAGTTGAGCATGACATAGAAGAGCACGCTCGCGACCATGTGCGTCGGCCAGATCCGGCCGAACCGGCGAACCATGAAGCTGAGCCATTGCCGCGTGTCGCCCATCCTCGCGCCATATGCGCTGCAGATCACGAAACCACTCAAGACGAAAAACAGGTCGACTGCGAGGTACCCGTTCCGGCTCACGCCACGGCCGGCACTGTCGAACTGCATGTGATAGATGACGACGAGCAACGCCGCGCACCCGCGCAGTCCCTCGAGACTGGCTATTGTCCTTTTCATGCGCTCCCCGTACAGATTCTGGTGCTTCCCCGTTGTTCACCGGTTTATAGGGGAAAAGCGGAGCGCGCTCAACGCCGCTAGGGAAAGCCACTAGATGCGGGCGGCGGTCGAGTCGCCCTGCCGGTGCAACGGCGAGTCGATCGGCAGTCCCGGTGGCTCCGGCGCATCGACGGACACCGTGTCGACATGAGGGACAGCGCTGACGCCCTCGCCATAGCGAGCACAATGCGACAAAAAACCCCGCCGGGACAGGGTTCCGAACGGGGTTCTGCGGTCGCACGAGATTCAGCGGGATGAATCCATGGTGCCGGGGACCGAAATCAATTAATCAATATAATCATATATTTACATTCGCATGGTGTACGTTTGTAGCATGCCACCCAAGAGTGAACACCAGTCCCGCATCGGGAGTCGAACCGGCACACACCGATGATGCAGCAGTACCTGCGCCCTATCTGACAACGCATCCCGGACAAAGCTACGCCAATTTGCGCGTTGACGCGCAAGCTGCCGCCCTACCGTGCGCCCCCCTGTTGCCAAGGTGCGCCACGCACAAACGCCTCCTCGATCCACTGTTTGAATGCGGTTGTCGTTGCAGAGCTGTACTTGGCGGACGGACGAACCAGATAGACACCCGCAGCATCACCCAGCAGCCAATCCGGCAGCACCCTCGTCAAATTTCCGGCATCGATATCCTTCGTCATCAGCCAGTCGCCACCCGCGAGAATCCCCAGCCCGAGACGAGCTGCCGACAAAAGGGCCTCGTTGTCGTTGCTGATCATGCCGCAGCCTACTTTGACCGCGCGCTGCTCGCAGTCACGCGTCAACTTCCATTCGGGGTACGTGTGCAGACCCGTAAATCCGAGGCAGTGGTGCACAGCAAGATCTGCCGGTTCTGTCGGCGTTCCATGCCGCTCCAGATACGCAGGCGAGGCACACAGAATGCGGCGGTGATCGCATAGTTTTCTGGCAATCAGTCGATTGTCCGAAAGCTCGCCGATCCGGATCGCCGCGTCGAAGCCTTCCGCAACAATGTCGACGAACCGTTCCGAATATTCAGCGTCCAGCACGACACCCGGATAGGCCATTGCGAATTCCGACACGACCGAACTCAGCCAGATACGTCCCATCGCGGCCGGCAATGCGATCCGCAGACGCCCCCTGACCTGTGCCGCACCTTGCGTCGCGTCCTGCTCGGCCTCGGCAATCATGTCGACCGCATGACGCAAGCGCGTCACCAACCGCTCCCCTTCGGCAGTAAAACGCAGTTGCCTCGTGGTTCGTTCGATCAGGCGTATGCCCAAACGGTGCTCCAATGCGCTGAGCCGCTTTGAGAGCACGGTCGGATGACGCTGCAGTGCCCGGCCGGCTGCAGCAAACGAGCCGTGTTCCCAAAGCGCCAAGAGCGCCGACCGCTCGTCCGCCTGTCGACTATCGAGAAAGTCCATGCCGCTTTCGGGCCTCGCAGAATCAGTAGCTGAATTGTCCGGCAGCGACCCGAGCGAACACGCGTGTGACAGCTCACTCAGGGTGTGAGCACGATCGCGCCCTGTGATCGACCATTCTCGAGATCGGCATGCGCCTCGGCAACATCGGCCAACGGGTAGCGACGCCAGACTCGCGGCTGGATGATACCGTCTGCGATCGCCCTCAGTACCTCCTGCGCCCGCTCTTGATATTCCTCGGGCGTCGCCGTGTGAGCGGCGAGCGATGGTCGCGTCAGGAAAAGCGAGCCCTTGGCGTTGAGCGCACCGACTTCGATGGCAGGCGGTGCGCCGGACGTCATGCCGAACGAAACCAGCAGCCCACGGGGCCGAAGGCTGTCCAGCGATGCCTCGAAAGAGACGCGGCCGATGGGATCGTAAGCGACATCGACCTTTCTGCCGGACGTCACTTCGGCAACCTGGGCTGCCAGCGTTGCAGGATCGAACACCACAACCTCGTCGCAACCCGCTGCCTTGGCACGGTCGACACTTTCCTGCCGCGATACAACGCCTATCACGAACGCACCCAGGCCCTTAGCCCACGGCACCATGATCTGCCCCAACGCACCCGCTGCGCCGTAAAGCAAAACGTTCGAGTTCGAACCGACAGGATACGTTGCCTTCAGCAAGTATTGAGCAGTTATGCCCTTGAAGAGCACGGCCGCCGCTTCGTCGAAACCCACGCCATCCGGCAACTTTACGAGCCGATTTGCGGGATAGAGGCGGCCCATCGAGTACGCACCAAGCGGGCCGGCAGCATATGCAACCCTGTCACCGACCGCAACCTCGGTCACGCCCGGCCCGATTGCAGCGACATAGCCTGCCCCTTCAAGGCCCAGACCTGACGGCAGCGCGATACGGACTGCGCCGGACCGCTGGCTGACGTCCAGTGGATTCACGCCGATCGCCGCCTGCTCCAGCCAGACTTCTCCCGGCCCCGGCTTTTGCACTCCAGTCTGTTCAAGGCGCAATACTTGCGGACCGCCAGCTTCATGGATTCTGACCGTACGTACCATCGTGATCTCCTGGGTGTGTATTGAGTTGTAGTTTAATTACCCAACAAACAATCACCAGTGCCACATATTGCAGATCATATCTGCACCAAATGCATCAATTCACTGCCCGACATGGGGCGTAGCGATTACGCCGGACAGCACTTTGCCAGCACCCCTCTCCTTGCTACAGGCGGCGATAAGTCCAAAAGACCAACGTCACGCTCGCGCGTCGCACCGCTGATAGACTCGGGCTGCCAAAGCAACTTTTCCCGATCACATAAGCACGCAACCCGTAGCAGCACCTGCAACCGTCACCTCCATGATGCGGCAGTAACTGCACCTTATCTGCCAAGGCTTAGCACACAAAGCTACGCCAAGACCTACGCTCTAATCCTCTCCGGAGAGGCCTCAATCACATTCCAATGATTGTTGCGACATGGTTCGGCTCGGTTTACGACAACTCGCCGAGTGCAAACTGCACGGCGGCATCTGTGTGGATGGCAACAGAGTCAAAACCCGGCAGCGGCAGTTCGTTGGCGTTGAGAATCAAGCAAAGCTCCGTGCAGCCAAAAATCACGGAATCAGCTCCTTCCGCCTTCGCCCCTTCAATGAGCGAAATGAAGACATCGCGAGAGCGGTCCAGTACTTTGCCAGCGCACAACTCTTCAAAAATAATGTTGTGAACCAAGGTTCTGCCATCAGCGTCCGGCACCATCACATCAATGTCGTGCTGCTTCATGCGCTCGTGATAGTAGCCATGCTCCATCGTGTACCGCGTGGCGAGCAAGAACGGGCGCTGGCAGCCAGCAGCCTTCAGGTGCTTCGCAGTTTCATCGATGACATGGATGAACGGCACCGTCACTGCGGCTTCGACGTCCGGTGCAACGAGATGCATGGTGACCGCACAAATCAGCGCGCAATCTGCGCCTGCGGTTTCGAGAGTGCGACCAATCTCCGCAAGGTAGTTACCAGCATCCTCCCATCGACCAGATTTCTGCATGTCGACAATCTTCTGGAAATCAACCGAATACAACAGCAACTCCGCTTGGTGCAAGCCGCCGAGGCGTGCACGCACCAGTTCGTTGATCTGGCGATAGTAGACAGCTGTAGCTTCGCAGCTCATGCCGCCAATCAATCCAATCTTACGCATTTCAAACTCCTTTCCAAGGCTCGTCACCTGCCTCGACCGAAACACTGCCCCCGTCACGATGCGCACCGCGGTGGTTCGCGTGCTACCGACAATCCACCGCACGCATCCCAACACCGTTCAATGGGTTCATCGGAACGACTCCACGAACCGTCTGAGCAGTTGGCCAGCGTGTCGCGTGTCTTCAAGCGCGAGCAGCATTTCGTCAAGATCGTTGCCGTCTGCACGCAAATCATCAGCACGTCGTTTGATGAGTGCCGCTGACACTGCGGTCGAAAATTCCGGATGAAACTGCGTCGAAATGGCGTTGGGTCCATATCGAACAACCTGGTGTGGATCTTGATCTGAATAAGCCAGAACCTGCGCATCCGGCGGCAGTTCGATGACGCTTTGCTCGTGCGCCAAATGGGCGGCGAACGTCGCGGGGCAATCTTCGAACAGGGCATCGCTCGCGGCGGCGGGCAGCAAAGTAATTGGTTTGCATCCGAACTCTCGGCCTTGCAGGGGGTAGTCGACTCGGCCACCCAGCGCATGCGCCATGAGTTGGTGTCCGTAGCAGACGCCGAACAGCGGCATCCCAACCTTCATTGCGTCGCGAATCCACTGCGCCGTCGTTTCACTCCACGGCAGCAGGTCCGTGACCATCGACCACGCGCCCGTAATGACCGCGACACGGCTCACATCCGGGGCCGGCAGCGCCTCTCCTTCGAACACACGCACAACTTCGACAGAATGACGCGGCCGCTCCAACGCCCGGCAGAACCAATCTGGCAAGTCTCCATGCGCGTTACGAACTTCGTCGGGCGGCGTGCCGACCTGGACAATGAGCAACGGCAAAAGTGTCATGACGTGCAAGGCGAAAGTGTCGATGGGAAGTCTGCAAACAGGGGGCAGACAAGCAAGTCTAGCCAGGCCGTGATATCTTGAAAAATGAATAGTTTCGAACGCGGATTCCCAAAATGAGAAACATCGATCTCGACTCATTACAGATCTTCAAAGCCGTAGTTGACTTTGGCGGAATAACGAAAGCCGCGGCGCACCTTAATAGGGTCCAGTCCAATATAACGACGCGCATCAAGAATCTGGAAGAAAGGCTCGGGGTCGCACTATTTCAACGTCAAGGTGGCAAGCTCGTTCTCTCGGCGGAAGGGCGACTTTTGATCACATATGCCGAACAACTGCTTCGACTGTCGCACGAAGCAGAGATGGCAATGCGAAGCGGGACTCCGCACGGGACGTTACGCATCGGCACGCTAGAAAGCACTGCGGCAGCGCGCCTTCCACCGTTCCTGTCGAGCTATCATGGACACTATCCGGACGTGCATATCGAACTGGTAACCGGCACAACCACCGCCCTTATCAGCCGCGTGCACCGCTATGACATCGAGGCAGCCTTCATCTCGGAACCATTCCGTGCCAGCAACCTGGAAACTCAGACTGCATTCTCCGAAGAGCTCGTAATCGTCGCGCCGTTACAAGCCAAGCACATCGAATCGGCAACACATTTGCAGCAGTGCACGGTTATCGCTTTCGCAACCGGCTGCTCCTATCGAAAAATCCTCGACGATTGGCTCGCCGCGTGTGACGTAGTTCCAGTTCGAGTGCTTGAACTCGCGTCCTATCACGCTATCGTTGCCTGTGTGGCGGCTGGTTCGGGCATCGCCATCGTGCCGCGCTCTGTGCTGGGAGTCATGCAGGCAGAAAGTCTTGTGAAGATCCTTCCGCTACCACCGGAAGTCGCAAACGTCCACACACACCTGATCTGGCGAGTGGGACACCGATCAGTGGCACTCGACGCGCTGCGCTTGGAGTTACGAAGCAAGCAACTCGGGCCAGCTACTGGCGAGAAAGTCAGCGACTTGGTGCACGAATCAAGAGTGGAGTTATCGCCTCCTGATCGCTAAACGAGCACCGAACCCCGCGTAGTCAGTTCGGTTCTAACCGTCGGCTGCCGGTCCTGCTCGCTAGCGACTTATCCAATCGGCACACTTCGCTCGTGCATTTGCGGGCCGCTGGTAAACTCGGAAGCCAAAGCAATTTTTCATGATCAAATGCCGGCCGTGACCTTGCCGAGATTGATCTCGTGTTCTTTTTGGGTCGCCCACTGCACGGCGTCGGCCTTGCGCTTGAACGTCTCCGAGAGGCTCACGCCCTTCCGGCGCACCTGCACGCGCCACATGCCGCCCCGCTTCGTACAAGTTGCCGTGCATTTCCCCGGTGCAAATCCTGGTGCATATCAGGTGCAGTCGGGTGCAAAAAAGGCTTGATTAGGCTACTTCCCGACTACGTCAGAGCAGTGAGAGAACAGCACGCAAACCCTTGCCTGACTTGGGTTTGCTTGGGATAGGAATACCAGACTACAGAGAGAGGTGGTGCCGGGGACCGGACTCGAACCGGCAAGCCAATTAAGGCGGCGGATTTTCGTCACACTGCTTCTTTCGAAGTCGGCGTCGTCGGAACGATGCCGTTCGTGCGCTGGACTATGCCTTCGCCGTCGCGCGCGGGCGTGATCGCCGCCCGTGCGCCTTAGGCGCCCCCCGTCTAGTCTCTACACCTTCCTCGCGTGACCGCGAGGCTTGGCTCGGCGTTGCCTCGATGCGTGCATCAGGGGTTTCACCGAATTTGAAGGGTTCTGCACCGACCGTTTCCGACCGGGCACTCAATCGTTTAAGTCCGCTATGTTTACCAATTTCATCACCCCGGCAAAAGGGCGGACGCGATTCTACCATTGCTTGCACATGCGTTAGCTGATTCGCGCGCAGTACGTCGCGACGCAGCACGTCTGCCCACCTCGTCCGCGGCCGAATTCATACGCCGCAATCGATATCGACGCGACACCGCCACCGATTTCGTCCCGCGCCGCAGCATCCGCCGATACAATCGAGTCCGCCCCGCTCGCCGGGCGCCAAACGTCAGATGTTTGTGTCGTGCTTTTTGCGAAACAGACGTCATGCGCGTCATCGCGAAGTCACAAACGTTTTCGATAATTTCCCTGCCGAAAACGTTTACATCGCGTAACTTCATGACCCCGACCATCAAGGATGTCGCCGCGCTCGCCGGCTTCTCGATCGCCACCGTCTCGCGCGCGATCAACTCGCCGCATACCGTGAGCCCCGCCACGCTGGCGACGATCCGCACCGCCATCGACACGCTGCAGTTCCGCCCGAGCCCGCTCGGCCGGCAGTTGCGCGGCGAGCGCACCCGGCTCGTCGGCGTCGTCGTGCCGACGCTGTCGAACCCGGTGTTCGCCGACTGCCTGCAGGGCATCGACGAACTCGCGACCGCGGCCGGCTTCAAGCTGATCCTGATGACGACCGAATACGACGCGGCGCGCGAGCGTCACGCGATCGAGACGCTGCGCGAGCAGCGCGTCGAAGGGCTGATCCTGACCGTCGCCGATGCGGACACGCATCCGCTGCTCGACATGCTCGACCGCGACGGCCCGCACTACGTGCTGATGCACAACGACACGCAACGCCGCCCGTCGGTGTCGGTCGATAACCGCCGCGCCGCCTATGACGGCGTGCGTCTGCTGACCCAGCGCGGCCATCGCCGCGTGCTGATGCTGGCCGGCTCGCTCGCCGCGTCGGATCGCGCGCGCCAGCGTCATCTCGGCTACGCGCAGGCACTCGAGGAATGCGGCGTCGCGACGCTGCCGCCGGTCGAGGTCGACTTCAACGCGGCCGAGCTGCCCGACGCGGTGCTCGCGCATCTCACCGCGCAAGCCACGCGCCCGACCGCCCTCTTCTGCAGCAACGACCTGCTCGCGATGGTCGTGATGCGCGGCCTGCGCCGCGCCGGCTTCTCGATTCCCGACGACCTGTCGGTGCTCGGCTTCGACGGGATCGCGATCGGCGAGCTGCTCGCACCGCCGCTCGCGAGCGTCGCGACGCCGAACCAGGACATCGGCCGCCATGCCTGGCGGCGCCTCGTCGAATGCATCGGCGGCGCGACGATCGAGCGCGCTTCGCTGATCCTGCCGCACACGGTGCGCGACGGCGCGACGGTCGCACCGCCGGCCGCCGACCTGCAATTGCGCCACGCCTGAACGCGCGCGCCGCGCCACCGCGCGCGGCGCCCTACCCTCACCCCGCCCGGAGACCCACCGTGTCCCTTCGCCTGACCTCGCTGCTGCGCACGCTCGCCGCACCGCTCGCCTGCGCCGCGCTCGTCGCGTTCGCACCCGCAGCCCATGCCGACGACACCGCGATCTGCTACAACTGCCCGCCCGAATGGGCCGACTGGGCCGCACAGATCGCCGCGATCAAGCAGAAGACCGGCATCCGCGTGCCGTTCGACAACAAGAACTCGGGCCAGGCGATCGCGCAGCTGATCGCCGAGCAGAAGAGCCCGGTCGCCGACGTCGTCTATCTCGGCGTGTCGTCGGCCTTCCAGGCGAAGGACAAGGGCGTGATTGCGCCGTACAAGCCCGCGCACTGGAACGACATTCCCGCGAACCTGAAGGATCCGCAAGGCTACTGGTTCGCGATCCACTCGGGCACGCTCGGCTTCTTCGTGAACAAGGACGCGCTCGACGGCAAGCCAGTGCCGCGCTCGTGGGCCGATCTGCTGAAGCCTGAGTACAAAGGCATGGTCGGCTACCTCGATCCGTCGAGCGCGTTCGTCGGCTATGCGGGCGCGGTCGCCGTCAACCAGGCGCTCGGCGGCAGCCTCGACAACTTCAAGCCGGCGCTCGACTGGTTCCGCAAGCTGAAGGCGAATGCGCCGATCGTGCCGAAGCAGACCGCGTACGCGCGTGTGCTGTCCGGCGAAATTCCGATCCTGCTCGACTACGACTTCGACGCGTATCGCGCGAAGTACAAGGATCACGCGAACGTCGAGTTCGTGATTCCGCAGGAAGGCACGATCGCGGTGCCGTACGTGATGAGCCTCGTGAAGGGCGCGCCGCACGACGCAAACGGCAGGAAGGTGCTCGACTTCGTGCTGTCCGACGAAGGCCAGAAGCTGTGGGCCAACGCGTACCTGCGCCCGGTGCGCGCGCAGACGCTCGGCGCCGACGTCGCCGCGAAGTTCCTGCCGGCGAGCGAATACGCACGCGCGAAGTCGGTCGACTTCGGCAAGATGGCGGCCGGCCAGCAAGCGTTCGGCCTGCAATACCTGCAGGTGATGCAGTAAGCGGCCGGACCCAACCCATGCTCGACCTGACTTTCCCGCTGCGCTGGCGCGTCGCACTCGTCGCGCCCGCGCTCGCGGTGTTCGCCGCGTTCTGGCTGCTGCCGATCGTTTCGCTCGTGCAGGTGTCCGCCGACGGTGCGCTCTTCACGCAGTACGCGGCGCTGCTCGGCAATGCGCGCTACATGAAGAGCCTTGGCGAAACGGTGGCGTTGTCCGCGGGCGTCACGCTCGCGACGCTGGTGCTGTCGACGATCTCGGGCCTGCTGCTCGCGCGCCGCGAGTTCGCGGGCAAGCGCGTGCTGCTCGCGCTGCTTACCTTTCCGCTCGCGTTCCCGGGTGTCGTGGTCGGCTTCATGGTGATCATGCTCGCCGGGCGCCAGGGGTTGATCGGGATGCTGTCCGCGAAGCTGACCGGCGACAAGTGGGTGTTCGCGTATTCGGTTGCCGGGCTGTTCGTCGGCTACCTGTACTTCTCGATTCCGCGCGTGATCGTGACCGTGATCGCGGCCGCGTCGAAGCTCGACGCGTCGCTCGAGGAAGCCGCGCGCTCGCTCGGCGCGTCGCCGTGGCGCATCTTCATCGACATCGTGCTGCCGGCGCTCGCGCCGGGCCTGATCGCGGCCGGCGCGATCTGCTTCGCGACCGCGATGGGCGCGTTCGGCACCGCGTTCACGCTCGCCACCGACCTGAACGTGCTGCCGATGACGATCTACACCGAGTTCACGCTGAACGCGAACATCGCGACGGCGGCCGGCCTGTCGATCGTGCTCGGCATCGTCACGTGGGCCGTGCTCGCGCTCGCGCGCCGGTTCACCGGCCACACCGCCGCCGCCGCGGCCTGAGGATTCCTTCATGCAATCGCTTTCCGGTTCGTCCGCGCCGTCGCCGGCGCCCGCTCCGTCGCATGCGAACGGCGCCGCCCGACGGGCGCCGCGTGTGTCGGGCGCGCGCGCGATCGCCGCGCTGCAATGGGGCGTCACGCTGCTGCTGTGCGCGTTCCTGATCGTGCCCGTCGTGATGTCGGTGCTCGCGGGTCTCACCGTCAACTATTTCCGCGGGCTGTCGAGCGGCCTCACGCTGCGCTGGCTCGAACAGGTGTGGCAGCAGTATCAAGGCTCGGTCGCGCTGTCGCTCGGCGTTGCGTTCGCGACGCTCGCGATCGTGCTCGTCGTCGGCGTGCCGGCCGGCTATGCGCTCGCGCGCAGCCAGAGCCGCACGGCCCGTGTGATCGAGGAAGCGCTCGTGCTGCCGGTCGCGCTGCCGGGCCTCGCGTCGGCGCTCGCGCTGCTGGTCGTCTACGGCGGCTTCACCGCGTTCCGGATGAGCCTGTGGTTCATCGTCGTCGGCCACGTCGTGTTCACGCTGCCGTTCATGGTGCGGGCGGTCGCGGCCGTTGCGGCGGGTGCCGGCTTGCGCACGCTCGAAGAAGGCGCCGCGAGCCTCGGCGCGTCGTTCGTCACGCGCTTCGTGACGATCGTGCTGCCGAACCTGCGCCCCGGCATCGTCGCGGGCGCACTCGCGGTGCTCACGCTGTCGATCGGCGAATTCAACCTCACCTGGATGCTGCATACACCCGACACGAAGACGCTGCCCGTCGGGCTCGCCGACACCTACGCGTCGCTGCGTCTCGAAGTCGGCAGCGCCTATACGATCGTGTTCCTGCTGATGACGCTGCCGCTCCTCGTCGCGATGCAGTGGCTCGGCGTCGATCCGTCCGGCACGCGCCCACTGAAGCGCCGCCCGCGCTGAACCCCGCGCAGACTTCACCGTTCCCATGAAACTCGATTCCACCCCCATCACCCTGACCCGCTGCGCGAAAACGTTCCGCGGCACGCGCGTGCTCGAACCGCTCGACCTGTCGATCGGCGCGGGCGAGACGCTCGTGCTGCTCGGACCGTCGGGCTGCGGCAAGACGACCACGCTGCGGCTGATCGCCGGCCTCGACACGCCGGACGCCGGCGGCACGATCGCGTTCGGCGGCGACGACGTGACCGCGCTGCCGATCGAGCGCAGGCAGGTCGGCATGGTGTTCCAGAACTACGCGCTGTTCCCGAACCTGACGGTGCGCGGCAACGTCGGCTACGGGCTGAAGATCCGCAAGACCGAGCCGCGCGCGCTGCGCGAACGCGTCGACGAGCTGCTCGCGATGATGCGGCTCGATGCGCATGCGGACAAACCGGTCGATCAGTTGTCGGGCGGCCAGCGGCAGCGCGTCGCGCTGGCGCGTGCGCTCGCGGTGCGCCCGCGCGTGCTGCTGCTCGACGAGCCGCTGACCGCGCTCGACGCGAAGCTGCGCGACGTGCTGCGCCGCGAGATGAATGCGCTGCTGCGCGATCTCGGCGTGACGACCGTGTACGTGACGCACGACCAGGCCGAAGCGATGGAGCTCGGCGACCGGATCGTAGTGATGGGGGCAGGCCGCATCGAGCAGATCGGCACGCCGCGCGACATCTACTACCGGCCGGCGAACCGCACGGTCGCGCAGTTCATCGGCACGCTGAACCGGCTTGCGGGACAATGGCGCAACGGCGCGCTCGTGACGACGGGCGGGTCGATCGTGACGCCGCACGCCGCCGACGAGTGGTTCTTCCGCCCGGAGGACGCGCAGCTCGCCGATCCCGCGCATGCGCCGCTGCGCGGCGCGATCGGCGCGTGCGCGTTCCTCGGCGAGCGCACGCGGCTCACGATCGAGCATGCGGCGCCCGACCCGCTCGTGATCGACGTACCGGGCCGCATCGAACTCGCGCGCGGCACGGCCGTCGGCATCGCGATCGCGGCGGAAGGCCTGATCGCGCTCGCCGCGTGATGCCGCCCCACGATAACCAGACATTCCGAGGAACGACGATGCTGCTTGCTCAAATCAGCGATCTCCATATCAAGCGTCCGGGCCAGCTCGCGTACCGGCGCGTCGACACGGCCGCCGCGCTCGCGCGCTGCATCGCGAAGCTGAACGCGCTCGTGCCGCGGCCTGACGCGGTGCTCGTCACGGGCGACCTGACCGACTTCGGCCACGACGACGAATACCGCCATCTGCGCGACCTGCTCGCGCCGCTCGAGATTCCGTATTACCTGATGGTCGGCAACCACGACGACCGCGCGGGGCTGCGCCGCGCGTTCGCCGATCGCCCCGAATGGCAGGACGGCGAATTCGTGCAGTACGCGTTCGATGTCGGCGCGGTGCGCGTGCTCGCGCTCGATTCGCAGGTGCCCGGCGCGAGCCACGGCGACCTGTGCGACGCGCGGCTGGCGTGGCTCGCCACGCAGCTCGACGCCGCGCGCGATCGGCCCGTGATCGTCGCGCTGCACCACCCACCGTTTGCGTCAGGCATCGGGCACATGGATGCCTTGCGCCTCGCGCCCGCCGCCGCCGCGAAACTCGACGCGCTGCTGCGCGGCCATCCGAACGTCGAACGCGTGCTGTGCGGCCACGTGCACCGCACGATGTTCACGCGCTTCGGCGGCACGCTCGCATCCGCCGTGCCGGCACCCGCGCACCAGGTCGCGTTCGACCTGCGCGCGGACGCACCGTCCGCGTTCCGGCTCGAGCCGCCCGCGTTCGCGGTGCACTTCCATACGCCGGACGCGGGGATGACCTCCCATCACGTGTACGTGGACGAAGGCGACGGGCCTTATCCGTTCTACGAACCGAGCGGGGAACTGGTCGACTGACGGCGTGAATCGCGTGCGCATGACGGGCGACCGAGGCCGGTCGGCGCGCGTTGCGCGCTGATCGCGGCCGATAGCGGTCGCTCGCGGCCCGTCATGCCACGAGTGCGGCGGCCGGCCGCCTGATTGCCTGACTGCCCGACCGCCTGTCCACCCGCCCACCCGCCCGGCAGGATTCACGGTGCTCCGGTATGATCGGCAGCCTCGATCGGCGCCCGGCCGCCAGCGCAACCGCCGCTGCGTCGCGCGCCACGCCGTTCAACTCCGTTCCGTTGCCGCCATGTCTGCCGCCTCCACCGACCGTCCGACCGACGCCGCCTCGCCCCACTACTCGCGCAGCCTGCTGTTGCTGCTCGCGACGATCGCGGGTGTGTCGGTCGCGAACATCTATTACAACCAGCCGCTGCTCGACAGCTTCCGCTCGGCCTTTCCCGACGGTGCGTCGTGGATCGGCGCGGTGCCGACCGCGACACAGCTCGGCTATGCGGCCGGGATGTTCCTGCTGGCGCCGCTCGGCGACCGTTTCGATCGCCGCGGCCTGATCCTGATGCAGATCGCGGGCCTGTCGATCGCGCTGATCGTCGCCGCGACGGCTCCCACGCTGGCGGTGCTCGCCGCGGCGAGCCTCGCGATCGGCGTGCTCGCGACGATCGCGCAGCAGGCCGTGCCGTTCGCGGCCGAGATCGCGCCACCGGCCGAGCGCGGGCATGCGGTCGGCACCGTGATGAGCGGCCTGCTGATCGGGATCCTGCTCGCACGCACGGCGGCCGGCTTCGTCGCCGAATATTTCGGCTGGCGGGCGGTGTTCGGCGCGTCGGTCGCGGCGCTCGTCGCGCTGGCCGCGGTGATCGTGCTACGGCTGCCGCGCAGTTCGCCGACGTCGACGCTGCCGTACGGCAAGCTGCTCGGCTCGATGTGGCACCTGGCGGTCGAATTGCGCGGGCTGCGCGAAGCGTCGCTGACGGGCGCCGCGCTGTTCGCCGCGTTCAGCGCGTTCTGGCCGGTGCTGACGCTGCTGCTCGCCGGCGCGCCGTTCCATCTCGGCCCGCAGGCCGCCGGTCTGTTCGGGATCGTCGGCGCGGCGGGTGCGCTGGCCGCGCCGTACGCGGGCCGTTTCGCGGACAAGCGCGGCCCGCGCGCGATCATCTCGCTCGCGATCGCGTTGCTGGCGGCGTCGTTCGTGATTTTTGCGCTGTCGGGGACGAGCCTCGTCGGGCTCGTGATCGGCGTGATCGTGCTGGATGTCGGCGTGCAGGCCGCGCAGATCTCGAACCAGTCGCGCATCTACGCGCTGAAGCCCGAGGCGCGCAGCCGCGTGAACACTGTGTACATGGTGTGCTACTTCATCGGCGGCGCGCTCGGCTCGTCGGTCGGTGTCGTCGCGTGGCGCACCTTCGGCTGGACCGGCATGTGCGCGGCCGGACTGCTGTTTACCGCGCTCGCCGGCTGGTTCCACCATCGCGGCGCCCGGCACGCGTGAACGCGGCCGCGCGCGCGGGCGTCACGCATCCGCGCGCGATGCGGCCGGCTCTTCGACCGGCGGCGGCACCGTGAAGGCCGGAGCGGGATCCACGACCGCGGTCGGGTCGACGACGGCGGCCGGTGTGGGCACCGCGAGCGGTACCGCGGAAGGCGCGAGAATCGGCGCGGGTTCCGGCATCGGCGGCTGATCCGGCACGGACGCCGCGCCTGCTGCGGCCTCCACCGCGACGATCGCCACGGCCGGCGAAGCGTCGGCCGCCGTGCGCGCCGCGGGCCGGCGCGCGGGATCGAACAGGAACGACAGCCCGACGCTGCCGAGGATCGCGACCGTCGCGACCACGGTTGCCATCGTCACGGGCTCGCCGAGCATCAGCGCGCCGAGCGCGACCGCGACGATCGGGTTCACGTACATGCAGCTGCTCGCGATGATCGGGCTCGTATGGCGAATCAGGTAGCCGTACGCGACGTACGCGGCCATCGTGCAGAACACCATCAGGTACACGAACGCGAACACCGGCCCGGGCGCGACCTGCTCGATGCGCTCGCCCATCAGCCACGCGGCGAGCGTGGACATCAACCCGCCCAGGCCGATCTGCAGCGACGTCGACAGAAACAGGTCCGACGGCAGCTTGAGGCGCGTCGCGAGATGCGCGCCGCCCGCCCAGAACAGCGCGCCGGCGAGCACGCAGATCGTGCCGAGCGCCGAGTTCGCGGCGGCCGCGCCGCCCGAGTTCAGCACGACGATGCCGACCATCCCGAGCGCGACGGCCGCCCACTCGCCCTTCGTCACCGGACGCCCGGCGACCGCCGCGATCACGGTCGCGAACAGCGGCACCGTGGCGACCATCACCGCGGCCGAGCCGCTGCTGACCGTGCGCATCCCGAGCGCGATCGTGCCGGACGACAGCGCGACCAGCATCGTGCCGACGATCGCCGAGTTGCGGATTTCCAGCAGCGTCGGCCATTCGGGCTTGCGCCGCAGCGCGAAGATGAACAGGCCGATCCCGCCGAGCAGGTTGCGCAGCCCCGACAGCAGCAGCGGCGGGAACGACTGCAGCGCGAAATGCAGGCCGCTGTAGGTCGAACCCCAGACGAAATAGATGAAGACCAGGGCCAGCGCGACGCGGCCGCCGCGGCTTTGCGGCAGGCGGATCCGGATCGGCAGGCGGGCGAAGAAATCGAGGAGGCGGTCGAGCGGTGTCATCGTTCAGCCCGCCCGCACGACGTGTCGCGTGCTCCGCTGAAAGACGCCGGCGATGCCGGCAAACGGCCCTGACGGGACCGGGAAGGCGGAGGCGAACGTGCGGAACGACATGGCAGTGCGAACGGCGACGGATAAAAACCGGCAAGCGGCGGCAGAGGGTCAAAAAGCGTGCGCAAACGGCTTCGGTTGCGCACGCTCGGCATTATGGCATCAAGGATTCGAAAGCATCGTCAGACCTGTCTGAAAGCATATCGACTGACGTTTCGGCGCGACATTTTTCGGGATCCGGACGAATCGGATCGGGGGCCGGATACGCGCTGCGCGAGCGTCTCCCGGGCCGCCCGGCATCCGTTCCCGCCCGTTGCGATCGCTCCATCGGCCTGATGGCCAGTCATGCGCTCAGCGGTCACTTCGCGCTTATGGTGACGGTCGGCAGGCGCGTCCGGCCCCTGACATTCGCCCTTTCGACCCGCACACCATCCATACAAAATTTTGTATAATTCCGCCATTCTTCCGCCGAAGCCGGTTTCGTTCGTCGGCACCGCACTCGACGACCTGCGCGGCTTTCCGCTTCCCGCGCGCCGCGAAGCCGGCCACCAGATCGACCAGGTGCAGCGCGGCCTCGCGCCCGACGACTGGAAGCCGACGCGCACCATCGGCCCCGGCGTGCGGGAAATTCGCCTGCGCGATGCAAGCGGCGCGTTCCGGATCGTCTACGTCGCGACCTTCGCCGACGCGATCTATGTGCTGCATTGCTTCCGCAAGCAGTCGGCACGCACCTGCAAGGCCGATATCGAACTGGCTGCCCGGCGCTACCGGGCGCTGATGATGGAGAGGAAACGATGAGCAACGAACGCCATGCGAGCGTCTGGGACGCAATCGAAGGCCAGCCGGCCGAAGCCGAGAACATGAAGCTGCGCTCCGAGCTGATGATCGCGCTCAAGCAGCGCATCGCGCAGCTCGAGCTCAGCCAGGCGCAGGCCGCGCAGCAGCTGGGCGTCACGCAGCCGCGCGTGTCGGATCTGCTGCGCGGCAAGATCAACCTGTTCGGGCTCGATGCGCTCGTGAACATGGCGGCCGCGGTCGGCCTGCGCGTCGACCTGCAGGTGCGCGAGTCCGCATAGCGCCGTGAGGCGCCGCGGCGGGCGCGGCGCGCCGCCGCTCACGATCCGCCGAACCAGTTGTACCCCTGGTCGACCCAGTAGCCGCCCGGGTAGGTATCGGTCACGAAGATTTCCATGATGTGCTTCGGATTCTTGTAGCCGAGCTTGGTCGGCATCCGCAGCTTCATCGGAAAGCCGAATTCCGCCGGCAGCCGGCGGCCGTCGTAGTCGAACGCGAGCAGCGTCTGCGGATGCAGCGCGGTCGGCATGTCGATGCTTTCGTAGTAATCGTCCGCGCATTTGAAACCGACGTATTTCGCGTGGGTATCGGCGCCGGCGCGCGCCAGAAACGCGCCGAACGGCGTGCCGCCCCAGCGGCCGATCGCACTCCACCCTTCCACGCAGATGTGCCGCGTGATCTGCTCCGCGTGCGGCAGCGCATACAGTTCGTCGAGCGTCCACACGCGCTTGCCCGTCACGCGGCCGGACAGCACGAGCCGATACGTCGATGCGTCGACGTGCGGCACGTCGTCGATGCCGTAGTATGCGTTGAACGGGAACGGCCGCGTGAGGTCGGCTTCGGTGTAGGTCGGCGCGAGGCGCTCGCCGCTGAACAGCCAGGCCTGCACGCGATCGTTCATGCGCGACACTTTCTCGAGGAACGTGTTGACCGACGCATCGTCCTGCAGCGTGCAGCCGGTCAGCATCGCGAGGCCGCCGAGCGTCAGCACGCGCTGGTTGAAGAGCCGCCGCGACGGCATCTCGAGCTCGCGGCGCAGGTCGAGTTCGAGCGACTTCCGGTCGAGCGTCCAGCGTGGCTGGCCGCGTCTTTGTTCGGATTCCGACATGATGATTTCCTCCGCCCGCGGCTTGCGGATCAGCGGCCGCGCAGCATCGCGAGCAGCGAGCGCGGCACCAGCAACGCCATCGCGACGTGGACGACGAAGAAGGCGACCAGCAGCGACATCGCCCAGAAATGCACGACGCGCGCGTTGTCGTAGCCGCCGAACAGTTCGCGCAGCAGCGGGAACTGTACGGACTTCCAGATCGTGAGGCCCGACAGCACCAGCACGACGAGGTCGACGATCGCGGTCAGGTACGCGGCACGCTGCACCGCGTTGTAGACGCTCAGGTCGTCGTGCGACAGCCGGCCGGCCAGCGCCGCGCGCACGTCGCGCCATATCGATGCCAGCGTGACCGGCAGCATCTTGCGTGCGAGGCGCCCCGTCGCGATCGACATCGCGAGATAGAACAGCCCGTTGCCGACCAGCAGCCACATCGCCGCAAAATGCCATTGCAGCGCGCCGCCGAGCCAGCCGCCGAGCGTAATGCCGTGCGCGAACGTGAACGGCGGGTAGATCGGCGACGCATCGTAGATGCGCCAGCCGGACAGCGCCATCAGGATCGCCGCGAGCGCGTTGAGCCAGTGGCTCACGCGCACCCACAGCGGATGAATCTTGCGCGCGGGCGGCGTGGCGGTCGCGCGCCCGGCAGCGGGAACGGTTTGCATGATGAAGACTCCCGGAACGTAGCGGCGGTGCGCGATGCGCGGGCGGCCTCGTGTGCCGCACGCGCTGGCCGCGCCCCGCCCGCCTCCGTCAGTTCGACGGCGCCATCTTGTCGCCCGACGACGACTTGCCCATTTCGTCGTGCGACATCGCGTCTTTCTTCATCGCGTCCTTCTTCATCGCATGCTTCTTCATGCCGTCCTTCTTCATCGCGCCGTCCTTCGCCATCGCGTCGTGGCCCATCGCGTCCTTCGACATCGACGAACCTGGCTGCGACATCGCGTCGTTCTGCGCATACGCGCCCGTGGCAAGCGTGGCGAAAGCGGTGACACAAGCGGCAATCAGTACTTTTTTCATGACATCTCTCCAAAACATGGGTTTAAGGAGCCGAATAGACGGACGACGTCGCGGGAAATGACAGCCGCTGCGAAATTTTTTTTTGAGGTTGCGCGAAAGCGCGTCATGTTGCACCGCGTCGCCGCCACCGGCCAAGCCGTGGGGCCATGCGGCGGCGACGCGCGCTGCCATTTCGACGGGCCATCGCACGACCCGCCATGCTGCGGCCGCGCCGGGACAGCCGATCCTCTCCCGGTTGAAACCGCCGCGAAGCCAGTGTATCGTGTGCGCTGCTAACGCGGGGGTCCTGCAATGCGTTCGGTCAAACAACCGGCATTGCGGGTGAGAAATACCCTTTGAACCTGATCTGGATAATGCCAGCGCAGGGAAGCGTACGGATTTCGCCGCCTTCCTTCTGACGAATCCGCCGCCTCACCAAACCTCGTCTCCTGCTTAGCTCGAGCCCCACATTCGTCAAGGGCTCCGGGCAAGCGCCGAAGCGCGTGTCCGGCGCTCACACAGGAGATTGCATGAACGCCAATCCGAAGTTTCTGTCTGCCGACGCCCACGTCGACGCCGCTGCCGTCGCGCCGCTGCCCAATTCGCGAAAGGTGTATGTAACCGGCTCGCAGCCCGACATCCGCGTGCCGATGCGCGAAATCACGCAGGCCGATACCCCGACCGGCTTCGGCGGCGAGAAGAACCCGCCGATCTACGTGTACGACACGTCGGGCCCCTACACCGATCCGGACGCCAAGATCGACATCCGCGCGGGCCTGCCCGCGCTGCGTCAGGGCTGGATCGAGGCACGCGGCGACACCGAAGTGCTCGGCGGCCTGTCGAGCGAGTACGGCCTCGAGCGCGCGGCCGACCCGGCCACCGCCGACCTGCGGTTCCCGGGCCTGCACCGCAACCCGCGCCGCGCACAGGCCGGCAAGAACGTCACGCAGATGCACTATGCGCGCCAGGGCATCATCACGCCGGAAATGGAATACATCGCGATCCGCGAGAACCAGCGCCGCGCCGAGTACATCGAGAGCCTGAAGTCGAGCGGCCCGAACGGCGCGAAGCTCGCCGCGATGATGGGCCGCCAGCACCCGGGCCAGGCGTTCGGCGCCGCGGCCTTCGGCGCGAATGCACTCGCGGAAATCACGCCGGAATTCGTGCGCGACGAAATCGCGCGCGGCCGCGCGATCATCCCCGCGAACATCAACCACCCGGAATCCGAGCCGATGATCATCGGCCGCAACTTCCTCGTGAAGATCAACGCGAACATCGGCAACTCGGCCGTCACGTCGTCGATCGGCGAGGAAGTCGACAAGATGACGTGGGCGATCCGCTGGGGCGGCGACACGGTGATGGACCTGTCGACCGGCAAGCACATCCATGAAACGCGCGAGTGGATCATCCGCAACAGCCCGGTGCCGATCGGCACGGTGCCGATCTACCAGGCACTCGAAAAGGTCAACGGCAAGGCCGAGGACCTGACTTGGGAAATCTTCCGCGACACGCTGATCGAGCAGGCCGAGCAAGGCGTCGACTACTTCACGATCCACGCAGGCGTGCGCCTGCAGTACGTGCCGCTCACCGCGAACCGGATGACGGGCATCGTGTCGCGCGGCGGCTCGATCATGGCGAAGTGGTGTCTCGCGCACCACAAGGAAAGCTTCCTGTACGAACACTTCGAAGAGATCTGCGAGATCATGAAGGCGTACGACGTGAGCTTCTCGCTCGGCGACGGCCTGCGCCCCGGCTCGATCTACGACGCGAACGACGAAGCGCAGCTCGGCGAACTGAAGACGCTCGGCGAACTCACGCAGATCGCGTGGAAGCACGACGTGCAGGTGATGATCGAAGGCCCCGGCCACGTGCCGATGCAGTTGATCAAGGAGAACATGGATCTCCAGCTCGACTGGTGCAAGGAAGCGCCGTTCTACACGCTCGGGCCGCTCACCACCGACATCGCGCCGGGCTACGACCACATCACGTCGGGTATCGGCGCCGCGATGATCGGCTGGTTCGGCACCGCGATGCTGTGCTACGTGACGCCGAAGGAACACCTCGGGCTGCCGAACAAGGACGACGTGAAGGAAGGCATCATCACGTACAAGCTCGCCGCGCACGCCGCCGACCTGGCCAAGGGTCACCCGGGCGCGCAGGTGCGCGACAACGCGCTGTCGAAGGCTCGTTTCGAGTTCCGCTGGGAAGACCAGTTCAACATCGGTCTCGATCCGGACAAGGCACGCGAATTCCACGACGAGACGCTGCCGAAGGATTCGGCGAAGGTCGCGCACTTCTGCTCGATGTGTGGCCCGCACTTCTGCTCGATGAAGATCACGCAGGACGTGCGCGAGTTCGCCGCGCAGCAGGGTGTGTCGGAAACCGAGGCGCTGAAGAAAGGGATGGAAGTCAAGGCGGTCGAGTTCGTGAAGACCGGCGCCGAGATCTATCACCGTCAGTAAGCGAACGCTGCGGTCCGCACGGACCGCAGTGCAGCGCACGGCAGGAAGCCCGCTTTCGAGCGGGCTTTTTTTGCATGTTTTGCGGGTTTTGCGTGCGCACCCGCACGCCGCGTGCCTGCCGGCGCGAGGGAAACAATTGATTACGAAACCGCCCGAGCCTTAACAAGTCCTTACAGCAGCGCCGCGGGGCCGCGCGTAGATTGGGTGCATGCACGGCCGGCCAGCCGGTCGCGCGCCCTCCGCCCACCACCACAAGGACAACGATCATGAATTCGATTCGGCGTTTTGGGGTATGCGCTCTGCTCATCGCGATGGTGACCAGCCTGTCGGCCTGCGATTCGATGTCACGACGCCAGCGCGATACGGCAATCGGTGCGGGTGTCGGCGGCGTCGCCGGCGCGGCGATCGGCGGCAACGCGCTGTCGACGCTGGGCGGCGCGGCGGCCGGCGGCATCATCGGCAACCAGATCGGCAAGTAACGCGGCCCGGCGGCACCAGCCTGCCGTACGACGCGTTTCAACCAGACGGCGTTTTCGCACTGCGGCAACGCCGTTTTCGCATTCGTCCGACCGTTCGCCCGGCCGCGCCCGGAAATGATCCGTTACCGTTTTGCGCACCTTGTCATCACCGTGCGGCCTAAGCTTAAGCATCTGCCGATTGCCGGCGCCGCCGGAGAAACATCATGAACAGGACCCTCGTCGCCGCGACGCTCGCGTGCGCGACACTCGCCGGCTGCTACTACCCTTACGGCTACTATCCGGGCGGCTATTACGCGGCTGCCCCCGTCCAGCCCGCGCCCGTGTATGTCGACCCCGGCCCCGCGTACTACTATCCGGCGCCCGCCTATGCCCCGGCATGGGGCGGCTATTGGGGCCCCGCGCTGTCGCTGAACTTCGGTTTCGGCGGACGCGGCGGCTGGCACCATCACTGAGTGGTCACACCGGCCGCGCTGCCGGTTCGCATCGGCAGCACGCGGGTTTCCCGTTTCTTGCCGTTTCATTCGATCGTGAAACGATGGCGCGATCACGCGGTGTAAGATTCTCCGCATCCCGTCCCCTCGCCCGTCACGCTCGATGTCACCCAAGAACGCCTTTTTGCTGGCCATCCTCGCCGCCCTGTGGGGCGCGTCGTTCCTGTTCATCCGGATCGGCGTCGCCGAATTCGGCGTGGCGCCGCTGATGGCATTGCGCGTGGGCATCGGCGCACTGTTCCTCACGGGCCTCGCGCTGACGCGCTTCAAGCCCGCCGACCTCGCCACCCGGCTGCGCCGGCACGCGTGGCCGTTGTTCGTCGTCGGCGTACTGAACTCGGGCGCGCCGTTCTGCCTGTTTGCGTTTGCAGAACTGACGCTGTCGGCCGGCGTCACGTCGGTGATCAACGCGACGACGCCGCTGTGGGGCGCCCTGGTCGCGTACCTGTGGCTGAAGGACAAGCTGTCGCTGCCGCGCGCGCTCGGCCTTGTGATCGGCTTTGCCGGCGTGCTCACGCTCGTGTGGGATCAGATCGCGAACGCGCACGGCAGCACCGGCGCCAGCGCAACCGCGCTCGCTGCCGCCGCCGCGCTCGGCGCGACGCTGCTGTACGGCATCGCGGCCAACTATACGAAGCGCAAGCTCACCGGCGTCGATCCGCTCGTCAACGCGACCGGCAGCATGATCGGCTCGACCGTGCTGCTGCTGCCGTTCGCGATCGCGACCTGGCCGGCCGCGGCGGTCAGCGCGCACGCATGGGGTGCCGTGCTCGCGCTCGGCATCGCGTGCACGGGCGTCGCGTATTTCATCTTCTTCTACCTGATCGCGCATATCGGCCCGGCCCGCGCGATTACCGTGACGTTCGTGATCCCGGTGTTCGGCCTGCTGTGGGGCGCGCTGTTCCTCGGCGAACGCGTATCGGTCGTGATGATCGAAGGCTGCGCGATCGTGCTCGTCGGCACCGCGCTCGCGACCGGCGTGATCAAGCGGATTCCCGGGCTCGGCCCGCGCGGCGGCGAAGCGGCCTGAGCAGCACGCGCCCGCGGCGGTCGGGCGGTTGCTCGCGACGCGCGTCGCCACGCCGCCCGTCAATCGTCGGACCCGCCCGGCTCGGCCGGCACCGCCCCGGATGGCGTCGGTTTCAAGCCGATGCCGACGGCCCCGCACGGTTGCGCGTTCGCCCGGCTTGCGGGCGCTGCCTTCCATCTACCCCATTCCCGCACGCGTCGCACCCTCTGCATTCGGCACCCGCGGCTCGGTCGCGGCGGGGGTCCGACGGGCGGCCCCGCCGGAGACGCGCGAGCGGTGTACCGTTTGCGTCTGGAGTTACCCTGATACGCGCGCCTTGCCATTCCCGTTACACTCGTAACACTCATCCGCAGAAGGCGGTTACGATGCTCCACGTTCTCTCGCGCCCACCTGCGCGTGCGACTGCTTCTGCGTGGCGGCACGACACTGCCCCCCCCGTTCGCCCCAGGGCACCGTTGACATGAAGCCCTCCCGCGACCTATCGCTCGATTCCCTGCTCGAAAGCCTGACGCCGACGCCCAGCGGCTGGATCGCCACGTATCGCGACACGACGCTGCGCAGCGTGTTCCAGCCCGTGCTGTCGATCACGCACAAGCGCGTGGTCGGCTACGAAGCGCTGCTGCGCGTCGTGGAACCGAACGGCACGCTGGTCTCGCCGGTCGCGCTGTTCGACAAGACGCGCGCCGCCGCCGACGCCTTGCTGCTCGATCGCCTCGCCCGCTGCCTGCATACCGCCAACTTCGTCGCGCAAGGCATCGGCGACGGCTGGCTGTTCCTGAACGTGACGCCGCGCGTGCTCGATTCAGGCCTCGTGCAGCGCGAATTCGTCGAGGCACTGTGCCGGCATTTCGCGCTGCCGCCGAACCGCATCGTGCTGGAAGTGATCGAGCAGCCGGCCCGCGACGAAGCCGCGCTCGCCCGCACGATCGACATGATCCAGCATCGCGACTTCCTGATCGCGATCGACGATTTCGGCACCGGATTCTCGAATTTCGACCGCGTGTGGCGCGCACGGCCCGATATCGTCAAGCTCGACCGTTCGCTCGTCGAGCGCGCGACCTGGTCGGCCGAGGATCGCCGCATCATGCATCACCTCGTATCGATGCTGCATCAGGCCGGCGCGATGGTGCTCGCCGAGGGCGTCGAAAGCGACGACGCATTGCAGGCACTGATGGAGGCCGACATCGATTTCGTCCAGGGCTTCCAGTTCGGCCAGCCCGATGCGTCGATCGCGCACGCGAGCGCCGCGGCGCCCGCGATGCTCGACGCCGCGTGGCGACGCTTCATCGCGCACCGGCACACGCCGCCCATCGCCGAACAGCCGGGCTTCGACGCGATCGAGCGGCTCGTGCTCGCCGGCGCGGCCGCGTTCTCGGCGAGCGGCAACCTCAGCGATGCCGCGCAGCGCGTGTTCACGGTGCCGGCCGCGCGCCGCGTGTTCGTCACCGACGAGATCGGCGAACAGTTCCTGCCGTCGATCGGCGCGCGCCCCGAGGATGGCCAGGCAAGCAGCACACGGCTCGCACCGCTGTTTCCGGAAACGCACAGCAACTGGTCGCGGCGCCCGTACTTCCAGCGCGCAATCGCGGCGCCGGGGCGTGTCGCGCTGATGGGCCCGCACTTCTCGCTGACGGAAGGCCGCGACTGCTATACGGCAGCCGTCGCGATTCGCGCGCAGAGCCGCCTCGTCGTGTTCTGCGTCGACTTCGTGCTCGACAGCGCAGGAACCGTGATGCGGTAGCGCGCGCGGCGGCAGGCGTTCGCCGGTCGCGCCTGCCGCCGCGGCGTTTCGTCAGTCGATCACCTTCCCTCTTCCCGACTTCACCACGCTGCGGCGCGACTTGTGTTCGAGCCGCCGCTCCTTCGACGCGCGCGTCGGCCGCGTCGCGACCCGGGCACGCGGCGTGTACGCGACGCTGCCGATCAACGCATCGAGCCGCGCGAGCGCCGCCTCGCGGTTTTTCTCCTGGGTCCGGTATTCCTGCGACTTGATCACGACGATGCCGTCGCGCGTGATGCGCTGGTCGGACAGCGCGAGCAGCCGCTCCTTGATGACGGGCGGCAGCGACGACGCGCGGATGTCGAAGCGCAGGTGAATCGCGCTCGACACCTTGTTGACGTTCTGCCCGCCGGCGCCCTGCGCGCGCACGGCGGTCCATTCGACGTCGGCCGGATCGAGCATATAGCGGATCATCATCGCGACGCCTCCTTGCGGCGCCGCGCGAGCGCCTCGTCGACGCGCGCCGCAAGCCCCGAATCGCGTTGGGTGCGCGTCGCGACCGCCTGCGCGAGCACGCGTCGCGGACCGATCACCTGCACGCGCGTGCGGGCGCGCGTGACCGCCGTATAGACGAGCTCGCGCGTGAGCACGCGCCCGAACGACGCCGGCAGCACGAGCGCGGCCTCGTCGAATTCGGAGCCCTGCGATTTGTGAACCGTCAGCGCGAACGCCGTTTCGTGCGGCGGCAGCGCGGCAGGCGACACCGCGCGCGCGGTGCCGTCCGCGCGCCGGAACCACACGCGCAGCACGCCGTGCGCGTCCGGCAACGCAATGCCGATGTCGCCGTTGAACAGCCCGAGCGCATAGTCGTTGCGCGTCACCATGATCGGCCGCCCGGTGAACCAGTGTGCACCGACCGCGAGCGGCACGCGCGCGGCATGTCGCACGTGCGTGGCCACCAGCGCATTCACGTGCTCGGCGCCGCGCGAACCGGTGCGGGTCGCGCACAGGATCCGGAAGCGGTTGAGCGCATCGAACAGCGGCAGCGGATCGGGCACCGGCTCGGACAACGCGGTGCGCAATGCGTCGAGGTACGCGCCGAACCGGCGTGCCAGCCGCTCGACCGTCGATGCCGCCAGCGTATCGCCCGCATCGTCGTGGAACGACGCGGCAGCGGCATCGTCCGCCGGCAACGCGTCGAGCGCGGCCTGCACGTCGCCGCGGCGGATCGCGAGCGACAGGCGGCCGATCGGCGAATCGAGACCGAAACGGTAATTGCGTTCGAGCCATACGACGCAGTCTGCAAGCGGTGCGGGCGCGGAAGGCGCGGTGGTGGTTTCGTCGACCCGCGTTGCGATGGCCGACGCGAATGCCGCTGCCCCCGCATCGTGCGCATCGAACGGCGCCAGTTCGACCGCGTCGAGCCACGCGAGCTCGTCGGCCTCGATCCATGCCGGATCGGCACCCGCAGCGCCGGCATCGATGCCGGTCGCCGCAGGCTGCAACGAAGCAGCCGATGGCGCGACGTCAGGCGAAGCAACCGCTTCGTCCGGTGGTTCGTCGTCGAACAACGAGGCCTGTCGCGTATCCACGTTCCGCCGTGCCGGCGGCTTGCGTGCGGCAGTGGCCAACACCGGCGCGGACGCCGGAGCCGGAGCCGGAGCAGCGGCGGCAACCGCTTCCACCGCCTCGCCGTCCGGCACCGGCAACGCCGCGACGAATACCGCCTCGTCGATGCCGAGCGCAGCCGCGATGCGCGTGCGCGCTGCGGCGGTAAACGTCGGCCGCGCACTCAGCTCGGCGAACACCGCGCCGGCCTCGACCGCGGCAAGCTGGTCCTTGTCGCCGAGCAGCACGAGCCGCGCGCCCGGCGCGAGCGCATCGATCAGGTGCGCGGCGAGCGCGACGTCGATCATCGACGCCTCGTCGACCACGATCAGGTCGTACGGCAGCGGGTTGTCGCGATGATGGCGGAACCCCGCCGCCCCGCCGCCGCCCAGCAGGCGATGCAACGTATACGACGTGTCGGGCAGGCGCGCGGCGAGCGCCGGCGGCAGGTCGCCCGCCCGCGCATGCAGCGCTTCCTGCATCCGCTGCGCGGCCTTGCCGGTGGGTGCCGCCAGCGCGACACGCAAGCCCGGCTGCGCGTCGAGCAAGCAAGCCAGCACGCCGACGACGGTCGTCGTCTTGCCGGTGCCGGGCCCGCCGCTGACGATCGTCACGCGCCCCGTCAACGCGACGATCGCCGCGACGCGCTGCCAGTCCACTTCGCCCGTCGCGGGCCCGAAGTAACGCGCGAGACTGTCGCGCAGCCGCTCGGGCGACAGCGCATCGCCCGGTGCGGCGACGCCGGCCTGCGCGACGAGCGCATCGGCGAGCCGGCGCTCGTAGTCGAAGTAGCGCGACAGATAGAGATGGTCGTGCCGGTCGACGATCAGCGGCCGTTCGTCGCCGCGCGCGAGCGTGCCGAACGCCACGAGGCCGCTCGCGGCAAGCGCCGCGCGCACGTCGTCGAGCGGCTCCTCGTAGCGCTGCGCGAGCGCGCCCAGCGATACGCACACGTGGCCGCCCGCCGTCGCGCGGCTCGTCGCGAACGCGGCACGCGCCGCCCAGCGCGCGGAAGCGGCCGGCGCGCCCGCCCGGCGCGACAGGTCGCCGATGCGGCGTGCGAAACCTTCCGCGAGCGCGATGCCGAAATCCGCGGGCTCGGGCAGGCGCGCCACGAGGCCGCCGGTGAATTCGAGCGTGTCGTCGGACGCGTTCATGCGCGGCCCCCTTCCATCATCCGGTCGAGCGCGTCGACAAGTTCGCGCGCGGGCCGCCGCGCATGCACGCCGGCCGGCTCGCCGCCGCTGCGCCAGCCGGGCCGCACGCCGCGCACGAACAGGTACAGGTAGCCCGCGATATGCGTGTCGTAGTCGTAATCGGGCAGCCGCCCGCGCAGATAGCGATGCAGCGCGACCGTATAGAGCAGCGCCTGCAGGTGATACGCGTGATCGGCCATCGCGACGTCGAGCGCACGCGGGCCATAGGAATCAGGTGTATTGCCGAGATGGTTCGACTTCCAGTCGACGATCCAGAACCGGCCGTCGTGTTCGACGATCATGTCGATGAAACCCTTGATGAAACCGGCGAGCATGCCCGCCTCGAGTGCAACGTCCGGATAACCGTGCGCGACCAGCAGCCGGCGCAGCGCGCCCAGCTCGAGCGACCGCGCCGGAAACAGGAAACCCATTTCGTCGAGCCGCTTCGCGGGATCGAGATCGGCCAGCCGCATGCCCGGCACGAGCTCCGTGCGCACGACGTCGTCGACGAGCCGCGCCATCATCGCCGGCAGGCGCGTCGCGAGTTCGGGCTCGGCCTCGACCGGCCGGTCGTGCAGCGCGCCGAGCGCGGCCTGGTGCCACGAATCCGGCTCCGTGAACCGGCTGAGTTCGAACAGGCGGTGCAGGCACTCGCCCGCTGCCGCGCCGCGCGGAAACACGAGGATGTCGTCGTCCGGCGGCTCGACCGCGACCGTGTCGGCCACGGCGAACCCGCCGTCCGGCACGACGGCGGCCAGCGCATCGTGATCGGGCCGCAGTTCGTCGTCGGGCACGACCGCGACGCCCGCCTCCTCGCGCGCCATCGACGCCGTCAGCGAACTGAAGCTCGCCATCCGCCATGCATCGCGCAGCACGCGCGTCGCATGACGCGCCGCGAGCGTCTGCGAAGCATCGTGCCCGGCCGCCAGGCGCTCGCGGCGCGCCGGCACCGGCAACGGCGCGACGCTCACGGGGCCGCCGGCGAGCGCTTGCCATGCCGCGTCGAGCGCCGCTTCGTCCGGCGGCTCGTCGAGCCACGCATCGAACGACTGGCCGGCGCCGGCCACGAGCCAGTTCAGCACGCTGCGCCGCGCCTCGCGGGTCGAACGCGACGACTGATAAGGCCCGGCGACGAGATAGCACCGGTAGACCGCACGCGTGAGCGCCACATAGACGAGCCGCGCGCGTTCCGCGGCCTGCTCGCGCAGCGCCTGGCGCGCCGCATGCGCGGCGGCTTCGTCGTCGCAGCCGTAATGCAGCACGGCGTCGCCCGCGTCGTCGTGATACTCGCGCGCATCGGGCAGCGCCGACGCGGGCGGCTCGCGCAGCCCGCCGTCGTTCAGGAACGGACAGAACACGACCGCGTATTCGAGGCCCTTCGACTTGTGCACGGTCACGATCTGCACGAGGTTGCGATCGGATTCGAGCCGCAGCTGCGCTTCCTCGCCGCCGCCGTCGAGCCGTTGCGCGGCAAGCCAGCGCAGCGTCGGCGCGATGCCCGGCTGCGCGGACGCGCGCGCCTGCGTCAGCTCGGCCAGGTGGTTGATGTCGGTCACGCGGCGCTCGCCGTCCGCGCCGGCCATCAGCCGCTCGGCGATCCGCAGCTCGCGCGCGAACGTGCGCCACATCACCGCGAAACCGCGTTCGCGCCACAGCAGTCGATAGCGCGAGAAGCGCTCGACCCAGCTCATCGCATCCGCGTGGTCGGCCGCTTCGTGCGACGCGTCGCCGTCGCCCTGCTCCATGCGCCACAGCGCACCCGCGTCGAGGCCGAACCAGTCGGCCGCCAGCGCCGCGCGCAGGCGCCGCAGGTCGCCCGGCGCATCGATCGCCGCGAGCACGCGCTCGAGTTGCTCCGCGTCGCCGGTCGAAAACACCGACGCCTGCGCGAGTTCGACGCTGCCGATGCCCCAGGTGGCGAGCACGCGCTTCACGAGGCTGCCCTGCCGGTGCGTCTGCACGAGCACCGCGATGTCGCCCGGCGACAGCGGCGTGCCGCCGAGCCGCGCCAGCCCTTCGCGCGCGCCGCGCATCAGCCGTGCGATCTCGGCCGCGCATGCCTGCGCGGCCTGTGCCTGCGCGTCGCGCTTGAGCAGCGTGCCGTCGCCTCCCGGCAGCGCCCAGATCCGGAAATCGCCGGGCGGGCCCGGATCGGTCGCGTCGACGAACGGCGCGCGCACGCGCGTGCCGGCCCGCACCGGGTAATAGTCGAGCCCGTCGAGCACGAACGCACGCGGATTCGACATGAAGAAACGGTTGCTCGCGTCGACGACCGCGGGGGTCGAACGCTGGTTGACCGCGAGCGTATAGCACGCGCTCGCGCTTGCCCGCGCGGCGAGATAGGTATGCAGATCCGCGGCGCGGAAACTGTAGATCGCCTGCTTCGGATCGCCGACGAGAAACAGCGGCCCGCCCGGCGCGAAGATCCGGTCGAAGATCGCGAACTGCAGCGGGTCGGTATCCTGGAATTCGTCGATCAGCGCGGCCGGATAGCGCGCGCGCAGCGTCTCGGCGAGCCACGGATGCGCATGCAGCGCGTGGTACAGGTTCGCGAGCAGGTCGTCGAACGACACGACGCGTCGCGTACGCTTGCGCTCGGCCAGTTCGGCCGGCGCCGTGTCGAGCCAGTCGGCGACCAGCGCGAGCCAGCGCGCGCGCTGCGCGGCCTCGGCCGCGGCCACCGCCGCTTCGAGCGCGTCGGCCACGTCGAAGAACGCGTGTTCGGGCGTCACGCCGCCCTTCTTCGTCGCTTTCACGAGCGCGCTGCGCGTGAGCTTGAGCGCCGCCTTGGGCAGCGCGGCCGCCGCATTGCCCTGCGCGAAATGCGCGGACCATGCGCCGAGCGCATCGGCGACCGCGTCGGGCTTGTGCGAGCGCTGGTTGAGCACCGGCTGCGCGGTGCGCAGCAGCGCGTCGATCGCGTCGCGCTCGTCGGCCCACATCCGCGCAGCCTCCGCAAAGCATTCGGCGGCGGCGGCCTCCGCCGCTTCGTCCGGTTCGGCCACGCCGTCCCAGCGCAGCGCAGCGAGCGGCTTCTTCAGCCGGCGCGCGAGCTGCGCGTCGAGCGCGGCCGGGCCTGCGCCCGAATCGACGAGCCACGTCGCGAAGCCCGGCCAGCGCGCGGCCATCGGCTCGACGCGGGTGCGCCAGAAGTCCGCCGCGAGCTCGAAGCGCAATGCCGCATCGTCGGCCTGCATGTCGAACGCGAACGGCATCGCGGCCGCGAACGGCGCCTCCTGCAGCGCGCGCTGGCAGAACGCGTGGATCGTGTGGATCGCCGCCTGGTCGAATGCGCGCAGCGCGCGTCGAATCCGTTTCGCGGCGGTCTCGGGATCGAGCGCACCGGCTTCGCCGAGCGTCGTCTCGAGCAGGCGTGCGACGAACGGATCACCGCCGTCGTCACCCGTGTCGAGCGCATGCGCGAGCTGTGCGAGGCGCCCGCGGATCCGCTCGTGCAGTTCGGCCGTGGCCGCTTTCGTGAAGGTCACGACGAGGATTTCGTCCGCGCCGAGATCCTTTTCGAGCAGCAAGCGCACGTACAGCGCGCAGATGTTCCACGTCTTGCCGGTGCCGGCCGACGCCTCGATCTGGTTGACGCCGTCGAGCGGACACGCGAACACGTCGAGTTCGAGCGCCGCTTGCGGCTGGGATACGGCGCTCATGCGACCTCCTTCAGATGTTCGAGCATCGGCTCGAACACGAGCCGTGCGAGCGTGCCGAACGGTTCGTCGAGCGACGGATGCGCACCGCGCCACGCGATCGCGATGGCCGGATCGTCGGCTTCGCTCGCGACGCGCTCGTTGATCCACACGCTCGCCGCCTTCGCCTCGCCGTCGGAGATGCGTGCCCAGGCGCTGCGCGGGAAGAACCGCAGCGGCATGCGCCGCCCCGCGCGAAACAGCGCGGCGAGCGGCGCGAGACGCTCGAGCGGCGCCGCGACCGGCGTGAGTTCGAACGCGCCGCCGCTGCCGAACCACAGCGTGCGGCGCGGGCCGTCGGGTTCCACCGCGCAGTAGACGAGGTGCGCGAGCCACGCGGACAGGTAATCGCGCGCGCTCGGTCGCGCATAGCGATAGATGACCTGGCCCGCCGGCGTCAGCCGGTTCAGCGTGCCGTGCAGTTCGAGCGGCGCACGCACCGCATCGCCGGACAGCAGCGCGTCGTCGGCGCCGAACAGCGCCTGGTCGGTGTCGGGCCACGCGGGTGCGACCGAAAGCGTGAACGGTCGCCGCTCCATCCCGTCGGCCAGCGCACCGCGCACGTTCGACGCAAGCTGCGTCATCGAGCCGAGCGCCTGGTCGCGCCAGACGGCGCCCGTGGCACCGCCCGGCAGTTCGGGGCTCGCGTCCGCGATACGCAGCGCATGATCGAGCACGCCGCCGTCGCCCGCTTCGATCAGGAGCGGCAGCACGCGCTCGGCGAGCGCGTCGCTGCCGGCGAAGTCGAGTGCGAATGGCTCCGTGTCGAGCAGTTCGGCCTGCGCGTCGGACAGCACGATGCCGAGCCGCGCGCGCAGCAGCGCGCGGGCCGGATGCCGCCAGAACCGTTCGAATTCGCTGAACGCGACGGGTTCGACCGGCTCGGCCGGCAGCGGCTGCGCGAAGAACGGCTGCTCGCGCGTCGCGTCGCGGGACGCTTCGGCCGCCAGCAGCGACGCCAGGGTTGCGCGCTCGGCGTCGTATGAAGCCAGTTCGCTGCCGGGCCGGAAATACTCGGCCGCGAACGGCTGCAGCGGATGCTCGACGATGAACGCACGGCGCGCCGCGTCGACCTCATCCGGCGCGGCATCCGCGCCGGCCGTGACGAGCGCGAGATGGTCGAGCAGTTCGTCGACGAGCGCCGCGGGCGGCAACGGCGCGTTGTCGCGAATGCTGCGCCCGGTATACGCGATCAGCAGCCGATCGCGCGCGGCGAGCAGCAGGTCGAGGAACAGGTTGCGCTCGTCGTCGCGGCGCTGGCGGTCGCCGAGCTTCGGCAGCACGGCCATCAGGTCGAATTCGTCGGCGCGCGCGAGGCTCGGCAGCACGCCGTCGTCCATCCCGAGCAGGCACACGATGCGGTACGGCAGCCCGCGCAGGCTCGTCAGCGACGAGAACGTGACGCCGCCCCACGGCACCCCGCCGCGGGCCGGGTCGTCGAGCGCGGCAGCCAGCCCCGCGCGCACGACGGCCGCGGGCAATGCCTCGTCGGGTGCGCCTTCCGTCATCGCGGCGAGCATCGCGTCGAGCGCGTCGCGCACGCCGGCGAGCGCGTCGGCATACGCGGCGCCGGAGTCGAAGAATCGCGCGAGCGTGTCGGCGAACAGTTCGCTCCAGGCGCGCGGCGTGTGCGCGTCGGCAAGCCGCCGCGCGAAGCCGTCGAGATCGTCGGTGAAGCGCGCAAGCCGGCCCAGCAGTTCGGCCTCGCTGCCGGTGGCCGCCTCGATCGGCAGCCACGCGCCGACCGGTGCCGCGCCTTCGGGCATCGCATAGCCGAGAAAGAGCCGTGCGAGCGCATCGGAGAACGTGTGGCGCGGTGCCGGCACCGCCGCATCGTCGCTCACCGTCGGCGACAGCCCGCGCCGCGCGCCGGCGGCCGCGAGCCAGGTCTGCACCGTCTCGAGCGCGGCCGCGTCGATCCCGTAGCGGGCCGCCACCGCGTCGACACGCAGCCATTCGACCAGCTCCGGCGCACCGACCTGCCGCTCCGGCAACGCGAGCCACTCGAGCAGCACGCGCGCGACCGGGTTCGCCTGCGACGGCGGCAGGCCGGTGATCCGGTAAGGCACGCGCGCGCCGCCGGCGCCCGCCGTGCCGAACACGGCATCGATCAGCGGCCCCGCCGCCGCGAGATCGGCCACCGCCACCAGCACGTCGGCCGGCTGCAGCGTCGCGTCGGCGTCGAACCATGCGAGCAGGCGGTCGTGCAGCACTTCGAGCTGGCGCGCGAGGCTGTGGCACACGTGCACCTCGATCCCGCGCTCGGCCGGTACGTCGCCGAGTTCGGCCTCCGGTTGCAGGTCGAGGATCGCGTTCTGCACGCGCGCGAGCCAGGTCGGTGCGGGATTCCCGACGAAACGCGACGCATCGCCTGACGCGGCGCTTTCGGTCAGTTCGTGCAGCATGTGCAGTTGCGCCTGCGTCTGCCTGCCCCACTCCGCGAGCAGCGGATGACCGACTTCCTGGTAGTCGAGCCGACCGGCCGCGTCGAGCGCCTCCGCATGCGCGGCAGTGACGATGTCGAACCAGAACTCGCGGCACGGGTTCAGCGCATAGACGCGCACGTCGATCCAGCGCGACAGCTCGCGCAGCAGCGCGACGTGCAGCGGCGGCATCGTCGGCAGTGCGAATACGCTGACCGATTCCGGCCAGTCGGCGCCCGCGACGGTATCGGGATCGAGGTGGCGCGCGTCGACGAGGAAACGGTGTGCGGGCGGCGTGCCGCTCTCGCTCAGCTCGGCGAGCAGCGCGCGCCACAGCGCGGCCTGCCAGTGCTCGTCGTCGCGTGCGGCGTCGCTGATCCCGCGCGGCGCGGCGTCGCCCGCGAGCACCGACTCGCCGGCCTGCCACGCGGCCAGCCATTCGGGCCGATAGGTCAGGTAATGATCGAGCACGGCCGCGACGCGATGCGCGAGTTCGTAGCGCATCGCATCGTCGGACGCGGACAGATACGCGGCCAGCCGCGGCGACGCGAGCCACGGCGCGCCGTCCGCGGCCTGCGCGAACAGCCGGTAGCAGCGCCACACGAGGCGGTCGGGTGCGAACGGCGAGCGCTTGGGTACCTGCATCACGCGGCCGATTTGCGCCCACAGCCATTGCGCGAGATACGTGAACTCGACGTTCGCGCACACGCCGTGGCGCGCGGCGATGTCGAGTTCGAGACGGCGGCGCAGCGCGGCGCTCGGCACGATGACCTGTTGCGGCGCCCACGGGCCGTTGCGGGCCGGGAATGCAGCCAGATCGTCGAGCAGCGCGTCGGCCAGGGTTTCGTGACGGTTCGAGTAGAAGAGATGGAGCATGAAGCGGGTGTCGGAGCCTCGCGCCGGCCGGGCCGGGCGAACAGGATCACCAAGGATAGCAAAAGGGCCGTCGCGAAGCGCATCGTCCGGAAAGCCAGGTTTTGCGGACCGCGAAATACGATAGACTCGTCGCCAGTCAATACGCCGCCCCGGCGTCTTCGTCTGTCATTCAGCCCATCGATGCGCTATTCGGTCGAAATCAGAAAATTTTTCTACAGCCAGTACTTTTTCGGCGGCCTGCGGATCGCGGTCGGCGTGTCGCTGCCGGCCGTGCTGTGCCTGATCGTGTTTCACAACCGGGAGCTCGGCTTCACGATCTCGACCGGCGCGCTCGGCGCGTGCGTCGTCGACATGCCCGGCCCGCTCAAGTACAAGCACAACGAAATGCTCGCGTGCAGCGTGATCGGCTTCCTGGCCGCGCTCGCGACCGGCCTCGCCACGCCGAACATCTTCGCGCTGTGGCTGACGATCGTGCCGCTCACGTTCGTGCTGTCGCTGATCGTCGTCTACGGCAACCGCTGGCCGCAGATCAGCTTCGCGACGCTGTTCATGATGGTAATGACGCTCGAGGAGAAATTCACGCCGCTGCAGGCGTTCATCAACGCCGGCTGGATTCTCGCGGGCGGCCTCTGGTACACCTACTGGGCGACGCTCGTGTCGCAATGGCAGGCACGCCGGATCGAGCAGCAGGCGCTCGCCGAAAGCCTGTTCGCGTGCGCCGACTACCTGCTCGCGCGCGCGCAGTTCTACGATCTCGACGCCGATCTCGACGAGTGCTACCGCAATCTCGTCGCGAAGCAGATCACCGCGGTCGAAACGCAGGAAACCGCGCGCGACATCGTGCTGCGCAACCTGCCGAAGCTGCGCCGCGGCAAGCTCGATCCCGGCCGCACGACGATGTACAACCTGTTCATCAACAGCGTCGACCTGCACGAGCTGTTCGTCGGCGCACACACCGACTACCCGCTCGTGCGCAACACGTTCGGCGGCTCGGACCTGATCATTTTCTACCGCGACCTGATCTGCAAGGCGGCCGCCGATCTCGAGGAGATCGGCCTCGCGGTGCTCGAGAACCGCGCGCCGCATTCGCGGATCAGCGTGAAGGCCGAACTGCGCGCGATCGAGTACGAGATCGAGCTGATGCGCAAGAAGAACTTCGCGGCGAGCAACGCGGAAGCGTATGCGGCGGTGCTCGCGACGTTCCGGCGCATCTGGAGCGCGACGCGCCTGATCGACCGGATGCGCCGCAACCTGTCGGGTCACGCCGACCCGCAGCAGACGGAACTGAAGATCGACAAGGCGCTCACGCGCTTTCTGCAGCGCCGCCGGATGTCGCCGCTCCTGATCTTCTCGAACCTGAACATGCGCTCGCCGAGCTTCCGCCACGCGCTGCGCGTGACGATCGCGGTGGCGGTCGGGTTCTGGCTCGGCCGGCTGCTGCCGCTCACGAACGCATACTGGATCGTGATGACGACCATCATCATCCTGAAGCCCGGCTACTCGCTGACCAAGCAGCGCAACGCGCAGCGTATCGTCGGCACGCTGATCGGCTGCGCGGCGAGCATCGCGCTGATCTACACCGTGAAGTCGCCGCACCTGCTGATCGCGATCATGTTCGGGTCGATGGTGATGAGCTACAGCCTGCTGCTGTTCAACTACGCGGCAAGCGTCGTGTTCACGTCGTCGTACGTGCTGCTGATGTTCCACCTGCTCGCGCCGGGCAGCATGCGGATCATCGGCGAGCGCGCGATCGATACCGTGGTCGGCTGCATGATCGCGATCGCCGCGAGCCGCCTGTTCCCGTACTGGGAATACCGGCTGATGGGCAAGCTCGTCACCGACATGCTGACGTCGACCCGCAAGTATTTCGAGGCCGTGTGGCGCGCCGGGCGCGGCGCGTCGCCGCCGCCGGTGCCGGCCGCCGACGGCGCGGCCGTCGTGCCGGTCGTCGCCGCGGCGATCGAGACGCCCGCCGCCACCCTCGACGACGACTACCGCTACCGCCTCGCGCGCAAGGACGTGCACATCGCGTTCGCGAACCTCGGCCAGGCGTTCCAGCGGATGATGATCGAACCGAAGGCACACCAGCGCTTCGTGCCGGAACTCAACGATCTGCTCGTGCAGACGCACGTGCTCGGCGCGCAGATCACCGCGGCCGCGCCGCTGATCCGCAGCGCATGCACGGCCGACGACAACTTCGTCCGCGACGATGCGCTGCGCCGCGGCCTGTCCGCCGTGCTCGATAACCTCGAGAAGGCGGAAGCCGGCGAGCCGCCGCCGGCCGACCAGCTCGACGCGACGAAACAGCTCACCCGCGACCTCGACGCGATGGTCGTGTCCGCGGAAAAATCCGACGCGGTGGGCGCCGAGCTCACGCACGACCTGAAGGTGCTCGCGCACCAGTGCAAGCAGATGCTCGCGTCGTCGCTGCTGATCCGCAAGGACGCGAGCGTGATCCGGCTGCCCGCATGACCGCATAACGTCGTCCGGCCGCCGCCGGCCGCCCGCGCACGCAGCGGGCCGGCCCGGCGGCGCCCCCCCGTTCCAGCACGCCCCCCGCAGCATGACCCGCCCGCTCCGCACGGCCCGCCCGCACACCGTGCGTTCGCCCCACCCTCGATTCCACCGGTTGCGCCAGTCAGGGAATACCCGATTCCGGTCACATGGCCCGGCTTGTTATCATTCGTTCACATTTAAGTTGTATAGACAACTTGAGCCAACCGGGCCGGCCCTGCTCGCCCGGTCCGTCGCATAACGATATCGGAGACTCGATGAAGAACCTGCAGCGCCACCTGAGCTCGCGGCACATCCGCTTTCTCGCGCTGGGCTCGGCGATCGGCACCGGCCTGTTCTACGGCTCGGCGTCCGCGATCCAGCTCGCGGGCCCCGCCGTGATCCTGGCCTACATCCTGGGCGGCGCGGCCGTCTACATGGTGATGCGCGCGCTCGGCGAGATGGCCGTGCGCGAACCCGTCGCCGGCTCGTTCGGCCACTACGCGACCGAAAACCTCGGCCCGTTTGCCGGCTTCGTCACCGGCTGGACCTACACGCTCGAAATGGTGATCGTCGCGATCGCCGACATCACCGCGTTCGGCATCTACATGGGCTTCTGGTTTCCGGATGTCCCGCAATGGATCTGGGTGCTCGGCGTCGTCGCGGTCATCTGCGGGCTGAACCTGTGCCACGTGAAAGTGTTCGGCGAGCTCGAATTCTGGCTGTCGATCATCAAGGTCGGCGCGATCATCGCGATGATCGGCGGCGGCGTCGCGATCCTGCTGGCCGGCATGCACTTCGGCCATTCGGCCGACGTGCCGACGTTCACGAACCTGTGGAACCACGGCGGCTTCTTGCCGAACGGGATCGGCGGGCTGATCGCGTCGCTGTCGGTCGTGATCTTCGCGTACGGCGGCATCGAGGTTATCGGGATGAGCGCCGGCGAGGCGAAGGACCCGGAGCGCGTGATTCCGCGTGCGATCAACGCGGTGCCCGCGCGCATCCTGCTGTTCTACGTGCTGACGATGGTCGTGCTGATGTCGATCAGCCCGTGGACCAGCGTCGGCAACGACGGCAGCCCGTTCGTGCAGATCTTCTCGGCGCTCGGCGTGAAGTCGGCCGCGACGATCCTCAACCTGGTGGTGATCAGCGCGGCGATTTCGGCGATCAACAGCGACATCTTCGGCGCGGGCCGGATGATGTTCGGGATGGCACGGCAGGGCCAGGCGCCGCGCGTGCTGATGACGACGTCGCGGCACGGCGTGCCGTGGGTCACGGTGCTCGTGATGGCCGGCGCGCTGCTGATCGGCGTGCTGCTCAACTACCTGATGCCGAAGGACGTGTTCCTGGTGGTCGCGGCGATCGCGACGTTCGCGACCGTGTGGGTGTGGCTGATGATCCTGCTGTCGCAGGTCGCGATGCGCCGTCGCCTGTCGCGCGCGGAGGTCGCGGCGCTGAAGTTCAAGGTGCCGCTGTGGCCCGTCGCCCCCGCACTGACGATCGCGTTCATGGGTTTCGTGATCGTGATACTCGGCTGGTTCGAGGACACGCGGGTCGCGCTCTATGTCGGCGCGGCGTGGCTCGTACTGCTCGCGGTCGTGTTCTATGCACGGATCCGCCCGAAGTTTGCGCCTGCGTCACGTTGACGCACGGCTGACCGCTCTGCGCGGCGCGCCGGCTTCGGCGCCCGCGTCTCTCCCGGCACCGGGCGACGCATCGCGCGTCGCCAGCCGTCCTTGGCCGTCCCCCCGCCGTTCCTGAGCGTCGCTCACGGCCCAACCGGGCCGCTGAGCGATCGCGCACGTCAGCGTCAGTGCGACGCGGCGCTCGCGCTCGCGGCCTCGGCCGGATGGGCCTCGTCGTACGCGCGCTTCTGCGAGATCGCGTTGTACAGGATCGTCCCGATCACGAGCAGCACGGCCACGACGATCAGGATGCTCACGTTGCGGACAGGGTTCTTCTTGCGCTGATCGTTCATGGTCGGTGCGGCTCCGTCAAATTCGTTGAAGCGGGCATTCTACGCGCTTGCGCACGCGCTGCGACGCCCCGTTGCGCGCGCTCCTCCCGTCTTCCTCGCCGCATTCCGCAAGCTTTCATTTGATAATCATTCCCATTCCGATCTAGAATCCGAAATCTTTCGCTTTGTAATGTTTCGGGTCGCTCGGGCGGCAGGCACGCCCCGGAACACCTCTTCGTCCGCCTGCCTCACCGGAGTCTCCATGTCGAATCCGCGCACCCGCCTGCTGCCGCTCGCCGGCGCCCTCGCCCTTGCCGCCGCCGCGTTCGCGCCGCTTGCCCAGGCGGCCGAGGAGGTGAGCCTGTACACCACCCGCGAACCGAAGCTGATCCAGCCGCTGATCGATGCGTTCACGAAGCAGAGCAGCATCAAGGTCAACACGGTGTTCGTGAAGGACGGCCTGCTCGAGCGCGTGAAGGCCGAAGGCGCGCAGTCGCCGGCCGACGTGCTGATGACGGTTGACATCGGCAACCTGCTCGACCTGGTCGACGGCGGGCTCGCGCAGCCGGTGCGTTCGAAGGTGCTCGACGACGCGATTCCCGCGAACCTGCGGGGCGCGCAGGGCGACTGGTACGCGCTGTCGCTGCGCGATCGCGTGCTGTACGTGGAAAAGGACCTGAAGGTCGACGCGTTCCGCTACGAGGATCTCGCCGATCCGAAATGGAAGGGCAAGGTCTGCATCCGCTCGGGGCAGCATCCGTACAACACGGCACTCGTCGCGGCGATGATCGCGCACGACGGCGAAGCCGCGACCGAAAAGTGGCTGCGTGGCGTGAAGGCGAACCTCGCGCGCAAGGCGACGGGCGGCGACCGCGACGTCGCGCGCGACATCCTCGGCGGCATCTGCGACGTCGGTCTCGCGAACGCGTACTACGTCGGCCACATGAAGAACGCGGAAGCCGGCACCGATGCGCGCAAGTGGGGCGACGCGATCAAGGTCGTGCGGCCGACGTTCGCGAACGCGAAGAGCGGCGGCACGCACGTGAACATCAGCGGCGCGACGGTCGCGAAGCACGCGCCGCACAAGGCCAACGCGGTGAAGCTGCTCGAATACCTGGTGTCGCCGGAAGCGCAGGCGCTGTATGCGCAGGCCAACTACGAATACCCGGTGCGCGCGAACGTGAAGCTCGATCCGGTGATCGCGAGCTTCGGCACGCTGAAGGTCGATCCGCTGCCGCTGGCGGACATCGCGAAGCATCGCAAGGCGGCCAGCCAGCTCGTCGACCGGGTCGGCTTTGACAACTGATGCACCGTCCGTCCGCGCGCGCCGCCAGCCGTTCCGCCTGCGCGCGGGCAGCCTCTGGCTGAGCGCGGCCGTCGCGATCGCCGCGGCGGTCGCGGCGCCGCTCGTGGTGCTGGTCGCCGCCGCGTTCGGCGCGGATCTCGCGCACTGGCGCCATCTCGGCGAATTCGTGCTGCCGCAGGCGCTCGCGAATACGCTGCTGTTGCTCGCGGGCGTCGGCGCGATCGTGTCGGTGGTCGGCACCGGCTGCGCGTGGCTCGTCACCGCCTACGACTTTCCCGGCCGCCGGATGCTGACCTGGGCGCTGCTGCTGCCGCTCGCGGTGCCCACCTATATCGTCGCGTTCGCGTATCTCGACCTGCTCCACCCGATCGGCCCCGTGCAGGGAGCGGTCCGCTGGCTGCTCGGCTTCGACAGCCCGCGTCAGTTCCGTCTGCCCGACCTGCGCTCGCTGCCCGGCGCGATTTTCGTGCTCGGCTTCGTGCTGTATCCGTATGTCTACCTGAGCACGCGCGCGATGTTCGTCACGCAGTCCGCGAGCCTGCTCGAAGCCGCGCGCACGCTCGGCGCGGGACGCATCGCGACGTTCTGGCGCGTCGTCGTGCCGCTCGCGCGGCCCGCGATCGCGGTCGGCATGAGCCTCGCGCTGCTCGAAACGCTGAATGACATCGGCGCGTCGGAATTCCTCGGCGTGCAGACGCTGACCGTGTCGGTCTACACCACGTGGATCACGCGCTCCGATCTCGCAGGCGCCGCGCAGATCGCGCTCGCGATGCTCGCGATCGTCGTCGGCATGATCGTGCTCGAACGCTACGGACGCCGCCGCCAGCGCTACGCGCATGGCCGGCGCATGCGGCCGATCGCACCGCGCCGGTTGACGGGCGCGGCCGCGTGGAGCGCCGCCGCGCTGGGCTGGCTGCCCGTGCTGCTCGGCTTCGGCGCGCCGGCCGCGTACCTCGCGGTCGAGACCGGCAAGCGGCTGCATCTCGTCGGCGGCGTCTCCGCGCAGTTGCTCACCGGACTCACGCACACGCTGACGATCGCCGCCGCCGCGACCGTCGCAACGCTTGCGTGCGGACTCGTCGTCGCGTGGGCGGCCCGCGCGCAGCGCGACAGCGCGCGGGCGGGCCCGGCCCGTCTGTGCGCACGGCTCGCGAGCCTCGGCTACGCGGTGCCGGGCACCGTGCTCGCGATCGGCCTGCTGATCCCGTTCGCCGCGGCCGACCGGCTGCTCGGCGCGGCGCTCGGCCGCGACGGACTGCTGCTGATGGGGTCGGCGGCCGCGCTCGTGATCGCGTACACCGTGCGCTTTCTCGCGATCTCGGCCGGCAGCATCGAGGCCGGCCTCGCGCGCATTCCGCCGTCGCTCGAGCAAGCGGCACGCTCGCTCGGCGAGACGGCCGGCGGCACGCTGCGCCGCGTGCACCTGCCGCTGCTGCGGCCCGCGCTCACGACGAGCGCGCTGCTGGTGTTCGTCGACGCGATGAAGGAGCTGCCGGCGACGCTGCTGCTGCGCCCGCTGAATTTCGACACGCTCGCGACTTGGCTGTATGCGGAAGCCGCGCGCGGCACCTACGAGGAAGGCGCGGTCGCCGCGCTCGCGATCGTGCTGGCCGGGCTCGTGCCCGTGATCCTGCTCGCCCGCACCCGCCACAAGATCGGAGCCTGACACCGTGAACCTGCTCGAACTCGACAACCTCTGCGTCGCCTACGACACGCCGCACGGCCGCCGCACGGTGGTCGACGGGCTGAGCCTCGCGCTGCCGCGCGGCGACATCGGCTGCCTGCTCGGCGCGTCCGGCTGCGGCAAGACCACCGTGCTGCGCGCGATCGCGGGCTTCGAGCCCGTGCGCACGGGGCGCATCGTGCTGGACGGCTCGCCCGTCGCGGCGCCGTCGCTCGACGTGCCGCCCGAGCGTCGGCGCATCGGGATGATGTTCCAGGACTATGCGCTGTTCCCGCACCTGAGCGCGGCCGACAACGTCGCTTTCGGGCTGCGGCGCATGCCGAAGGCCGAACGCCGCACCCGCACCGCGGACCTGCTCGAACTCGTCGGCCTCGCCGATTCTGGCGGCGCCTATCCGCACGAACTGTCGGGCGGCCAGCAGCAGCGCGTCGCGCTCGCCCGCGCGCTCGCGCCGTCGCCGGAGCTGCTGCTGCTCGACGAGCCGTTCTCGAATCTCGACGTCGATACGCGCGAGCGGCTCGCATTCGAATTGCGCGACATCCTGAAGCGTACCGGTCACACCGCGATCCTCGTCACGCACAACCAGGCGGAAGCGTTCGCGATCGCCGACCGGATCGGCGTGATGAAGGACGGCCAGCTCGCGCAATGGGACACGCCTTACGCGCTGCATCACCATCCGGCCAGCCCGTTCGTCGCGGAGTTCGTGCGCCGCGACGCGCTGGCGGACGAACGTGCGCGCGCACTGGCGCGCGGCCGCTGAACGAGCGCCGGCGGCAAGCGCCGGTGGCGGATGCTCAGCCACGCACCGCCGCGGTCCCGCGCTACGCCGGCTCGGCCAGATCGCGCACCGGCAGCGCGGTCGAATACTTGATCTGCTCCATCGCGAACGACGAACTCACGTCGAACAGCGGCACCGCACGGATCAGTTGCTTGTACACGCGATCGTAATCGTCGATGCCGGCCACCACGACCCGCAGCAGATAGTCGGTCTCGCCGCTCATCCGGTACACCTCGACGACTTCCGGCATGTCTCGCACCGCCTGAGTGAAGCGCTGCGCCCATTCCTCGGTGTGCTGGTTCGTGCGGATCGCGACGAACACGGTCGTGCCGACGCCGAGCTTGCGTGGATCGCACAGTGCGACCTGAGCGCGGATCGCGCCGGTTTCCTTGAGCCGCTGCACGCGCTTCCAGCACGGCGTCTGCGACAGGTTCACGCGCTGCGCGAGCTCCGCGATCGGCAATGTGGCGTCTGCCTGCAACAACTCCAGCAGCTTGCGATCGATGGCATCCATTTACCCAGTCCCTCGTGGATAGAAATTTTTTCTATACATCCTGCATGACGGGGAACAATATGGAAAGCGCCGCCCGGCGTCGACCGGGATAAATACCAATCAGTCATCGAAACATCCGCAACGCACACGATCCCGCTCGCGTCGGCACGGCGGAAATTCGCACACCAGACGAAACAGGCGATTCCGCCCGTCGAGGTGGAATCGCCTGAAGTCACTGCCCGTCACGCCCCGCGCACCGCGCGCGGCGAATGCCCGCGCTGGCGCGCCGCCGGCCGTGATGCCGCTCAATACGCGACCGTCGCGATCTCGCGCACAAAGCTGTGTTGCTCGAGCGCGTCGACGAACGCGACCGCGTAGTCTTCCACCGAGATCTTGCTGTTGCCCTGCGCATCCGCGATCAGCTTGCCGACGCCGGTGCGGAACGTGCCCGTGCGCTCGCCCGGCGCGATCAGTGCGGCCGGTGCGAAGAACGTCCAGTCGAGATCCTCGACCGTTTCCAGATAGCCGAGCGCATCACGGTGCGCAAGCGCGACCGCCTTGTACGCGTCCGGGAAACCTTCGGTATCGACGAGCTGCTTGCCCGGCGCGACTTCGAGCGAACCGGCGCCGCCCACGACGACGAGCCGCTTCACGCCGGCCTGACGCGCGCCGGCCACCAGCGCCTTCGCCGCCGCGACGACCTTCGCGACATCGTCCTGCTTCGGGCCGTACGCGCTGGCGACGACATCGTGACCCGGCAGCGCGGCCGCGATGCTGGCCGCGTCGAACAGGTCGGCCGCCTTCGCGGTGATGCCGTCATCGGCCGTGCCGGGATGGCGCGACAGCGCCGTCACGCGATGGCCGCGGCGCGCGGCTTCCGCGGCGATGCGCGAGCCGATCATGCCGGTGGCGCCGAAGAGTGCGATGTTCAAGGTAGGTTGCGTCATGTCGATTCTCCACAAATAAAAAGTAACTACTACGATTACATATAAGACCGAAAAAAAACGGAGCCGAACTCCGTCGTGCCGGTCGCCGCGCCTGCGCGCCGCCCGGCCTCCTGCCCTGCGCCATCCGTTGCCTGCGCTCATGCGCCCGCGCTTCCTGCCGGCCGGCTGCGGTGCTCCGATTCGAGCACGTCCGCCGTGACGTCGGCGAGCGTGCGCGTGGCAAGCGACGCTTCCATCGCGCGCTGCGCATCGCCGATATAGTCGATCAGCACGCCCTGGATGTGCCGCCCGACGAGGCACGCCGGATTCGGCGCCTCGCGGTGCAACGCGAACAGCTGCGCATCGTCGACCGCGCGATACACGTCGAGCAGCGTGATCTCGCCGGGCTCCCGCGCGAGCAGCGCGCCGCCACCCGCGCCGAGCTGCGACGTGGTCAGCCCCGCGGCCGCCAGCATCGACAGCAGCCGGCGGATCAGCGCCGGATTCGTGTTCACGCTGCCCGCGATGATGTCGGACGACAGCGGCACGCCTTCCTGCATCGACAGCAAGGCAAGCACGTGAACGGCAAACGCGAACCGGCTGCTGGTATTCATTCCTCACTCACTCGGCGACGCCGGCCCGAACCGCAGCCGGCGACAATGTGTAACCACTATAATTACATTTAGCGGATTGCGCAAGCGCGCCGTCACTCGCCGCTGGCGGGCTTCGCGCCGGCGGCATTCTGCTGGCTCCACTGCTGGAGCTTCTTGCCGGCCTCCGAGATCTTCGCGCCGGCTTCGGACGCTGCATGCGCGACCACCGCGGATGCAGCCGCATCGATCTGCGCCTGCGCGGCGGACGCGAGACCGCTCGCGGACAGCGGCGGCACGGCCGATGCCGCCGTCGCGATGCCGGCCTTCGCGGCATTGATCTGCTGGTTGACGGTGCTCGCCACCTGGTCGAGCGCCTTGGCCGCATTGCTCGCGGCGTCGGCAGCCGCGCTCGCGGCCGTATCGGGTTGCGTGGCCGGCGCGCCGGATTTCTCGCAGCCCGCGAGCAACAGCACCGCACCGACGGTCGCGGCCGCCAGCACGGCCCCGGGCACGCCACGTGCCCGCCAAGTATTCATCTTCATCAGCAATCTCCGGCCGCGCGTCGCACGGCCTGAATGGTTGGACCGACGTCGATGATACCGCCTGCGGAACCTGGCCACTGACGACTCGCGATTAAAAATGCCTTTCAATTTCGGATTCGTCTGATTCAATCGCAGGCGTGGCGACACTAAAGTGGACAGGATTCAATCTGCTCCACCCGCTTCCCGCGTATTCATGGCTTTCCTCATCGACTGGTTCATCGCGCTGGCCGCCGTGCTCGCCACCACCCTGCTCCTGTGTCTGCGCTCACCGTCCGCATCGCGCCTGCGCGCGGCCGGGCGCCCGCGCCGTGTCGCGTGCGCGCGCCTGCTCGCCCAGGCGGTGATCGGCTTCTGGACGGCCGCGCTGATCGTCGCGCAAGGCATCCTCGGCGCCGACGGCGACGGCCAGTCGCTTGCGGGCTTCGCGGCGCTCGCGTTCGCCGCGCTCGGGCTCGCGACCGTCGCCACGTACTGGTCGGCGTGCGCGCTGCGGCTGCGCCGGCCGCGCATGCTGTTCGCGCGCCGCTGACGCGCCAGACCGGTGCATCGCGGCGCACCACGCCGCGCATCGCACGCACCAGTCCCGCACGCTTCGCACCACGCGCGTGCACCGGCTGCAACACCCCGGCCGCGCACGGCCTGCCCCGCAACCGTGCACGTTTCACCGGAATGCCGCACCGCACGGCCCTCCGCACCAATTCCACGCAATCGCTCCCCAAGTTGGCTCGATACTTGCGTTCCTTGCCCGATTTTTGCGCAAGGAAGCCACGGCATGGATGGTCTGAAATCCGGCGTCGATACACTGTTCCTGTTGATCGGCGCCGTCATGGTGCTCGCGATGCACGCGGGCTTTGCATTCCTCGAACTCGGCACGGTCCGCAAGAAGAACCAGGTCAACGCGCTCGTGAAGATCCTGGTCGACTTCTCGGTGTCGACCCTCGCGTACTTCTTCATCGGCTACACGATCGCGTACGGCGTCGAGTTCTTCGACGACATCGGCACGCTGTCGCAGCACAGCGGCTACGCACTCGTGCGCTTCTTCTTCCTGCTGACGTTCGCGGCGGCGATCCCGGCGATCGTGTCCGGCGGCATCGCGGAACGCGCGAAATTCAACCCGCAGTTGGTCGCGACGCTGATCATCGTCGGCTTCATCTATCCGTTCTTCGAAGGGATCGCATGGAACGACCGCTTCGGCGTGCAGGACTGGCTCACGCATGCATTCGGCGCGCCGTTCCACGATTTCGCGGGCTCGGTCGTCGTGCACGCATTCGGCGGCTGGGTCGCGCTGCCGGCCGTGCTGCTGCTCGGCGCGCGCCACGGCCGCTATGCGAAGGACGGCCGGATCGCCGCGCATCCGCCGTCGAACATCCCGTTCCTCGCACTCGGCGCGTGGGTGCTCGCGGTCGGCTGGTTCGGCTTCAACGTGATGAGCGCGCAGACCCTCGACAAGATCAGCGGCCTCGTCGCCGTGAACTCGCTGATGGCGATGGTCGGCGGCACGCTCGCCGCGTGGATGGCGGGCCGCAACGATCCCGGCTTCACGTACAACGGCCCGCTCGCAGGCCTCGTCGCAGTCTGCGCGGGTTCCGACGTGATGCCCCCGATCGGCGCGCTCGTCACGGGTGCCGCGGCCGGCGCGCTGTTCGTCGCGATGTTCACCTGCGTGCAGAACAAGTGGCGCATCGACGACGTGCTCGGCGTGTGGCCGCTGCACGGCATGTGCGGCGCGCTCGGCGGCCTCGCGGCCGGCGTGTTCGGCGTGCCCGCGCTCGGCGGCCTTGGCGGCGTGTCGTTCATGTCGCAGCTCATCGGCACGCTCGGCGGCATCGTGATCGCCACCGCGGGCGGCGCGCTCGTGTACGGCGCGCTGAAGGCGACCGTCGGCCTGCGCCTCGATCGCGAAGCCGAATTCGACGGCGCCGACCTGTCGATCCATCGCATCTCGGCGACGCCCGAACGCGACTGAACACGACCTGGCACGATCGATCCTGCGACGGGCGTCCGGCACTACACCTGACGGATGCCCGACGCATCATTACGGTTTCAATTCAAAAAACTTTCATCTAGCATCCCTACACTTCCGTCCAGTTTTCAATATGCCTTCACGAAGCTTGCCGATCGCCTGCTTCGCGAAGGCCATTCTTCCAACAACCGAAACTGGACTCCACATGCCCGCGTTGCCCAATGCTTCCCGTCGTCAAGCCCTGAAGATTCTCGCCGGCGCGCCCATGCTGCCGCTCTCCGGCCTCGCGCTGCCGGCACTGCTGACGGGCTGCGGCGGCGACGACAATCCGGCGGCAACGCCTGCCGCCGCTGCATTCACGTCGGCGGCGTTCTCGGCGATGGCCGCGCCCACGCTCGACAACGCGGCCGCGATGGCCACGACGACGGTCGGCTCCACGCTGGCGGTGTCGTTCTCCGACGGCTCGTCGCGCAACTTCAAGCTCGCGTACCGGCCGTTCTTCGTGACGGGCGACCTGGTGCCGGACGGCAAGGGCGGCACGACGCTCGCGGGCGGCTACTACGACATCAACAACCAGCCGATCATCGACCGCTCGGTGGCCGGCAAGGAGCGCCAGTTCTATTCCGACTGCCCGGACGGCAGCTCGCTGCTGACGCTGAAGAACGCGAACGTGGCCGGCGTGAAGGGCAACACGGTGTTCGCGGTCGTGCAGTTCGAATACACGACGCGCGACCAGGCGAGCGCGTCGCAGTACGGCCAGCTGCCGTCGCCGATCGCGGTGCTCACGCTCGACCAGGATCCGGCGAGCGGCGCGCTGAAGGTCGTCAAGTACCACAACGTCGACACGTCGAAGGCGCACGGCCTGTGGATCACCTGCGGCGCGAGCCTGTCGCCGTGGGGCACGCACCTGTCGAGCGAGGAATACGAGCCGGACGCGACGAAGGCCGCGACCGACGCGCAGTTCAAGGCATTCAGCAAGAACACGTTCGGCGACGAGACGAAGGCGAACCCCTACCACTACGGTCATCTGCCGGAGATCACGGTGAACCCGGACGGCACGGGCACGGTGAAGAAGCACTACTGCCTCGGCCGCATCTCGCACGAGCTGATCCAGGTGATGCCGGACCAGCGCACCGTGATGATGGGTGACGACGCCACCAACGGCGGCCTGTTCATGTTCGTCGCCGACAAGGCCGCCGACCTGTCGGCCGGCACGCTGTTCGTCGCGAAGTGGACGCAGACGTCGTCGGCCGGCGCAGGTAGCGCGACGCTCACGTGGCTCAAGATCGGCCACGCGACGAGCAACGAGATCGAGACGCTCGCGAACACGCTGAAGGCGTCGGACATCATGGACCTGACGACGACCGACCCGAACGACGCGAGCTACACGAAGATCCACTTCGGCGGCAAGTTCAACTGGATGCGCGTGAAGCCCGGGATGGAAAAGGCGGCCGCGTTCCTCGAGACGCACCGCTATGCGGCGCTGATCGGCGGCAGCATGGCGTTCACGAAGCTCGAAGGCACGACGGTCGACGCGAAGGACAAGATCGTCTACACGGCGATGTCGCGGATCGAGACGTCGATGGTCAAGGGCAATGCGGTGTCGCGCGACGTCGCGGTGGACAAGAAGATCGCCGCGGGCGCCGTCTACGCGCTGAACCTGAAGGCCGGCCAGCGCGACACGTCGGGCGGCGCGATCGACAGCGAGTGGGTGCCGGTCGACATGGGCGCACCGGCCGCGCTCGTCGGCGAGGACCTCGCCGCGGCCGATGCGCTCGGCAACCTCGCGAACCCGGACAAGATCGCGAACCCCGACAACCTGAAGTTCTCCGAGAAGCTGCGCACGCTCTTCATCGGCGAAGACTCGGGCATGCACGTGAACAACTTCCTGTGGGCGTACAACGTCGACACGAAAGCGCTCACGCGCGTGCTGTCGTGCCCGGCCGGCGCCGAATCGACGGGCCTGCACGCGGTCGACGAGATCAACGGCTGGACCTACATCATGAGCAACTTCCAGCACGCGGGCGACTGGGAGTCGCCGCTGCACGACAAGGTCAAGCCGACGCTCGATCCGCTCGTGCGCGCGAACTTCAAGGACCGCTTCGGCGCAAGCGTCGGCTACCTGACGGCCGAGCCGACCAGCATCAAGCTCGCGAAGGCCTGACCGGTCCATCGGGGCGCGCTGCGCCTCGCTTCTTCGTCACGTTTCATTCGTCGGCGCTCCACGCCGGTTTATGCGCGATGCCCATTGCGGGCGTCGCGCTTTTTTTTGCGCGCGGTCGGCGTCGCGCGTTGCCGAACACGCGTCAATGCAGGCCGCCCGGCAGCTGTCCGGGCAGCGAGCCGCCCGGAAACCCGGACAGGCTCGGCGCACTGGCCGGCCGCGCCGGCACGGCCGCCGACGCTGCGTCGACCGGCGCGGCCAGCCCCGGTGCGAGGTACAGGAACTTCCATTGCCGATAGGTTTCGACGCCCTCGAAGTCCAGATAGCGCTGCGGGAATCCCGCGCGCTTGATCGTCGCGCCATCCGAGCTGCTGGATACGCCGTAGAACCGGTCGGCCCGCCACAGGAACGACCAGTCGTTCTTGCCGCTGACCGGATCCGGATACGCGCGGCGCAGATGATGCATGGGCTTCGCGAAGCGGGTATCGTCCAGCAGGTCGTCGACCGTTTGCGGGTACGCGCGCGCGAGACGGTAGTACCCGATAATGGACCTCCGGTACTGGTCGCCGACGAACAGCAATTGCCGCTCCTGTTCGCGGCGCCGCTGCAGCGACCAGACATCGAGCGCGCCGGCCAGCGCGATCGACATCAGCATCAGCGCGATCAGCAGCGCGAGCAGCACGAGCCCGCGCTGCCGCCCGCCGCGCAGGCGGGCATGCATCGCACGCGTGCGTGCGATCCCCGCGGCGCGGCCGGACCGGCTCATTTCGCCGCTCCGCCCGCGCCCGCCGGTCCCGCCACAGCCGGCGGCGCGCCTTGCGCACTGCTCGCGGGCCCCACGTCGTAGACGCCCTGCTGGGTCTCGTCCGGCGATGCGATCGTCGCCCATTTGTCGTCGCCATTCACCGGATCGACCGGCACCGCACGCAAATAGTGCTTCGCGACCAGTTCGTCGAGCGTCTCGGGGTATTGCCCGTTGTCACCGTAATACTGGTCGATCGCATTGCGCATCACCGCGAGGTTCTGCCGCCGCACCTGTTCCTTGCCGCGCTCGATGCTGTGCATGTAGCGCGGCACGGCCAACGTCAGAAGCAGCCCGATGATGGCCATCACGACCACGATTTCGATCAGCGTAAAGCCGCGGATCCTGCGCATGCGAGCGGGTTTCATGATGAACCGTCACCATTGTTTGTACGGAATGCCGTTGATGCCGACGCGGGCGGATTTCGAGGTCACGTCGAACACGTCCTTGCCGGCCTCCATGCCGGCGGGGGCCGCGTCGGCCGCCGGGTCCGGCGGCGTGCCGTACGCGCGCACGTCCCAGGTGTCCTCGGCGGGCGTATCGGGATCGCCGGTGAAGAACGGATCGCGCGGCACCCGGCGCAGGAACATCACCAGGCCGCCCTTCGGGTCGCGGGCGTTCTTCACGCCCGTCACCAGCACGGTCAGCGACGGCGGATAGCCGGACGCTTCCGCCTCCTTGTCGATCTGCCCCGCATCGCACGCGTCCTTGTACGCATCGAGCGCAGTGCGGATCTCACGCAACGCGGCGCTCAGCTCCTGCTCCTTCTGACGCTGCACGATCAGTTCGGAAAACGGCATGATCGCGAGCGCGAGGATCGACACGAGCGCGAGCGTGATGACCATCTCGATCAACGTGAAGCCGCGCCGGCCGATGCGGCCGACGCGCGTCGCTGCGTTGCGGGCGGCCACGGCTCACTTCCCGACCGGGCGAAGCGGGTTTTCGCTCGGGATATCGCCCGCCGGCATCTGCAGCGTCGGGGGTGGCGCCGCCGGCGCGGCGGCCGCCGCGGCAGCCGGCTCGGCCGGTGCCGGCGACGCAACCGGCGTCACGGTGGTGCCCGCTGCGGGCGCCACTTCATTGCCCGTCGCCCGGCTGGATCAACAGCTGCGGCGCGAGAAGGCTGGGCATCACGCCCGTCACACCGAACAGTAAACCGCGCACGGTTCCCTATATCCCAAGACAACCGAGAACCTTGGGGAGCCATTTGATGAACATAGACAGATGTCCATATCTTCGCATTCAGCACGGTGACAGAGGCGTTTTTTTCGTGACCCTACTTGATCACGGCGGAAATTGGTGAGTTGGATTGGCGCAGAACCTTCAGTCGTGGACCGAGGGCGATGATCGATTTGTTTTCATTGGTCTGGAGAAATCACATGACATTCATAAACAATTTGGGCGGTTTGGCATTGCTTTTCACTCCCCGCTGGTCCGCCCCTGCGCAAGGACGCAATGGACAGACCCGCAGATCGCCGGATTTGTGGGTACGTCCAACCAGTTCGACATGCAGGCCGGGACCCTGGCGGAAAACAAAACACATACGCAACCCCCCAAAAGCTCAGGAGAGTCAATGGTCACCGATCACACCAAAGTGAACAAATGATCATGTTGCCCGGCGACCAGGCTGAACTTGAAACCCGAAACCATCGCGACGATCGACCCCGTTAAGAAAGAGGGTGACGGAAACCGGCCTTAAAATGATGGCGACGACACGTCGCCGCGCTCAAGGCGCTCAAGGGGCACGCATTCGACAATGCGTAACAAGATCACGAGGTTACCTTTCATCAACAGGTCATTGATCCGATCGACAAGCAGCTGATCGGCGTGCACGTTGACGTCGGTGCCCGACCACACTTCCTGCGTGTCCGCATCCGCCGCAACTTGCGGCCGAACGATATGCGGCGTGATCTGCAGCACGATCTCGGTCTTCTTGTGATCGCCGCCGTGATCCGAGAACAGGCGGCCGAGCACCGGCAACTGGCCGAGACCCGGCACCTTGTTCGCGTTGCGGCGGTCCTCGTCCGAAATCAGGCCACCCATGATCTGCGTTTCGCCGTCCCGCAGCCGCAGGCTGGTCGACGCGCTGCGCGTACCGATCTGATACGCGAGCGAGCTCAGCCCCTGCGAGTTGCCGCTCGAGATCGTGTTGGTGATGTTGCTGACTTCAAGATTCAGCTTGATGCCGACGTCGCCGTCGCGATAGACCTCCGGCTCGACCTCGAGCTTGATGCCCACGTCGAGGTACTGGATCATCTGCGTAAACGACGGGCCACTGGTGCTCGGCGTGCTCGAGCTGGAAATCACGGGCACCTTGTCGCCGATCATGATGCGCGCCTTCTCCTTGTTGCGCGCGCGGATGCGCGGACTCGCGAGCAGATTCGCGTCGGTATCGGTCAGCTTGAAGTCCGCGGTGGCCGACAGGCTGCTGACGTTCAGCGCATTGATCGGCAGATGGTGCAGCACCCCCCATGTATCGGCCGAGCTCGGCGTCGACACCGTAAACGAATTGGGCCAGTTGATACCCAACTGCGACATCCGGTCGTGCGATACCTCCAGCACCTCGACCTCGAGCATCACCTCCGGCTGCGGCAAGTCCTGGGCGGCAATCATCTCGTCGGCCACCTTGATCATGTCCGGCGTGCCGCGGATCGTCACCGTGTTCGCGCGCTCGTCGATCACGGCCTCCTTCACCTTCAACAGGCTCTTCAGCAGCGACTGGATCTGCTTCGCGTCGACGTTCGACAACTGGAACGTACGCACCTTGAGCTCCTGGTATTCGAGCTCCTTGGCCGGCGTCGCCGGATAGATGAACAGCGTGTTCGCGTTCATCTGCTTCTTGTCGAGCTGGTTCTGCAACAGGATCATGTCGACCGTGTCCTGCAACGACGCGTTCTGCACGAAGATCGTCGTCTTCAGGTCTGCGCGCACGTCGCGATCGAAAATGACATTCAGCCCGGACGTCCGCGACAACGCCTCGAACACCATCCGCACGTTCGCGTCGCGGAATTGCAGCGACACCGGCGTGCGCATGATCGATGACGCCGCGAGCTTGTCGTCGCGCTCCGCGTGTTGCTGGCGGCGCTTTTCGTCGAGTTCCGCCTGCATCCGCGTCGCCATCGTATTGGCCGGATCCTCGACCAGCACGCGATGCACGCGTTCGGCTGCCTGCGCGTACGAACCGCGCTTCATCATGCGGTCCGCTTCCTGCAGGATCGCAAGATGCTTGCGGTCCTGCTCGATCATCGTGCCGATCCGGCGCGCGCGCTCGCTGGTCGGATCGAGTTGCTTCGCCATGTAGACCGAGCGCGCCGCGTCGTCGAACTCGTTCTTCTGGCGAAACGCCTCCGCGTTGTCGAGCAGCTCGTCGACTGCTTCGTTGCGGTCGTGCAATGCGTCGATCTTCACCTGCGCGTTGGTCGGATCGTCGTGAACGTTCGGCACATGCGCACAGCCGCCGCATGCGAGCAGCGCCACGGCGATCGCCAGCGCGCGTTTCGTCGCGCACCGGCTCGCCGGCGCCGGTCGCGCATCGGCCGGGGGGGCGGAGCAAAGGCGTGTCGACCGGCCGCCTTCCCCATTGCGGCGCGCACCCCGTGTATGTATGGTTTCCATTTACTTTCCTTCCACTGGAATGGGCACCATCTGGGTCTGGTTCAGCGGCAGATAGGTGATCACCACGTTCGACTCGGACACCGAGTCGACGCGATACTGGCTGTCGATCACGTCGCCCGGAGAAACGATCAGCAACTGATCTCCGTTGCCGAGAAACACGTGAGGCTTCGCTGACTTGGCATCCTGTTGGCCGAGATAGACGAACGGCACCGGCGGCGCGGTCGGCGGCGCCGGACGCGTTTCGGGCGGCGGCGGCACGACGGGCGGCGGCGGCAGCCATGACGACGCCGTGAAGGGATCGTGTGCCGCTTCGACGGACACGGGCGCACGCAATGCGGCGAGCTTTTCCCGCGGGGTCGCCGCCGCATCATGCGACGCGGGCGCAGGCGCCGCGGCATGAGCGGCAGCCGCGACACGCGCGCGTGCCGGCGCGGGCGCCGCGCGCGCACCATCGCGATGGACGACGACGCTTGCAGCCGCCGGCGCCGGCGCCGGTTGCTGCATCGCCGCCACCAGCACGCGATATCCGGTGCCGGCGACGACGAGGCATCCCAGCGCGAGTACGAGCCGATTGCGCGAAGCGGGCTTCATGACGGCGGAGATCATGGCTGGGCGCTCCGATAGACGAGCTCGAAACGCACCCGCGCGTCGAGCATGCTGCTGCCCACGGCCGGACGCTCGACGTGGATTTCCTGCAGCGCCGCGTTCGGCACGTTATTCAGCACCGATGCGAGAAAATGCCGGATCGCGCCGTATTCATCCTTCACGGGCAGCAGCACCTGGTAGCGCGCGAAGCGCGCACCCGGCTCGGTCGTCACCTGATACTCGGCGGACCCGAGCGTCAGATGGCTGTCGCGCGCCTGCTCGAAGATCGACGCGATGTCGTCCGCGCTTTGCGAAAAACGCGGAAAGAGCCCCGGCAACGTATCGAGCGTCGTCGCGTCCGCCGCCGCGCCGGGCGTGTCGGCCGGACGATGGCTGCGTGCGGCCCGCACCACACCGGCTGGCGCCTGCATCGCGCGCGTGTCGGACTCCACGCTGGCGATCGCCGCATACGTGATGGCTGCGGCGCCGAGCATCAGCATCCCGGCGAGCCCCGGCAGACCGAATGCGCGTCGCCACTCGAAGCGAAGCGTGAGCAGGCGGTCCGCCAAACGATCGGCTTTCATGATTTCCTCCAGACGGCCGTGATCTGGAAACGCACCGGCTTGCCCGCCACGTTGTCCTCGACGAGATGACCGTTGAGCGTCGCCTCGCGCAGCACGACGCTCGTCTGCAAGTACTTCAGGTACGCGATCATCGCGTCCGGGTCCTTCGCTTCGGCCGTGATGCGAATCTGGCCCTGTGACGGGTTCTGGTCGATGCCGATCAGTGCGACGTCATGGCCCGGATAGTCCTCGACGATCGAGAAGAGCGTCTGCCACGGCACGGTCAATTCGCCCAGCACGGCCTGGCTCTGCTTTTCCGCCAGCCGGGCGGCCGCGGTCGGCGGCGGCTTCGTGACGTGTTGCTGCGCGAACGTGCGATGCTGGACGACCGCCAGGCTCTCCCTGACGCGATCATTTTCCGCATACGCGTGCCAGAGCCGGACGGCGCACACGCCCCACACCAACACGGCGACGCCGAGCAGGATCGCGCCGCTCGTGCCGATGCGGGCGCGGCGCCGGCAAAAATCGATGTCGAGCGTGCGGATCATGACGCGTACTCCAGCAACCGGCGCGCAGGCGAACCATCGAGCGCCGCGCGGTCCGGCAGGACGGCCGCGGCAAAGCGTGCCTCGAACGGCGCGGCGTCCGTGTCGACGCCGGACAGATAGACGTGGCAGTCGTCGCGCTTCAGGCCCGAGCGCGTCGCCGAGCGCTCGAACAGTTGCTCGGCGAGCTCGGCAAGCCGCGACGCATCGCCGGACTCGCCCGGAAAGAGGCGCTGCGCATCGTACGCGGCCCACTCGCCACGCTCGATCATGACCGCCTGCAGCAACGCTTCGCCAACGACGAGCAGCATTGCATCGCCGTCGATCTTCACCGCGACCCGATTCAGCGTCTCCGGAAGCCCTGCGCGCAGACAGCGGATGCGGACATCGCCGGCTGCGCCCGTCTCGTGAATGCCGTCGTACAGCGTGCGCGGCAGCGCACTGGCAAAGAGCGCACGGCCGCCCTGCCGCACGCAGAAGCGCGTGACCAGCGACTCGGCGGCGACCCCATACGTGTCAGAGAAATGCGCGAGGGCGATTTCCTCGAGTTCGCGTGCGTGCAGCGCGCGGAAGTCGCCGCGCAGGATCGCGTGGCAACACCAGAAATCGTCGAGCACGATGTGCGCGCCGCGCGCTTGCGGCCGCTTCGCGCCGCCGTCGCTACCGGGCGTCGCGGCAAGCGCTGCACGCAGGGCATCGAGCACCGCCGTCTCGATCCCGAAGCATTCGTCGGGAATGACGACGCTCAGCGGATCGGCGACGAACCCGCGCCGGCCCGGCCGCCACAGTGCGGGTGGGCGGATGCCGACGACGATCTCGCGCGTTCCGACGCCGATCGCAAGCGGATTATTCGACCATGGTGACACGATTGATCTCCTCGAGCGTCGTTTCGCCCCGCCTCACCAGGTCGATCGCCGACGCCCGCAACGTCGTCATGCCGTAGCGCAGCGCCGCCGCCTTGATATGCCCGAGCGGCGCGCGCTCCGACAGCAGTTGCCGCAGTTCGTCGTTCATGCGCAATGCCTCCGCGATCGCACGCCGGCCGCGATAGCCACTGCCGCGGCACATCGCACACCCGGTACCGCGGCGAAACAGGTAGCTGCCGGCCGTGTCCGGGTCGATGCCCGAGCGCGCGAGCGCATCCGGGTCCGCCGTGTCCTCGGCGAGGCAGTCCGGGCAGCACTGACGCAGCAGCCGCTGCGCGATCACGCCGTTGAGCGCCGACACGAAGCTGTACGGATCGACCTCCATGTTCGTGAACCGGCCGATCACGTCGAACACGTTGTTCGCGTGCACGGTGGTGAACACCTGGTGGCCGGTCAGTGCGGCCTGCACGGCAATCTGCGCGGTTTCGGGATCGCGGATTTCGCCGACCATGATCTTGTCCGGATCGTGCCGCAGGATCGAGCGCAATCCGCGCGCGAACGTCAGGCCCTTCGCCTCGTTGACCGGAATCTGCAGGATCTCGCCCAGTTGGTACTCGACCGGATCCTCGATGGTCACGATCTTCTCGAGTCCGTTGTTGATTTCAGTGAGGATCGCGTAAAGCGTCGTGGTCTTGCCGCTGCCGGTCGGGCCCGTGACGAGCAGCATCCCGTACGGCATCGACGCGATCGACCTCATGAAGCGCGTGTCGCCGGGCTGGAATCCCAGCGCCTCGAGCGTCAGGCCGCCTGCGGACTGGGACAGCTGGTAGCGGTCGAGAATCCGCAACACCGCGTCCTCGCCGAACTGGTTCGGCATGATCGACACGCGAAAATCGATCTCGCGTCCGGCATACATCGCCTTGAAGCGCCCGTCCTGCGGAATGCGGCGCTCCGCGATATCGAGCTCGGAAATCACCTTCACACGCGACAGCACCTGGTCCGCGACGTCGCGGCCCTCCACGCGCCCCACCACCGTCAGCACGCCGTCGACCCGGCACTTGATCATCAATCCGTTCGCGCGGCATTCGAGGTGAATGTCGCTCGCCAGCATCTTGAGCGCGTCGTAGATCGTCGAATTGAGCAGGCGCACCACCGGGCTGTCGTCGCTACTGATGCCCTGCAGCGTCAACGCGAGCGACGCCGGATCGGGCGCACTCTGGATCGGATCGTCGAACGCGAGCGAATCCATCGCGCGGATGTCCTTCTCGCGCACGGCGAGATAGGCACCCAGGTCGCCCGCGCTCGCGAGCGCCCAGCCGTACGGCAGCGCCGGATGCGCACGCATCCGGTGCTCGACCCAGCCGCGCGTGCGGGCATCGAGCGGATCGGCGATCGCGAACAGCAGCACGCCGCGCTCGGGATCGCGCAGGCACACGCAGAGGCGCGCCGTCGCCTCGACGAACGGCACCAGCTCGAAATCCGGCTCCAGGCGGTTCAGCTCGCGTATCCCGATCGGCTTCATCCGGAACTGCGAGGCGAGCCGCTCGCGCATCTCGTCCGCGCCCAGCGCCGTCTGCGCCGTCAACGCCTCGAGTGCGCGAATGCCGGAACCGTGCCGTTCGCCGAGCGTGCGAAGCAGGTCGCGCAGTTCGGCATCCGGGTCGGGATGGTGGTCGGGGGAGGAAGTAACGGTGTCCACGCGCGTCTCCAGGACGGCCTACTGAATGCTCGACGCGATCTCGAAGATCGGCATGTACATCAACACGACGATTCCGCCGATCACCACGCCGATCACGATCATCATTGCAGGCTCGATCAGTCTCGAAATCAGGTCGATCGTGCGCGACACCTGTGCTTCCTGAAACGCGGCGATCCGGTCGAGGACGGGCCCGAGCCCGCCGGTCTTTTCGGCCACCGTCAACAGGCGGTAGCCGATCGCGTTCGCAAGGCCGGCCTGCTGGAACGCATCGGAAATCTTCGCGCCATTGCGGACCTGCTGCAGCGCGCCCGCAAGCGCGGCCTGGTCCGCGCGGCCGACCAGGCCGCGCGCGAGGTCGAACGCGCGGATGGCGGGAATGCCGCCGTCGACCAGCATCGCCGTCGTGCGATAGAACTGCGACTGGCGAAACACGCGGAAGTGTTGCCCGATGCCGGGCAGCGCCAGCAGACGATCGGCGAGCCAGATGCGCAGTGCCGGACGCCGCAGTGCGACACCGGTGGCCACCGCCAGGACCGCGAGGCAGCCCGTCAGCTCGGGGCCGTGCGCATGCACCATGCTGCCCCACGCCATCAGCAGCCGAGACATCAGCGGCAGTTCGCGCCCGCTGTGTTCGAGCAGCGTCGCGAAGCGCGGCACCACGAAGCCGAGCAGGAACAGCACGACGGCCGCACCGACGAACAGCAGCACCGTCGGGTAGATCGCCGCCGACACGACCCGCGCGCGCAACTCGCGCAGCGTCGCGCTATTGTGCGAATAGCGCGTCAGGCTGTCGGCCAGGCCGCCGGTCTGCTCGCTCGCCTTCACGCACGCCACCAGTACCGGCGGAAAGATCGGGCTCGCGTGCTCGAGCGCCGCCGACAGCGACTGCCCTTCCTCGAGTTGCCGCAGCAGGTCGCGACACACCTGTGCGGACGCTTCGCGCCGCGCGTTGCCGCCAAGCGTGCGCAATGCGTCGACGAGGCCGACACCCGCATCGAGCAGCGCCGCCAACTCGCGCGCGAACATGTCGACGTCGAACCGCGCACCCGGTATCCCGAACCGGTTCGCGCCGCGCCGCTGGCGCCCGGAGTCCGTGCTGACCGATACGACGCGAAGGCCCCGCGCGCGCGCGAGCGATGCCGCGCTCGCCGGCGAGTCGCTGTCGATGCGAAGCGTCTGCACCGAGCCGCTCGTATCGAATACACGCAGC